>NZ_JBNAFK010000021.1:0-65730 GCF_049716185.1 Kocuria sp. CH-021 | reverse complement strand
AGGGCCTGGCCGCCGCGCTCGTGGCGCGCTCCGCGGCGGGCGCCCGCCCGGCCGTGGACCAGGACCGCAGGCGCGTCGCGCGCCCAGGGACCCCGGGGGAGCCGCGGCCCCTGCCGGTCGACGAGGCCGCCCGGCTCGTGGCGCGCGGTCGCGGCGGGGCCTGAGGCCGTCCCCGGGGACGGCCCGGCCGGTGCTCAGCCCCGGCCGGCGGCGAGGTGCGCCTGGCGCAGCACCTCGCTGATCCGCGGCTCCGGGACCGCGCCGTGCTCCTCGGCCCAGCCGCGCACCTGGCGCTGGCCGAACCACGTCACCTCGAGCCGGCGGAAGACTCCGTGCCAGCGGTGGCCGGCCAGGGCGGAGACCGCGAACCCGGCGTCCACCACGAGCCGGCTCAGCAGCACGGGGAGGTGCCGCGGCTCCCGCCGTCCGGCGTCCCGCAGGATGGAGGCCGTGGTGGCGCCCTCCCACGGCTGCAGCACGACCGGCGGCAGCTCCTCGCGGTGGCGTCCGACCCGGGAGACGAACTCCGCCAGGGCGTGCACGGAGGTCACCGGGGTGTGCGCGGTGCCGTCGCCGGCCACCGAGCTCAGCGGCGAGGACGCGAAGCGGGCCAGCCGCGCCGTGGTGCGCCGTCCGGAGCCCTGCACGGAGGTCGCGCGCAGCACCGTGACGGCCGGGGCCCCGTCCTCGCCCGCCCAGTCGCGGCGCAGCTTCAGGAGCGCGCTCTCGCCGAGGGCCTTGGAGAAGGAGTAGGGGGAGAAGGGCCGGACCGTGGGGGTCTCGTCGAGGACGTCGACGTCGCCCTGGACGGCCGCGGAGCTGATGTGCACGATCCGGCGCACGCTCGTGCGGCGCGCTGCGAGGGCCACGAGCACCGGCAGCAGCGCGTTCGCCCCGACGAGGGACTCCTCGTGCGTCTGGTCCGGGGCCGCCAGGCCCGCCGCGTTGACGACCACGTGGGCGCCGGCGAAGGACTCGGCGAGGTAGTCGATGACGGACTCCAGCCGGCCGGCCTGCTGGAGCAGGTGGTGGACCGTGCGCGCCCCGGACCCCAGCCGCGGCGCGGAGACCGGGACCACCGTCTGGCCGTCCGCCTGCAGCCGGGCCACGGTCGCGGAACCCACGAACCCCGTCGCTCCCAGGACTGCCCACGTCGTCGATGTCACGGTGCTTCCTCTCCGCCGGCCGCTGCCGGTCGCCGTCGTCCGGATCCTTGCGCTCATCGTACAGACCGGCCCGCGCGGGGGCGGGGCGACGCGGCCCGCCGGCCCGGCCGCCCGGCGGCCGCTTGCTAGACTCGGGACGTCCCGGCGGCCACCCCGCGCCGGACCCCCGCACCCGTCCCCGCACCCGTCACCGCACTGGAGGAGCCGCATGCCGTCCGACCCCACGCCCACCCCCACGGTGGCGGTGGCCTGCGTGACCCAGGACCGGCACGAGGACGTCCTCGCGCTCGTCGCCGCGCTGCGGGAGCAGACGGTGCCGGTCGCGTCCCTGTGCCTGGTCGACGCGGGGCGCGAGCCGCTGCCGCGGCAGGCGCTGGAGCAGGCGGTCGACGGCCGGTTCGAGCTGCGGCTCGTGCGCTCCCTCGCCAACCTGGGCGGGGCCGGCGGGTTCTCCCTGGCGATCCTGACAGCGCTCGCCACCGGCGCGGACCGGGTCTGGCTCATGGACGACGACGCCCGCCCGGAGGGCCCCGACTGCCTCGAGGTCCTCCTGCACGAGGCCGCCCGGCGGGACCTGTCGGTCGTCTCCCCGCTCGTCGTGGCGCCCCAGGACCACGGCGCGCTGGCCTTCTCCCACCGCCTCGAGGGACGGATCACGCACTCCCGCGCGGACCTGGAGCCGCTCGGCTTCCTGCCCGGCCACGCCACCTTCTTCAACGGCGCCCTCATGGCCGAGCACGTCTTCTTCACGGTCGGGCTCCCGGACCTCAAGCTCTTCCTGCGCGGCGACGAGGTCGACTTCCTCGTGCGGCTGCGCCGCTCCGGGCTGCCCTTCGGCACCACCACGCGCACCGCCGTGGCCCATCCTCCCGGCTGGGACGAGGAGCACGTCGTGGTCCCCGGCCGGCTCAAGGTCGTGGTGCCCACCACCGCGTTCAAGCGCGAGCACTTCTTCCGCAACCGGGGCTGGACCACGTGGCGGTACAAGCGGGTCGTCCAGCTCGGCGCCGACCTCGTCGGCTACCCCCTCTACTACCTGCGCCGGCGGGACGCGGCCGGTCTCGCGTCCTGGGCGGGCCGCTACGTGGGCGGGATGCGCGGCCGCGGCTTCGGCGGGCCGCGGTGACGCCGTGAGCGGCTCCCCGGGCCTCGAGTTCTCGGTGCTCATGCCCGTCTACCGCGCCGACACCGCGGAGCGGGTGCGCCGTGCGGCCGAGTCGGCCACCGTCGAGCAGCGGCGCCGGCCCGCCGAGCTCGTCGTCGTGCGCGACGGCCCCGTCCCCGCGCCGCTCGAGGCCGAGCTGGACCGCCTCGCGCGCGAGCTGCCCGTGCCGGTCGTGCGGGTCGACCTCGAGCACAACCAGGGGCTCGCCGCGGCGCTCAACGCCGGGCTGGACCGGTGCCGGCACGACGTGGTGGCCCGGGCCGACGCCGACGACGTCTCCTATCCCCGCCGCTTCGCCGTGCAGCTGCCCGTCATCGAGGCCGGGGCCGACCTGGTGGGCTCCTCGATGCACGAGATCGGCGACGACGAGCGGACCCCGATCGCCCTGCGCCGCGCCCCGGTGGGGGAGCGGGACATCCGCTCCGTCTCGCGGCGCCGCAACCCCGTGAGCCATCCGACCGTGGTCTTCCGGCGCTCGGCCGTGCGGGCGGCCGGCGGCTACGTGCACGTGCCCCTCGCCGAGGACTACTGGCTGTGGGTGCGGATGCTGCGCGCCGGCGCCGACGTGCGCAACGTGCCCGAGCCGCTGGTCGGCTACCGGGTCTCCGCGGGCTCCTACGAGCGGCGCGGCGGGTGGCGCGTGCTCCGCGCGGAGCTCGCCCTCCAGGCCCGGCTGCGCGGGATCGGCCACGTGGGGTTCCTACAATGGGTGCGCAACGTGGTGGTGCGCGGCGGCTACCGGTTCGTCCCCACCCGGCTCCGGGAGCTCGCCTACCGGGCCATGGTCGGCGCACCCCGCCGCTGACCGTCCCGCACCGGACCCCAGCCCGCCGGCCCCCGGCTCCGGCACCGACCACGAAAGGAACGTCCGCGATGAGTGGTGAGCCCGAGCGCCCCGCCGGCACGGCGGTGCCCCCCGGGGACGCCGGCAGGGGGGCGCCGCCCCGCGCCTCCCCGCCGGACCGGCCCGTGGCGTGGCTGTGGATCCAGATGCTGCTGGACTCCGTCGCCTGGGTCGTGGCCCTCGTGCTGGCCCTGGTGCTGCGCTACGAGATGGACCTCCAGTTCATCAGCGCCCCCGGGCTGCTGCTGGTGTCCCTGGTGGCCGTGGCCGCCCAGCTCGTCGTCGGCTTCTCCTTCGCCCTGTACAAGGGGCGGTACTCCTTCGGCAGCTTCGACGAGGCCAAGCTCCTGGTCGTGGTCACCCTCATCGTCACGGCCGTGCTCCAGGTCCTGCTCCTGCTGGTGGGCACGAGCATCGGCATCCCGCGCTCCACCGCGCTGATCGCGTTCCCCTTCGCGTGCCTGTTCATGGCGGCCTTCCGCTACCTCAAGCGGATGTACCAGGAGGCCTCCGCCCGCCCGGGCGCGTCCGCCCAGCACGTGGTGGTCTACGGCGCCGGCTACCTCGGGACGTTCCTCATCCAGCGCATGATGCAGGACCCGCACTCGGAGTTCCTGCCCGTGGCCCTGCTCGACGACGACCCCGCCAAGAAGCACCTGCGGATCTCGTCCGTGCCCGTGCTCGGCACCCTGCACGACGTCCGCGACGTCATGGCCCGCACCCGCGCCTCCGTGCTCATCGTGGCGATGTCCAGCCCGGAGCCCCGCATCATGCACCGGGTCGCGGACGCCGTGGCCGGCACCGGGATCCGGGTCATGACGATGCCCCCGCTCGGCGAGGTGCTCACCGCCGAGCACCGCGCCACGGACTTCCGGGACATCAGCATGGAGGACCTGATCGGGCGCCGCCCCGTGGACATCGACGTCGAGGAGATCGCCGGCTACGTCAAGGGCCGCCGCGTCCTGGTCACGGGCGCCGGCGGCTCCATCGGCTCCGAGCTGTGCCGCCAGCTCGTGGGCTTCGAGCCGGCCGAGCTGATCATGGTGGACCGCGACGAGTCCGCCCTGCAGAGCACCCAGATCTCCATCACGGGCCGCGGCCTGCTCGACGGCCGCGACACCGTCCTCGCCGACATCCGCGACCCCGAGTCCGTCGGCACGATCTTCCGCGACCGCCTGCCCCAGGTGGTCTTCCACGCCGCCGCGCTCAAGCACGTCTCCCTGCTCGAGCAGTACCCCGACGAGGCGTGGAAGACCAACGTCATCGGCACCCTCAACGTGCTGCAGGCCGCCGAGGGCGCGGGCGTCGAGGTCTTCGTCAACATCTCGACCGACAAGGCCGCCAACCCCACCACGGCGCTGGGCCACTCCAAGCGCGTCGCGGAGAAGCTCACCGCCTGGATGGCCGACCGCACCGGGCACCGGTACGCCTCGGTGCGCTTCGGCAACGTCTTCGGCTCCCGCGGCTCGATGCTGCCCCTGTTCACCGAGCAGATCCGGCAGGGCGGCCCCATCACGGTGACGCACGCCGAGGCCACCCGCTACTTCATGACGATCCCCGAGGCCTGCCAGCTCGTGATCCAGGCCGGGGCGATCGCCCGCGGCGGCGAGGTGCTGATCCTCGACATGGGGGAGCCCGTGCGGATCATGGACATCGCCGAGCGGCTGCGCGTGATGAGCGGGCGCGAGGACGTCGAGATCGAGGTCACGGGGCTGCGCCCGGGGGAGAAGCTGCACGAGGACCTCATCGGCCTCGGCGAGAAGGACGAGCGGCCCTTCCACCCCAAGATCTCCCACGCGCGCGCCGACCGCCTCGACCCCGCCCAGCTGGACCGGCACACGTGGAAGGTGCGCGGCGGCATGGTCTACACGGGCACGATCCCCGTCGTGCGGCCGTCCACGCAGCCGCCGCCCACGTCGGTCCAGCGCCCGCGCAGCTCCTCGGGACGGGCGTCGTGAGCGCGGCCACGGTCCCGGCCGCGCTGCTCCCGGCCGGCCTCGACCTCACCGACCCCGGAGCTGCCCCCGACCCGGAGGAGCTGCGCCAGCTCGGGGAGCTCGTTCTCACGGTCGGCGCCCCGGCCCTCGTGCTCAGCCTCCTGCTGCCGCTGGCCGTCAAGCCCCTGCTCGCCCGGTGGGGCGTGCTCGACGTCCCCAACGAGCGCTCCTCCCACCAGCGCACGGTCGTCCGGGGCATGGGCCTGGCCGTGGCCGTGGCCGTGCTCCTCGCCTACGGCTCCGCGCTGCTCACCGGGGCCATCGAGGTCGACCGCTCCGTGGCGCTCGTGGTCCTGGCCGTCGCCGCGCTGTTCGCGGCCCTGGGCTGGGCCGAGGACTACCGCGGCGTGTCCGTGCGGGCGCGCCTGGCCGTCCAGCTGGGCATCGGCCTGGCCGCCACGTCCGTCCTCGTCGCGGTCCTCGGCACCTCCGCGTGGTGGCTGCCCGTGGGCACCCTCGCGATCACGGCCTACGTGAACATGGCCAACTTCATGGACGGGATCAACGGCATCTCGGGGCTGCACGGCCTGGCCGCCGGGCTGCTCTACGCCTGGGCCGGGGCCTCGAACGACCTGCCGTGGATGGTCGCCGCCGGCCTGGCCGTGGCGGGCGGCTTCGCAGGGTTCCTGCCCTGGAACCTCGGCCGCGGCACCGTGTTCCTCGGGGACGTGGGCTCCTACCTGCTGGGCGGGTCGCTGGCCGGCATCGCGGTCGCGGCGTTCCTCTCGGGCGTCTACGTCGAGTACCTCCTGCCCCCGCTCGCGGTCTACGTGGCCGACACCGCCGTGACGCTGCTCCGCCGGGTCCGCGCGGGAGAGGCCTGGTACCGGCCGCACCGCCAGCACGTCTACCAGCGGCTCACCGACGTGGGACTGTCCCACACGGGCTCCGCGCTCGTCGTCACGGCCGCGACCGTCCTCGTGAGCGTCGCCTCGGTCCTGGGCCTGCGCACGGGGCCGGCCGCCACGGCCCTGGCCGGCGCGTTCGTGCTCGCCGTGCTGGCGCTCTACCTCGTGCTGCCCGGGCTGCTCGGGCGCCGGGCGGCGTCCCGGTCCCGGGTGGGGATCCGCCCGTGAGCGCGGCCGCCCTCAGCGCCCTGCTCGGTGCGGGGCTGGTCGCCGCGAGCCACCTGATCACCCTGCTCGTGGCGCGGGCCACCGCGGGGGCGGACGGGCCGGTCGCCGCCCCCGCGCTCGCCGGGACCTACGTGCTCAAGGTGCTGCTGCTCGGCTGGGTGCTGCTCACCGTGCCGGCGCCGCCGTGGCTGGTGCCGGGCTGGACCGCGGCGGGCGTGCTGGGCGCGCTCGCCGTCTCGCTGGTCCTCGCGGCCCGGGCGGGCGCCCGCGGCACCCGTGCCGCCCTGGGACCGCTGCTCGAGGCCCGGCGGGCGGCCGAGGCCGCGCGCCCGGAGACGCCGGGCGCACCCGGGGACACCGACGACAGGAAGCAGGACGACCATGAGCACGGATGACCGCGACGACGCCCGGCGCCCGGACGGCTTTCCGCCGCCCGGGGCGCCGGAGGGAGCACCCGCCGACCCTCCCGGACTGCGCACCGCGGGGGAGCTCGTGGAGGGCGGAGGGCTCTCCGGAGGCCTCACGACACTGCTCTACGTGGTGATCGGGATGGGGTTCTGGAGTTTGGTAGGGTGGGGTGCGGATCGCGTGCTGGGAACCCGGTGGATCGTGGTCCTGGGAGCGTGCATCGGCGCCGCGTCCGGGATCTACGTCGTGTACCTCCACATGCAGGAGGGACTCCGTCGGAGTCCGACCTCCGACGGTGCAGATCCTCACAACCCGCACCAGTCCGGCCCGGACTCGGCGCCCCGACCGTGACCACCGGCCAGAGCACTGCAGAAAGGACCCGCATTGAACGCCGCCCTCATCAGGCTCCCCGCCACCGGAGGATTCACCGCCCCGACCGTCGACGAGATGCACCTGCCGCCGTTCTTCGAGCTGGGCACCTTCGAGTTCGGCAAGCAGATGCTGCTGATCCTCCTGTCGGTCGTCCTGATCGCCGGCTTCTTCATGTGGGCCATCCGCCGCAACGCCCTCGTCCCCTCGAAGTCGCAGTACCTCGCGGAGAGCGGCTACGGGTTCGTGCGCAACCACCTCGGCCGGGACATCATCGGTGAGAAGGAGTTCCGCCCCTACATCCCGCTGCTGTTCACCTTCTTCTTCTTCATCCTGGTGAACAACCTCTTCGGCTCCATCCCGGTGCTCCAGCTGCCGACCCTCTCCCACGCGGGCTCCGCCTACGTCCTGGCCGGCATCGCCTATGTCACCTGGGTCTTCATGGGCATCAAGCGGCACGGGTTCGGCGGCTTCATGGGCAAGATGACGATGCCGCCGGACGTCCCGAAGCTGCTCTACATCTTCCTCATCCCGATCGAGTTCCTCTCGAACCTGATCATCCGCCCGGTCACGCACGCCCTGCGTGTGTTCGCCACGATGTTCGCCGGTCACCTGGCGCTCATGGTCGCGGCCTCCATGACGGGATACCTGCTCTCGCAGGCCAGCGCCATCAGCGTGGTCGCCCTCGGCTCCACCGTGCTCGGCGTGTTCATCTACTTCCTGGAGATCCTGATCCAGGTCCTCCAGGCCTACATCTTCACCCTCCTCTTCGCCGTCTACGTTCAGGGCGCCCTGCAAGAGGGCCACTGACACCGGCGGAGCACTGCTCCGGCCCCGGCCGGACCCCCTCGGTCCAACCCCGAAATGTTCAGAGCCGACACGGCTACGACGCCCGGCCCCCGGGCACCTAGAAAGGAAATACCCCTCATGACTGGTTCGCTCAGTGCTATCGGTTACGGTCTGGCTGCCATCGGCGGCGGCATCGGCGTGGGTCTGATCTTCGCCGCGTACATGCAGTCCGTCGCCCGCCAGCCGGAGTCGCAGCGCGTGCTCCAGCCGATGCTGTTCTTCGGCTTCGCCGTGGTCGAGGCGCTCGCGATTCTGGGCTTCGTGCTCGCGTTCATCGCCTGAGTGGCGCAACCCGTACAAGTCCTTCCTAGAGAACAGGAATCGCGCACATGACCATGTTGCTGGCAGCCGAGGAAGGGGCGAACCCCCTCTTCCCCAATGTCTGGGAGATGCTGATCACCGGCATCGGGTTCCTGATCCTGCTCTTCCTCGTCGTCAAGTTCGTCGTGCCGGCGTTCGAGCGGGTCTACCGTGAGCGCACCGAGGCCATCGAAGGCGGCCTGGCCAAGGCCAAGGCCGCCCAGGCCGAGGCCGCCGCCGCCCGCGACGAGTACAACCAGCAGCTCGAGAGCGCTCGCCTGGAGGCCCAGAAGATCCGCGAGGAGGCCCGCCTCGAGGGCGAGAAGATCCTCGCGGACTTCAAGGACCGGGCGAACGCCGAGTCGGCGCGGATCACCGAGAACGCCCACCGCACCATCGAGGCGGAGCGCTCGGCGGCCGTGGTCTCCCTGCGCAACGAGGTGGGCACCCTGGCCACCACGCTCGCGGCGAAGATCGTGGGCGAGTCGCTCGACGACGACGCCCGGTCCAACCGGGTGGTCGACCGCTTCCTCGCCGACCTGGAGCAGGAGCAGGAACGGAATGCAGGTGCGGCGCGGTAATGGCAGACGCAGCGAACGAATTCACCCAGCAGAACGCTCGGGAGGTCGAGCGCTGGGCCGGCTCCGCCGGCCCCGCGCTCGCCCGTGAGCTGTTCGGCGTGCTCGCGGTCCTCGACGAGAACGGGGCCCTGCGCCGCGCGCTGGCCGACCCCTCCTACGAGGGGCCGGCGCGCGAGCAGGTCGTGCGCCGGCTCTTCGCCGAGAAGGTCTCCCCGGACGCCGTGGAGATCGTGGCGCACCTCGCCGGTCGCCGCTGGAGCGCCGACCGCGAGTTCACCGACGCCCTCGAGCACGCCGGGGTGGCCCTCACCGCGGCGTCCGCCGAGAACCGTGGCGGGCTCGAGGGCCTCGAGCAGGTCGTGGACCAGCTGATCGCGTTCAAGGGGGTGCTGGACGGCTCGCACGAGCTGCAGCGCGCCCTGGCCGACCCCCGCGCCGACGTCGAGGCGAAGACGCGGCTGGCCCGGCGGCTGACCCCGGGCGCCTCGGACGAGGCGCTGCTGCTCGTGGAGCAGGCCGTGCTCTCGCCGCGGGGCGCCCTCGTCGGGCGTCTCGTCGAGCGCTTCGCGGAGGAGGTGGCCGCCCGCCGCCAGCGGTGGATCGCGCACGTGAGCACGTCGCGGCCGCTGACCGAGGAGCAGCGCGGCCGGCTGCAGCAGCAGCTGAACGCGGTGTACGGCAGGGACCTCAAGCTCACCGTGGACGTCGACCCGGCGCTGATCGGAGGGCTCAAGGTGCAGGTCGGCGAGGAGGTCATCGACGGTTCCGTCGCCGCCCGACTCGACGAGCTGCGCCAGCGGATCGGGGCCTGACCCGCTTCGGGGCCGGCCACGACGCCGCCCCGGACGGGCGCCCCGGCCGGCCGGCCGGTGGACCAGCGCAGCGTTCCGCCACAGATTTGGACTCACGGTCACCGCTGAGGCAGTGATCACGAACTAGGAGAGCAGGGACAGGACATGTCCGAAGTCACCATCAATGCCGACGACGTCCGTAGCGCGCTGAGCGAATTCGCCGCGTCCTACGAGCCCGGCACCGCAGAACGAACCGAGGTCGGCCGCGTCAGCAGCGCCTCCGACGGCATCGCGCGCGTCGAGGGCCTGCCCTCGGTCATGGCCAACGAGCTGCTGCGCTTCGAGAACGGCGTGCTCGGTCTCGCCCAGAACCTCGACGTCCGCGACATCGGCGTCGTGATCCTCGGCGACTTCCGCGGCATCGAGGAGGGCCAGGAGGTCCAGCGCACCGGGGAGGTCCTCTCCGTGCCGGTGGGCGACGCGTTCCTCGGCCGCGTGGTCGACCCGCTGGGCGCGCCCCTCGACGACCTCGGCCCGATCGAGGCCGAGGGCCGCCGGGCCCTGGAGCTCCAGGCCCCGGGCGTGACCATGCGCAAGTCGGTGCACGAGCCCCTGCAGACCGGCATCAAGGCCATCGACGCGATGATCCCGATCGGCCGCGGCCAGCGCCAGCTGCTCATCGGCGACCGCCAGACCGGCAAGACGGCGATCGCCGTCGACGCCATCCTCAACCAGCGCGCGAACTGGGAGTCCGGCGACGTCAACAAGCAGGTGCGCTGCATCTACGTGGCGGTCGGCCAGAAGGCCTCGACCATCGCCGGCGTGCGCCAGACCCTCGAGGACAACGGCGCCCTGGAGTACACGACGATCGTCGCGGCTCCGGCCTCCGACGCCGCGGGCATCAAGTACCTCGCCCCCTACTCCGGCTCGGCCATCGGCCAGCACTGGATGTACGGCGGCAAGCACGTCCTCATCGTCTTCGACGACCTGTCCAAGCAGGCCGAGGCCTACCGTGCGGTCTCGCTGCTGCTGCGCCGCCCGCCGGGGCGCGAGGCCTACCCCGGCGACGTCTTCTACCTGCACTCCCGCCTCCTGGAGCGCTGCGCGAAGCTCTCCGACGAGCTGGGCGCCGGGTCGATGACCGGTCTGCCGATGATCGAGACGAAGGCCAACGACGTCTCGGCCTTCATCCCCACCAACGTGATCTCCATCACCGACGGCCAGATCTTCCTGCAGTCGGACCTGTTCAACGCCAACCAGCGCCCGGCCGTGGACGTGGGCATCTCGGTGTCCCGCGTCGGCGGCGCCGCCCAGGTCAAGGCCATGAAGAAGGTCTCCGGCACGCTGAAGCTCGAGCTGGCGTCCTACCGCTCGATGCAGGCGTTCGCGATGTTCGCCTCCGACCTGGACCCGGCGTCCCGTCAGCAGCTGACCCGCGGCGCGCGGCTGATGGAGCTGCTGAAGCAGAAGCAGTACACCCCGTACCCGGTCGAGGACCAGGTCGTGTCGATCTGGGCCGGCACCAACGGCCACCTGGACGAGGTGGAGGTCGCCGACGTGCTCGACTTCGAGCAGGCCCTGCTCGAGCACGTGCGCCGCACCACGAACGTGATGGACTCCATCGTCGGCACCGGCAAGCTCGAGGACGACGCCGTCGCCGCCCTGGAGACCGCCGTCGCCGAGGTCAAGCGGGACTTCCGGGGCACCAAGCACGGGATCGAGCCGGGCCACGAGGAGCACGAGCCCCTCGAGGCGTCCGAGGTCGAGCAGGAACGGATCGTCAGGAAGTAACCGGTCGGTCCGGTGCGCGGCCTCGGCCGCGCACCGGGCACGGTGACGAAAGGAAGTCACATGGGAGCGCAGATTCGGGTCTACCGGAACAAGATCGCGTCGACCAAGTCCATGAAGAAGATCTTCAAGGCCATGGAGATGATCGCGACCTCGCGCATCAACAAGTCCCGACAGGGTCTGCAGGCGGCGCGTCCGTACGCGAACGCGCTGACCCGGGCGGTCTCACAGGTCGCCACCCAGCACAACGTCTCCCATGTCCTGACCACGCGGGCCGACGAGGTGCGCCGGTCGGCCGTGGTGATCATGACCTCGGACCGCGGTCTGGCCGGGTCCTACTCGTCCAACGTGCTCAAGGAGGCCGAGGGCCTGCTCGAGCTGCTGCACGGGGAGGGCAAGGAGACCAAGGTCTACCTGATCGGCCGCAAGGCCCAGGCGTACTTCGACTTCCGCAGCCGCCCGTACGAGCGGAACTGGACCGGGGACACGGACAACGCCCAGCCGGACCGGGCGCGCGAGCTGCGCAAGGTGCTGATCGAGGACCTGGAGACCCCGTACGAGAGCGGCGGCGTCGACGAGATCCACCTCGTCTACACGACGTTCAAGTCGATGGTCGTCCAGGAGCCCCGGGTGCTGCGGCTGCTGCCGCTGGAGGTCGTGGACGCCAACGCGCTGACCGACGAGGTCGCCCAGGAGTTCGACGAGCTGGAGGAGCCGGACAGCACCTTCGAGTTCGAGCCGAACCCCGAGGAGTTCCTCGACGCGGTCCTGCCGCGGTACATCGACGCCCGGCTGTTCGCGAGCCTGGCCCACGCCGCCACGAGCGAGCTCGCGGCCCGGCAGAAGGCCATGAAGGCGGCCGGCGACAACGCCGACGAGCTCATCAAGAAGTACACGCGCCTGATGAACAACGCCCGCCAGGCCGAGATCACCACCGAGCTCACCGAGATCGTGAGCGGCGCCGAGGCCCTCTGACGGGCCGTCCCGGCGATCCAGCAACTGACCACCACGAACAAGTGAAGTGAGAGAAATGACTGCCACCATCAGCGAACAGGCCGGGCAGCCGGTCTCGGGCGGCGCCACGGGCCGCATCGCCCGGGTCATCGGGCCGGTCGTCGACGTCCAGTTCCCCGAGCACGCGGTGCCCGGGATCTACAACGCCCTGACCGCCCGGTACGAGCTCAACGGCGAGATGCGGACGATCACGTTCGAGACGGCCCAGCACCTGGGCGACAACATGATCCGCGCGATCTCCCTGCAGCAGACCGACGGCCTGGTGCGCGGCACCGAGGTCAAGGACTCCGGCGGGCCGATCTCCGTGCCCGTGGGCGACGTGGTCAAGGGCCACATCTTCAACGTGCTCGGCGAGGCCCTCGACGTCGAGACCTCCGCCCTGGAGATCACCGAGCGGTGGCCGATCCACCGCAAGGCGCCGTCCTTCGCGGAGCTCGAGGGCTCCACGGAGATGATGGAGACCGGCATCAAGTCGATCGACCTGCTGACCCCCTACATCAAGGGCGGCAAGATCGGCCTGTTCGGCGGCGCGGGCGTGGGCAAGACCGTGCTCATCCAGGAGATGATCACGCGTGTGGCCCGCAACTTCGGCGGCACCTCGGTCTTCGCCGGCGTGGGCGAGCGCACCCGTGAGGGCAACGACCTCTGGGTCGAGATGGAGGAGGCGGGCGTCCTCAAGGACACCGCCCTCGTGTTCGGCCAGATGGACGAGCCGCCCGGAACGCGTCTGCGCGTGGCCCTGACGGGTCTCACGATGGCGGAGTACTTCCGCGACGTGCAGAACCAGGACGTGCTGCTGTTCATCGACAACATCTTCCGCTTCACCCAGGCCGGCTCCGAGGTCTCGACCCTGCTGGGCCGCATCCCCTCCGCCGTGGGCTACCAGCCGACGCTGGCGGACGAGATGGGCGTGCTGCAGGAGCGGATCACCTCGACCCGCGGCCACTCGATCACCTCGATGCAGGCGATCTACGTGCCCGCCGACGACTACACCGACCCGGCCCCGGCCACGACGTTCGCCCACCTGGACGCGACCACGGAGCTCTCCCGCGACATCGCCTCCCGTGGTCTGTACCCGGCGATCGACCCGCTGACCTCGACCTCGCGCATCCTCGACCCGCAGATCGTGGGCCAGGAGCACTACGACGTCGCGATCCGCGTCCGGTCGATCCTGCAGGAGAACAAGGAGCTGCAGGACATCATCGCGATCCTCGGCGTCGAGGAGCTCTCCGAGGAGCAGAAGGTGGTCGTCTCGCGCGCCCGCCGGATCGAGCAGTTCCTCTCCCAGAACACCTACACCGCCAAGCAGTTCACCGGTGTCGAGGGCTCCACGGTCCCGCTCGCGGAGACCATCGAGGCGTTCGGGAAGATCACCGAGGGCGAGTTCGACCACGTGCCGGAGCAGGCGTTCTACAACGTCGGCGGCCTGGAGGACGTCATGCAGAAGTGGGACGAGATCAAGTCCCGGACCGGCGGCAAGTAGTCATGGCCGAGATGATCGTCGAAATCGTCTCCCTCGAGGAGTCCGTGTGGACCGGCACGGCCCGGATGGTCCGGGTCCGCACGTCCGAGGGCGACATCGGTATCCTGCCCGGCCACGAGGCCGTGGCCGGCATCCTCAAGCCCGGTGACTTCGCGGTGGACCCCGCGGACGGCGCCCGGGTCGAGGGCACGATCGACGCCGGCTTCGTCTTCGTGGACCACGACCGGGTGACGATCGTGGCGGACAACGTGGAGCTGTCCGGAGCCGCGGCCGCCTGATCCCGCCCGTCCGCGCGGGGCCCGGCCCCGCGCGCCGACCACAGCTGCGGCCTCCGCACCACCGGTGCGGAGGCCGCAGCCGTATCCGGGGCCCCGCCCCGGCGAGACCGCCCAGGAGAGTGGATGGAAGAGAAGATCGTCGTGCACGGACCCACCGCGGTCAACGGCACCCTGCGCGTCTCGGGGGCCAAGAACAGCGTGCTGAAGCTGATGGCGGCCGCGCTGCTGGCCGAGGGCGAGTCGACCATCACGAACGTCCCCGAGATCCACGACGTGACCATCATGGCGGAGCTGCTGCGCCGGCTCGGCTGCGCCGTGACCTACGACCGCGCCGAGCGGACGGTGCGGATCGACGTGCCGGCGGTGCTGCACCACCAGGCGGACTACGACCTGGTGCGGGCGATGCGCGCGTCGATCTCCGTGCTCGGCCCGCTGGTCGCCCGGTGCCACGTGGCCGAGGTCGCCCTGCCCGGCGGGGACGCCATCGGCTCCCGCGGACTGGACATGCACCGGGCGGGCCTCGAGGCCATGGGGGCGGTGCTGCAGATCGAGCGCGGCTACCTCGTGGCGTCCGTGCCCCGGAGCCTGCGCGGAACGCACTTCCGCCTCGACTACCCCTCGGTGGGCGCCACGGAGAACCTCATGATGGCCGGGACCCTGGCCGAGGGCACCACCGTCGTCGACAACGCGGCCCGCGAGCCGGAGATCGTGGACATCGGCCGGATGCTGCAGGCGATGGGCGCCCGGATCGAGGGGCTCGGCACGAGCACCGTCACGGTCACCGGGGTGGACTCCCTGCGCCCGGTCGAGCACCGGACGGTGCCGGACCGGATCGTGGCGGGCACGTGGGCGTTCGCCGCCGCCGTGACCGGGGGGACGGTGGAGATCGAGGGCGCCGAGCCGGACCACCTGACCGTGGTGCTGGACAAGCTGCGCTCCGCGGGCTGCCGCGTGGACACGGACGGGGGCCGCTTCGTGGTCGCCGGGCCGCCGCGCCCGCGCGCGATCAACGTGTCCACGCTGCCGTACCCGGGGTTCCCCACCGATCTGCAGCCGTTCGTGGTGGCCCTCAACGCGGTGGCCGAGGGCTCCGGCATGGTCACCGAGAACGTCTTCGAGGCCCGCTGGGGCTTCACGGCCGAGCTGGAGCGGCTGGGCGCCAGCGTGCGCCTGGACGGCCACCACGCCCTGGTGGCCGGGGTGTCCGTGCTCTCCGGCGCGCCGGTGGAGGCGATGGACATCCGGGCGGGCGCCGCCCTGGTGATCGCGGGGATGGCCGCGGTCGGGACCACGGACGTCAGCGGCGTCCAGCACGTGGACCGCGGCTACGAGCACTTCGTGGAGCAGCTCGGGGCGGCGGGGGCCGCCGTCGAACGGCACCTGGTGGGCACCGCGTACTGAGCGGGGCGGGCACGACGGAGCCCCGCTCCCGGGACGGGGGCGGGGCTCCGTGCTCAGCCGGTGCGCGGGAAGCGGATCAGATGAGCGTGACGCCGGTGGCCTGCGGGCCCTTCTGGCCCTGGCCGATCTCGAACTCGACGCGCTGGTTCTCCTCGAGGGTGCGGAAGCCGCCCGACTGGATCTCCGAGTAGTGGACGAAGACGTCCGAGTCGGAGTCGTCGGGGGTGATGAAGCCGAAGCCCTTTTCAGCGTTGAACCACTTGACGGTGCCCTGGGCCATGAAGATCTCTCCTTGCGAGATGGTGCGAAACGTGTGCACAGGTCGTGCACGGAAGGGCGGTAGGACGAGATGAGCCGAGGGCCGAGGGCTCCGCACCCGAGGGGCGGGGACCAGGGTCAGGGTCGAACATCACGCTCGCTTACCCGTTCTGCGAGCATGCAAAACATGGAACGAAGAACACGTTCAGCTTCACACACTCCCCGGGGGCGGTCAACGTTGTTCGCCTGCTGATCATCGCGTGTTGCGGGCCCTGTGCCCGGCGCGTGCGTCCGGGCCGGGCTCAGAAGAGGCGCGAGTCGCTGTCGTCGAGCCCGCGCATCTCGTCGTAGTCGAGGGTCAGGCACGCGATGCCCCGGTCCTCGGCGAGCACCCGGGCCTGGGGCCTGATGAGCTGGGCGGCGTACACCCCGCGCACGGGCGCCAGCAGGGGATCGCGGTTGAGGAGCTCGAGATACCGGGTGAGCTGCTCCACGCCGTCGATGTCCCCGCGGCGCTTGAGCTCGACCGCCACGGTGGCGCCGGCGGCGTCGCGGGCCAGGATGTCGACCGGGCCGATCGCGGTGGGGTACTCGCGCCGGACGAGCGTGTGCCCCGAGCCCAGCCGGTGGATCTGCTCGGCCAGCAGCCGCTGGAGGTCGGCCTCGACCCCGTCCTTCACGAGCCCGGGGTCGGTGCCCAGCTCGTGGGAGACGTCCTCGTGGATCGCGAACACCTGGATGACCAGGCGGTCGTCGCTCTTGGCGGCCTGGACGGTCCACGTCTGCAGCACGCCCTCGGCCGCGAGCTCCGCCTCGGGCTCGCCGACGTGCAGGCGCGCGGGCGGGCTCATCCAGTTCAGGGGCTTGTAGCTGCCGCCGTCCGAGTGCACGAGCACGGAGCCGTCGGCCTTCACGAGCAGAAGACGCCGGGCGGCGGGCAGGTGGGCGCGCAGACGCCCTTCGTAGTCGACGGAGCAATCGGCAATGACGAGACGCACGCGGACCAGCCTAGCGGTCCGCGCGGGACGGTCCGGACCGGGGCCGCGGCGGACCGTGTGAGAGGATGACGCCGTGCCACGCTCCAACCACTCCTCGCGCCGCCGCCGCGGCGGGCCCGGGCCCGGCCCGCGCGCCAGCAAGTGGCAGCGCGGCGCCGCGCAGGAGCCCTGGTCGGTCGAGCGGGTCCTGGAGCCGGCGCCCACGGTGGAGCGCTCGGCGGACGGGGACTGGATGGTCCGCCACGTCCGGCCCGCCAACGCGGTCAAGACCTACACCTGCCCCGGCTGCGGCCGGCCCGTCCCGCCGGGGACCGCGCACCTGGTCGTCTGGCAGCAGGACTCCCTGCTGGGCGCGCGCAGCGCCTTCGAGGACCGCCGCCACTGGCACGAGCGCTGCTGGCGCACCCGCCGCTGAACCCGCACCGGGCGCTGAGCCCCCGCCCGCCGCTGAACCCGCACCGGCCGCTGAGCCCCCGCCCGCCGCGACGCCGACCACCCGCGGCTGTCCCCGGAGGCCGTCACGCCGGCCCCCGCAGCGGGCCCGGCCGGCGTCACGCCGGGAGCGGACACAGCGCCGCCCCGGTGGCCGAGCAGCCCCGGCCGGGCCGATAATCGGGGAGGACCCGCGGCGCCCGCCGGGCGCCGTCCCGCGGTCGGCCCCGACCGCCCACCCAGACCGCCCACCCGGCCGGCCGGCGCGGACCGCCGGCCACCGGACCAGCGCCCCGACGGCCGAGCGGACCGCCGGGCCCGTCGTCGAGAACCCAGGAGACGCCCCGTGAACGAGTTCCAGCACCAGCAGCCCCGCAGCACCGCAGAGAGCGCCCCGCCGGCGCAGGAGACCGAGCTCCCCTCGTCGGTGCGCGGAGCGGTGGACCTGGGCGCCGCACCCGCCGCCGCGCCCGGTGCCCCGCCCGCGGACGGGGACCGGCCGGGCGGATACCGCCGGGAGGTGACGGCGGCCGACGTCCAGGAGGTCGCCCAGCTCTCCGCCCAGGTCCCCGTGGTCTTCGCCCTGTGGGCCCGCTTCAGCGAGCAGTCGGTGGCGTTCACCGACACCCTGGAGCAGGTCGTCGACCGCTACCGGGGCCGGATCCTGCTGGCCTCCGTGGACGCCGAGGCCGCCCCCGAGATCGCCCAGATGTTCCAGGCGCAGTCCGTGCCCACCGTGGTGGCGCTGCTCGGCGGCCGGCCCGTCCCGCTGTTCAACTCCACGGTCCCGCCCGAGCAGGTCGCCCAGTTCCTCGACGAGCTGCTCGCGCTCGCCGAGCAGAACGGGATCACGGGCACCGTGGAGCCCGTGCGCACCGACGAGCCGGAGCCTCTGCCCCCGCTGCACCAGGAGGCCGTGGACGCCCTCGAGGCGGGGGACGTCGACGCCGCCGAGGCGGCGTACCGGAAGGCGATCGCCGAGAACCCCGGGGACCGGGAGGCGAAGCTCGCCCTCGCCCAGGTGCACCTGCTCCAGCGCGTGCTGCCCCTCGACGCCGCGACGGTGCGGGCGGAGGCCGCCGCCGCCCCGGACGACGTGGCGGCCCAGCTGGCCGTCGCCGACCTCGACGTCTCGGGCGGCCACGTGGAGGACGCCTTCCGGCGGCTGCTGGCGCTGGTGCGGCGCACCGCGGGGGACGAGCGCGACACCGTCCGGCTGCGCCTGCTCGAGCTCTTCGACGTGGTCGGCGCCGAGGACCCGCGCGTGGTGACCGCCCGGGGCGCGCTGATGCGGGCCCTCTTCTGAGCCCTCGGCCCTCCGCGCCCCCGTCCGCCGGGACGGCCTGCTGAGGCCGCCCGGCGGGTCCGGGCGCGGTGCCGCCGCCCCTCGTCCACCGCGCGGCGGAGCACCCGCCCCGGCCGGGCTCCGCCGCGCGCCGGAGGCGTGCCGGGTCCCCGCCTGCCTACGCTGAACGCATGAGCCACCAGCACCTCCCGCAGACCGCCCCGGACCGGGCCGGCGCCCCGGCCGCGTCCGTGCCACCGTCCGGAGGGCCGCCGGCCCTGAGCGTGCGCGGCCTCGTGCGGGTCTTCGGCCGCCCGGGCACCCCCGAGGCCAAGGTCGCGGTGGACCGCGTGGACCTCGACGTCCCCCGCGGCTCCTTCTTCGGGCTCGTGGGGCGCAACGGCGCCGGCAAGACCACGATGCTGTCCATGGCCACCGGCCTCCTCCGCCCGACGGCGGGCACGGCCCGGGTGGCCGGTGTCGACGTCTGGGCCGAGCCCCGGCGGGCCAAGCAGCTCATGGGGGTGCTGCCGGACGGCCTGCACCTGTTCGACCGGCTCACGGGACGTCAGCTCGTCACCTACTCCGGTCTGCTGCGCGGCATGGACCGTGCGGTCGTGGCCGAGCGCACCGAGGACCTGCTGCGCGTCATGGACCTGGTCCCCGACGCCGGGACGCAGGTCCAGGACTACTCCGCCGGCATGACCAAGAAGATCGCGCTGGCCGGGGCCCTCATCCACGCCCCGAGCCTGCTGGTCCTCGACGAGCCGTTCGAGTCGGTCGACCCCGTCTCGGCCGCCAACATCCGCGAGATCCTGCACGGCTTCGTGGCCGCCGGCGGGACCGTGGTCGTCTCCAGCCACGTCATGGACCTCGTGCAGCGGATGTGCGACCACGTCGCCGTCATGGACGGCGGCCGGGTGCTGGCCGCCGGGACGGTCGACGAGGTCCGGGCCGGGGCCACGCTCGAGGACCGGTTCGTGGAGCTGGTCGGCGGGCGCCGGGAGACGGGGGAGGGGCTCTCGTGGCTGCGCCCGGAGTGAGCCCCGACCTCGCCCCGTCCCCGGGGGGCCTCGCCCCCGCCCGGGCGGGCACGGCCGTCCTGGCCGGCCGTCTCGTGGGCCTGAAGGCGAGGATCCTCGTCAACACCCTGACCCGCAGCACCTGGGTGCTCGTGGGGACCGTGCTCGGCGCGGCCTACTTCCTGTTCCTGCTGGGCCTCGCCGTGGTCGCGCTGTTCCTCCTCGGCCGCCAGGAGCTGTCCCTGGTGCGCACCGTGCTCGTGCTGGCCGGGACGGCGGCCGTGCTGGCCTGGTGGCTGCTGCCCGTCCTCGCCGCGCGCGCCGACGCCACGCTGGACCCCGCCCGCCTCGCCCTGTTCCCCCTCTCCGTGGGCCAGGTCCAGTGGGGCCAGGCGCTCGGCGCGCTCGTCGGCGTGCCGGGCGCGCTCACCACCGTGGCGCTCCTCGCGGCGGCGAGCGCCTGGCGCTCGTCCCCGGCCGCGCTGCTCGCGGCCCTCGTGTGCGTGCCCGCGGCGCTCGCCCTCCTGGTCGCGGGCTCCCGCTGCGTCACGGCCCTCGCCGTCGGTCTCGGCCGCCGGCGGCGGCTCACGGAGCTGGTCTCGCTGGCGGCGCTCGTGCTGCTGGTGCTGCTCGGCCCGATCCTCACGGGCCTCCTGAGCGGGCTCGAGCGGCTGTGGGACCGGCTGCCGCAGTACGCCGGCGTGCTGGCGTGGACCCCCGTCGGCGCCGTGTGGGCGGTGCCCGCGGACGTCGCCGCGGGCCGGTGGGGTCCGGCCGCCGCCCGGCTGGCCGTCACCGCGCTGACCACCGTCCTGCTCGTGCTGGTCTGGCGGACGGCCCAGGAGCGGGCGCTGACCAGCGCGGCCGGCGGGCGGGCCGCGGCCCCGCGCGAGGGGGCCGCGGGCGCGGGGCTGTTCGACCGGGTGCCCCGACGCCCGTGGGCGGCCGTCGCCGCGCGGTGCCTGGTCTACTGGGTCCGGGACCCCCGCTACGCCGCCGGGCTGCTGGTCATCCCCGCCCTCGCCGTGCTCCTGTGGTTCTCCCGGGACCCCGGTGGCGGCAGCGTCCTCCTCTACGGCCTGGGGCCGATGATCGCGGCGCTGCTCGCCTACCAGATCTCGGGCGACGTGTCCTACGACAACACCGCCCTGCACCTGCACGTCCTCTCGGGGGTGCGGGGCGTGCACGACCGCGCGGGCCGGGTGCTCGCGCTGCTCGTGATCGCCGTGCCGCTGACGGCCCTCGGGCTGCTGCTGCCGTTCGCGGTCGAGGGCCGCTGGCAGCTGCTGCCCGGGATCGCGGGCACCGCGCTGCTGGCGCTGCTGGGCGGGGCGGGCCTGTCCTCGGTGATGTCCGCCCGGTACACCTATCCGGTGGCCCCACCGGGAGCGTCGCCGCTGAAGACGCCGCAGGGCTTCACCGTCCTCAACGTCCTGGTGCAGTTCGTGGCGCTGGGGCTCGTCGTCGTGCTCATGCTGCCCGCCGCCGTCCTCCTGCTCGTGCAGCTGTTCACCGGCGACCCCGTCTGGGGCTGGGGCGCGCTGGCCGCCGGGGCGGTGCTCGGTCCGCTGCTGTGCTGGGGCGGGATCGTCCTCGGCGGGCGCTGGTACGACCGGCGGGCCCCCGAGCTGCTCCTGGAGGTCGCCCAGTTCCGCTGAGCCGGGCCGGTGCGGGAGCCCGCCGGGGCACGCGGGGCCGGCGGGAACGGGGTAAAGTGGCGCCCATGCATGTCTCAGCGGCGACCACCGGCACCCCGACGAACGGCCTGGACGACAGCCCCTACGGCACCGACCCGGCGCAGCCGGCCGGGGGCACCTCCACGATCGAGCGCGAGGAGACCCGGGAGCTCCAGGAGCCGGGCGACCACGAGCGCTTCGCGCACTACGTGCGCAAGGAGAAGATCATGGAGTCCGCCCTCTCGGGCGAGCCGGTGATCGCCCTGTGCGGCAAGGTCTGGGTCCCGGGCCGCGACCCGCAGCGGTTCCCCGTGTGCCCCACCTGCAAGGAGATCTACGACGGCCTGCGCCCCCCGAACGACCAGGGCGACGACCAGGGCTGAGCACCGCCCGTCGAGCAAGCGCCCGCCGCCGGCGGGCGCTTTTGCGTGGCCCGCCGCCGCGCCCCCTGCCAGCCACCGCGACCACGAGGCCGCGGGACCACGAGCGAAAGGACGTCGCCAGAGTGTCCCAGGACGACCAGCTGTCCTTGTTCGGCGCTGCCGCCGCCGACCTCCCCCCGGCCTACCCCGACCGCGCCGCGTGGGGCACCGCCCCCAAGCTGCGCGCCTGGCAGGCGGAGGCGCTGCGGCGCTACTTCGAGACCCAGCCCCGGGACTACATGGCCGTCGCGACCCCCGGCGCCGGCAAGACGACCTTCGCGCTGCGGGTGGCCAAGGAGCTCTTCGACCGCGGCACCGTCAACCGGATCACGGTGGTGACGCCCACGGACCACCTCAAGCGGCAGTGGGCGGACGCCGCGGCTCGCGTGGGCCTGGCCATCGACCCGAACTTCAAGAACGCGGACGGCTCCCACGGCCGGGACTACCTGGGCGCGGCCGTGACCTACTCGCAGGTGGCGATGAAGCCGCTCCTGCACCGGGCCCGCACGGAGGCCGGCCGGACGCTGGTGATCATGGACGAGATCCACCACGCCGGGGACTCCCTCACGTGGGGCGACGGGCTGCAGGAGGCCTTCGACCCCGCGGCCCGCCGGCTCGCCCTGACCGGCACCCCCTTCCGCTCGGACACCGCGCCGATCCCGTTCGTGCGCTACGTGGAGGACGGGGACGGCATCCGCCGCTCGAGCTCCGACTACACCTACGGCTACGGCGACGCCCTCAAGGACCACGTGGTCCGGCCCGTGATCTTCCTCGCCTACTCGGGGCAGATGCGCTGGCGCACGAGCGCGGGCGAGGAGATGGCCGCGGAGCTCGGCGAGGGCTTCACGAAGGACATCACCGCCCACGCCTGGCGCACGGCGCTGGACCCGAACGGGCAGTGGATCCCGTCGGTGCTCCAGGCCGCGGACCAGCGGCTCACGGAGGTGCGGCGCACCGTGCCCGACGCCGGGGCGATGGTCATCGCGACCGACCACCAGGACGCGAAGGCCTACGCGGCGCAGCTGCGCCGGATCACCGGGGAGAGCCCCACCGTGGTCCTCTCCGACGACAAGGGCGCCTCGGACCGGATCGACGAGTTCTCGGCCGGGGACAGCCGGTGGATGGTGGCCGTGCGCATGGTCTCCGAGGGCGTCGACGTCCCGCGGCTCGCCGTGGGGGTCTACGCGACGTCGACCTCCACGCCGCTGTTCTTCGCGCAGGCGGTCGGCCGCTTCGTGCGCGCCCGCAAGCGCGGGGAGACGGCCTCCGTCTTCCTGCCGTCCGTGCCGGCGCTGATGCAGCTCGCCAACGAGATGGAGGCCGAGCGGGACCACGCCCTGGACAAGCCCGCCGCGGAGGAGACCGGCCTGCCCGCGGACCCGCTCGAGGAGGGCTGGGACGACGATCTGCTCGAGGAGGCCAACCGCGAGGAGAAGGCCTCCGCGGCGCTCGCCCAGGGCCGCTTCGAGGCCATCGGCTCGGACGCGTCCTTCCACGGGGTGCTCTTCGACGGCGGCGCCTTCGGCGGCGGCGTGGCGGTGGGCTCGGAGGAGGAGGCGGACTTCCTCGGCATCCCGGGCCTGCTCGAGGCCGACCAGGTCTCGGCGCTGCTGCGGGAGCGGCAGTCCCAGCACGCCCGCCGGCGCCCGGGTGCCGCCCGGGCCCCGGAGCCGGCGGTGCCCGACCACCGGCGGCTCAAGGAGCTGCGCGCCACCCTGTCCAAGAACGTCTCGGCCTGGGCCTCGCGCACCGGCACCCCGCACGGCGTGGTGCACAACGAGCTGCGCCGCGTGTGCGGGGGCCCCGCGGTGGCGCAGGCCAACGAGGCGCAGCTGCAGGCGCGCGTCAAGAAGCTGCAGGACTGGTTCATCGGCCGCAAGTGAGCCGCGCCCGGCCGCGGCCCGCCCGGGCCGCGGCCGGGCCGGTCAGGACCGGACGACCTCGACCCCGGCCTCGGCCATCTGCCGCAGGGCGCGCTCGGTGCTCTCCTCGGCGACGCCCGCGGTGAGGTCCACCAGCACCCGGGTGTCGTAGCCGGCCTCGACGGCGTCCAGGGCGGTCGCCCGCACGCAGTGGTCGGTCGCGAGGCCCACGATGTCCACGGCCTCGACCTCGTGCTCCCGCAGCCAGTCGTCGAGGCTCACGTCGGGCTCGTCGTCGACGTCCTCGTCGTCGCCCATCGGGACGTCCGCGTCCGGGGCCAGCAGGCCCTCGAACGCGGAGTAGGCGGCGGAGTGCTCGCCCTTGCGGAACCACGCCTGGATCCAGTCCGTGTCCAGGTCGGGGTGGACGTGGGCCCCGCGGGACTCGGCGACGCAGTGCACGGGCCAGGAGTCCACGTAGTCCGGCTCGTCGGAGAAGTGCGCCCCGGGGTCGACGTGCCAGTCCTGCGTGGCCGCCACGGCCGCGTAGTCGCCGTGGTGGTCCTCGAGGTGCTCCGACACGGCGGCCGCCACCGCCGCGCCCCCGGTGACGGCCAGCGACCCGCCCTCGCAGAAGTCGTTCTGCACGTCGACGACGATCAGTGCGGTCCTCATGGTGTTCCTCCCTCTGTTCGACGGTTCTCGCTCGGTGGTTTCCGCTCGGTGGGTCTCGTTCGGTGGTCCTCGTCCCGGTGCGCCCGGACGGCGGCTCAGACCGGGGCGTCCGGGCCCAGCACGGTCGGGATGACGGGGTCGCCCTCGCTGAGCCGCCGGGCCGAGCGGGGCAGCTCCGCCACGGACGCCGCGTGCCGCTCGCGGGCCCGCCGGACCCCGGCGGGCCCGGTCCAGCCGTCCAGCCGCTCACCGTCGCGGACGAACTCCTCGAGCAGCGGCCGGTCGTCGCCGTCGTCGTCGGGCAGCCGCCCGATGCCGACCACCTCGTGGGTCGCCGTGCCCTGCTCGTCCCGGCGCCGCAGGGCGTGCTTGCGCCCGCCCACGGACACCTTGCCCTTGGCGGCCTTCGCCACGGGCCGCAGCTCTCCGGAGGAGTCCTCGCGGGCCACCAGCTTGTAGACCATGGACGACGTCGGCGCGCCCGAGCCGGTGACCACGCGGGTGCCCACGCCGAACGCGTCCACGGGCGCGGCGTTCAGGGCCGCGATCGCGTACTCGTCCAGGTCCGAGGTGACGGTGATGCGGGTGCCCGGGTTGCCGAGCTCGTCGAGGAGCCCCCGCACCCAGGCGGCCTGGGTCACGAGGTCGCCCGAGTCCAGGCGCACGCCGCCCAGCTCCGGGCCGGCGAGCTCCACGGCCTTCCGGACCGCGGACTCGACGTCGTAGGTGTCGACGAGCAGGGTGGTGTCCCGGCCCATGGACTGGAGCTGGGCGCGGAAGGCGTCCTCCTCCGAGTCGTGCAGGAGCGTGAACGAGTGGGCCGCGGTCCCGACGGTCCGGATCCCGTAGCGGTGCCCGGCCTCGAGGTTCGACGTCGAGTCGAACCCGCCGATGACCGCCGCCCGCGCGGCCGCGACCGCCGCCTCCTCGTGGGCGCGCCGGGAGCCCATCTCGATGCACGGACGTCCTGCCGCGGCCCCCACCATGCGGGAGGCGGCCGAGGCCACGGCGCTGTCGTAGTTGAGCACCGACAGGAAGTACGTCTCGAGCACGCACGCCTCGGCGAACGTGGCCTCGACCACGAGCAGCGGCGAGGAGGGGAAGTAGGCCTCGCCCTCCGCGTAGCCGGAGATCGACCCGGTGAACCGGAAGTCCGCCAGGTAGTCCAGGGTGGCGCGGTTGACCACGCCGGTGTCCGCGAGGAAGCGCAGCTGGTCGTCGCCGAAGCGGAAGCTGTCGAGCCCCTCGAGCAGGCGCCCGGTGCCCGCCACCACGCCGTAGCGGCGGCCGGCCGGCAGCCGCCGGGCGAAGACCTCGAACACGCTGCGCCGCTGCGCGGTGCCGGCGTGCAGGGCGGCCTGCAGCATGGTCAGCTCGTAGTGGTCGGTCATCAGGGACGTGGGCGGCGGGGCCCACCGGTGGCTGCGCTGGTTCACGGGGACCACTCTAGCGACGCCGCCGGTGCGCCCGGGCTCCGGCACTCGCTACGATGGGCGGACCATGCACTGCACTGCTCCCGCCGCCGCCCGTCCCGCGGCCACCGCCACCCCGGAGACCGGCACCCGGCCCGCCGGCGCCGCGTCCGTGGCCGCGGCGACCGAGACCCCGTGGAACGTGGTCGTGTGGGACGACCCCGTCAACCTCATGAGCTACGTCACGTACGTGTTCCGCTCCTACTTCGGCTACCCGGAGGAGAAGGCCCGCTCCCTGATGCTGGAGGTCCACCACCACGGGCGCTCCGTGGTGGCCAGCGGATCCCTCGAGGAGGCGGAGACCCACACCGCGGCGATGCACGGCTTCGGGCTCTGGGCCACCTTCGAGCAGGCGGGGGGCCACTGATGGCGCAGGGCTTCCGGTCCAGCCGCCGGGGCATCACCGCCCGCTTCGAGGACGCCGAGAAGGAGCTGCTGCAGAAGCTGTTCGCGGACGTGGCCCAGGCGCTCGCGCCCGAGGAGCCGGCCTCCGAGGACTCGCTCGAGCGGATGCTCGGCGTGTCCGGGGACGCCACCGTCCCCGACGACTCCGCGCTGCGGCGGCTGCTGCCCGACGGCAGCCTGGACCCCGAGCGCGCCGCCGAGTTCCGCCGGTACACGGAGCGGGGACTGCGGGAGACGAAGCGGGGCGTGCTCAAGCAGGCCGCCCTGGCGCTGGAGGCGCAGCCCGTGCGGCTGGACCCGGAGCAGGCCCAGGCCTTCGGCCGGGCCCTCAACGACGTGCGGCTGGTGCTGGCGGACCGCCTCGGGATCCGGAGCGAGGAGGACGCCGAGCGGGTGGGGCGCTACGACGACTGGACCGCCATCGAGGACGTCGAGACGTACATGTCGCTGCTGTACAACTTCGTCTCGTGGCTGCAGGAGACCCTCATGGAGGCGCTGCTCCACGAGCTGCCCCGCGACTGACCGGCCACGACGCCCCGGGAGGCCTCCGCCCGGCCGGAGGGTGACGCGCATCACGGCGGCGCGGCCGCGGCGCGGTTTGGGGCGGCGGCACGCCCGGGACTACGCTCTTGACGATATGCAGGATGACGACGTCTTCGGGCCCGGCGGACGCACCGCGCGGCGCCCCAACCCCGGTTCACCCATCGGCGTGTTCGACTCCGGGGTGGGCGGCCTCACCGTGGCCCGCGCCATCATCGACCAGCTGCCCCACGAGGAGATCGTCTACGTGGGGGACACCGCGCACGGGCCCTACGGGCCGCTGCCGATCGCCGAGGTCCGGGCGCACGCCCTGCGCATCATGGACGAGCTCGTGGACTCGGGCGTCAAGCTGCTGGTGATCGCCTGCAACACGGCGTCCGCCGCAGTGCTCCGCGACGCCAGGGAGCGCTACACCCGGGTCTACGGGATCCCCGTGGTGGAGGTCATCCAGCCGGCGGTGCGCCGGGCGGTGGCCTCGACCCGCAACGGCCGGATCGGGGTCATCGGCACGGAGGCGACCGTCGGCTCCCGCGCCTACGACGACACGTTCGCGGCGGCCCCCCACCTGCGCATCGACTCGGTGGCCTGCCCGGCGTTCGTCGACTACGTGGAGGCGGGGGTCACCACGGGGCCCGGTCTCCTGGCCACGGCGCAGTCCTACCTGGACCCGCTCCGGGCCGCCGACGTGGACACCCTGGTCCTTGGCTGCACCCACTACCCCCTGCTCACCGGCGTGATCTCCTACGTGATGGGCGACGCCGTCACCCTGGTCTCGAGCGCGGAGGAGACCGCCAAGGACGTCTACCGGGCGCTGGTCGGCCACGGGCTCGAGCGGGACCCGAGCCTGCCCGCCCACCACGAGTTCCTCGCCACCGGGGACGCCGCCTCGTTCGAGGTCCTCGCCCGGCGGTTCCTGGGGCCGGAGGTCGCCCGCGTCCGGCACACCAGCTCCGTGGCGGAGCAGTACCCCACGGGCTCGCTCGCGCGGATCACCCCGGAGATGATCGGGGGAACCGGCCCGTCCGCTCCCTGAGCAGCCCCGCGGCCGGTGCGGCCGCCGTCCCACCGGTCCTCCCTGGAAGGCACACGCTCCATGAAACTCACCATCGTCGGATGCACCGGCTCCTTCGCGGGGCCGAACTCCCCGGCCTCCTGCTACCTCGTCAGCGGCGAGGACGAGGAGGGGCGGACCTGGCGCATCCTGCTGGACATGGGCAACGGCGCCCTCGGCGTGCTGCAGCGCCACATGGACCTGCACGACATCGACGCGGTGCTCGTCAGCCACCTGCACCCCGACCACTGCATCGACCTGGCCGGGCTGCACGTGGCGATCAAGTGGGACCCGCGGGGCTGGGGCCGCGCCCCGATCCCGCTGTGGGCGCCCACCGGCCTGCACGAGTACCTCAGCAGCACCCACGGGCTCCCGGCGGAGCCCGGGATGCACGGGGAGTTCGACTTCCACACCTGGGCCCCCGAGCAGCCCGTGCGGGTGGGACCGTTCACGATCACGCCGTTCCTCGTGGAGCACCCCACCCCTGAGCCGTACGCCCTGCGCATCGACTACGACGGGGTCATGGGTCCGAGCACCCTGGCCTACTCGGGGGACACCGACGCGTGCGAGGGCCTCGTGCGCGCCGCCCGGGACGCCGACGTCTTCCTGTGCGAGGCCGCCTACCACGAGGGCCGGGACGACGCGCTGCGCGGCATCCACCTCACCGGCCGGCGCGCCGCGGAGGCCGCCCGGGACGCCGGGGTGCGCAAGCTGCTGCTGACGCACCTGCCGGTCTGGAACTCGCCGACCCGGGCCGTCGAGGAGGCGCAGGAGGTCTTCGAGGGGCCCATCGGGGTGGCGGAGCCCGCCTACACCTACCGGATCGTCCGCCGCGGCAGCGGCCGTCCCGCGGCCGCCGTCGGACCGTGAGCACCACCTCCGGCGGCCGGGCCGGGGGGCCGGGACCGAGGGGTAAGGTGGAGCCCATGGATTCCCCCGTCGACCAGAGCGCACCGGCCCCCTCGACCCCGGGGGTGACCCGGTCGGACGGCCGCTCGCCCGGCGAGCTGCGGCCCATCACCATCACCCGCGGCTGGTCCCAGCAGGCGGAGGGCTCCGCCCTCATCGAGTTCGGCAGCACGCGGGTGCTGTGCACGGCGTCCGTGACCGAGGGCGTGCCGCGCTGGCTCAAGGGGGAGGGCCGCGGCTGGGTGACCGCCGAGTACGCGATGCTCCCGCGGGCCACCTCCACCCGGTCCGCGCGCGAGTCCGTGAAGGGCAAGATCGGTGGGCGCACCCACGAGATCTCCCGGCTCATCGGGCGCTCCCTGCGCTCGGTCATCGACCTCTCCGCCCTGGGGGAGAACACCGTGGTCCTCGACTGCGACGTCCTGCAGGCCGACGGCGGCACCCGCACCGCGGCCATCACCGGCGCCTACGTGGCCCTCGCCGAGGCCATCAGCTGGGCCCGGGCCGAGGGGCTCGTCGCCCGCCGCGCCCAGCCGCTCACCGACACCGTGGCCGCCGTGTCCGTGGGCATCATCGACGGCGTCCCGATGCTCGACCTCCCGTACGTCGAGGACGTCCGGGCCGAGACGGACATGAACGTGGTGGTCACCGGGTCCGGCGACTTCGTCGAGGTGCAGGGGACCGCCGAGGGCGCCCCGTTCGACCGGGCCGAGCTCGACGCCCTGCTCGACCTCGCGCTGGCCGGGTGCGCCCAGCTCACCCAGATCCAGGTCGAGACCCTGCGCGAGGGCGACGATGGGTGAGCACGACGGCGCACGGGTGGTCCTGGCCACCCACAACGCGGGCAAGCTCGTGGAGCTGCGGGACCTGCTCGCGGAGGCGCTGCCCGGCACGGACGTGGAACGCCTCGTGGTGGACGCCGGCACGGCCGGCGCCCCGGACGTCGTGGAGGACGGCACGAGCTTCGCGGCCAACGCCCTGCTCAAGGCCCGCGCCGCCGCCGCCGCGACCGGCCTCGTCGCCGTCGCCGACGACTCCGGCCTGGCCGTGGACGTCCTGGGCGGGGCCCCCGGGATCTTCTCGGCACGGTGGTCCGGGCGGCACGGCGACGACGCCGCGAACCTGCGGCTGCTGCTCGCCCAGCTCTCGGACGTCCCCGACGCCCACCGCGGCGCGCAGTTCGTGTGCGCCGCGGCCCTCGTGACCCCGGACGGGGAGGAGCACGTCGAGACCGGCGTGCTGCGCGGGACGCTGCTGCGCGAACCGGCCGGGGACGGCGGCTTCGGCTACGACCCCGTGCTGCGCCCCGACGGGCTCGACCGGACCTGCGCCGAGCTCACGCGCGCGGAGAAGAACGCCGTCAGCCACCGCGGGCGCGCCATGCGGGCCCTGCTCCCGCACCTGCTCGCCGCCCTCGGCCGCGCCGCCGTCCCCGACTGAGCCCGTCCGAACCGAGGAAGTTGCCCATGCCCTGGTCGCAGCTCCACCACCTGCCGTTCGCCGGCGCCGTCGAGGACGTCCTGCGGGAGGCCGGGATGAGCGCCGATCCGAGCGCCGACCCGAGCCAGTGGGAGGTGCACGCCGGCGGGTCCGCCCACGTGGTGGTGAACGTGGGGCACGTGATCTCCGTGCGGATCGCCAAGAACGCCACGGTCTGCGAGCACGTCCAGCGCCGCACGGAGGTGCTGCGGCGGCTGCCGCGCTTCTCCTTCGCGACCCCGCGGCCGCTCACCGATGTGGTGGTCTCCCACGGCTACACCGGGGTGGGCCTGACGTGGTGCCCCGGTGACCCCCACCCGCCCGGGCACGGCGACCCGGCCGTGCTGCACCGGGTGCTGACCGAGCTGGCCGAGGTCGACACCACGGGCTTCGCGCGGTACCTCGACCGTCCCGGTCAGCACTGGGGCGGCCACCGGCGGCGGCACGTGCTCCTCGACGAGGTCATCCCGCGGCTGCTGCCCCGCAACCAGGAGGCCGCGCGGCGGGCCGTCGCCGAGCTCGCCGCGCTGCCCACCGTGGTGCCGACCCTGGTGCACGGGGACCTCATGGGGCACAACATGCTGTGGGACGGGGAGGAGCTCACGGGCGTCATCGACTGGGACCACGCCTGCCTGTCCGACCCCGCGCACGACGCCGCGTCCCTGGGGCTGTGGTACGGCTGGGACACCCTGCGCGCCGCCGTCTCGGAGACCGTCTACGAGCGGGCCCGGCTGCACGCGCGCACCTTCCCGCTGCAGGCCGTCGCGTACGCCCTGCACCACGACCTCGACACCGCCCAGGTCAACCAGTCCATCGCGCGGGCCGACGACTGGATCGAGACCAACCTGCGCGGCATCTGCGCCTGAGCCGGCGCAGTAGGCTGGTCCGGTGCCGTTCCCCGCTTCCCCCGCCACGAACCCCGCCACGACCACCGCACCCTCCGCCGCGGACCCCTCGTCCCTCGCCTTCACCGCCATCGACTTCGAGACCGCCAACCGCTTCATCGGCTCCCCGTGCGCCGTGGGCCTGGTGCGGGTCCGCGGCGGCCGGGTGGTGGAGGAGCGCTCCGCGTACATGCGCCCGCCGCGCACGCGCGCGGCCTTCGACCCCGGCAACACGCGCATCCACGGGATCACCGAGCGGACCGTCGCGGGCCGCCCCGGCTTCGCCGAGCTGTGGCCGCGGATCGAGGAGTGGATCCTCGCGGAGGATCCCGACGAGCTCGTGGTCGCGCACAACGCGGCCTTCGACATGGGGGTGATCCGCGCCGCGTGCGCGGAGACGGACACGCGGCACGCCCCGCTGGCCTACGCGTGCAGCCTGGCGCTGGCACGGCGCGGCTACGACCTGCCGTCCTACGCGCTGCCCCGGGCGGCCGAGGCCGCCGGGGTGCCGCTGCGCCGGCACCACGACGCCCTCGAGGACGCCCGGGCGTGCGCGGGGATCGTGCTGGACCTGGTCCGCCGGGCCGGCGCGCGCAGCGTCCGGGAGCTGCTCGCCGGCGCGGGCCTGGACGTCAAGCGGCTGGCGGCGCCCCCACTTCCCTGAGCCAGCGCTCCGCCGCCCCCGAGAGCGCGCGCCCGGCGTCCAGCCGGGCGACCTCCTCGGGCGGCAGCGCGGCCGTCCCCAGCGCCGCCCCCGTGACCCCACCGGCGATCGCCGCGGCGGCCGCGGGGTCGCCGTCGTGGGCGGTGCCCAGCTCCACCGCGAAACGCAGCACGGCCCGCGGGTCCGGGGCGCCCGGGGCCCCGGCCTCCGCGCGCAGGGCCGCCGAGAGCCCGCCCGCCAGGACCTCCGGGGCCGACCGGCCGGCGCCGAGCGGACCCGGGCGCGTCCCCGGGACGGGGTCCTCCCGCCCGGCGGCGCGCACGGCGTCGTCGATCCGGGCGAGGGTCTCGGCCACCGGGCGCGTGAGGTTCTCCGCCGTCCCGCGGGCGGCGGCCACGGCCGCGGCGACCGGCCGCGGCAGGCCCTCCCGGCGGGCCCGCACGGCGGCGTGGACCACGAGGCCGTGGACGGCCGCCGCCGTCTGCGCCTCGGGGTGCCCGTGGGTGAGCGCGGCACCGTTGACGGCCAGCGGAACGAGCGTGCGCCAGCCGATGTGGGGGAGGAGGCCGAACGGGGCGGAGCGCAGCACCGCCCCGGCGCCCTCGGCGTCCGGCAGCACGGGACGCTCGACCTCGCCCATCCGGCCGGTCCGGAGCGCCTCCAGCACCGTCCCGTCGGGCTGCCGCACGGCGTGCAGGACGTCCTCCTCGTCGATCCGGCGGGGCAGCGGTCGCGGCGCCCCGGCCGGGTGGGGCTCGCCCTGGGCGTGCAGCCAGCGCAGGTAGGCCAGCCACAGGCACGCGGTCTCGTCGGCGGCGTGGCCCTGGTTGGCCCACTCGACGACCTCCTGCAGGGCGTCCAGGGTGTAGAGCGTCAGCTGGGTGCCGGCGGAGATCCGCAGCACGTCGGAGCCGTCCGGGTCCGCCGGAGCGGCCGCCCCGGGGTGCACGCCCCGGTCGGCGCGCGCGCGGGCGCCGACCGCGTCCCCGAGGGCGCCGCCCAGCAGGGCGGCCCGCACCGAGTCGGCGTACTCGGGCCAGGCGGGGTCGAGGCCGGCGTCGGGGAAGAGCAGGGGAGCGGGCATGCGGTCAGTGTAGTCGGGGCCCGGCACGTCCCGGGGCGGGTTCAGCCGCCCTTCAACCGGCTGTGCTTGCATGGCACGGGCGCCCCGCGCCCCACCGGCACGGCATCCCCCGCCGTGCCGCCCCCACCCACGAGGAGAGCTCCATGAGCCAGCACGTTCCCGGCACGACCCCGCCGGCCGTCCGCGACGACACCGTCCACGACAGCACTGTCCGCGACGACACCGTCCGCGACAGCACTGTCCACGACGACACCGTTCACGACAGCGCCGTCCACGACGACGGGCCCGCCGGCCCCGGCACGGAGGGCCTCGCGGGGCCCGTGCCCGTCGCCGCACGGAAACAGACCGTGCCCGCCGGCGCCGCGGACGCCGCGTCCGCGCCCGCCCGGTGGGCGGCCGAGTTCGCCGGCACGGCGCTGCTGGTCTTCGCGGGCCTGGGCACGGGCATGTTCGCGACCGAGGTCATCGACTCCGCGCTCGGCTTCGGCCTCGGGCTGCTCGCCGCGATCGTCGCCTTCGGGCACGTCTCCGGGGGCCACTTCAACCCGGCGGTCACCCTCGCCGCGGTCGTGGCCGGGCGCACCCCCGCGAGATCCGCGCTCGGCTACGTGGTGGCGCAGGTGCTCGGCGCACTGGCCGCCGCGGGCGTGCTGTGGGCGGTGCTCGTGACGCTGCTCGACTCCTCGACCACGGCGCAGGTCCTCGGCGCGGTCTCCAACGGCTTCGGGGAGAACTCCACCTCCCAGGCCGGGTGGACCACCGTGCTGCTCGTCGAGTTCGTGGCGACCGCCCTGTTCGCCCTCGTGGTCCTGGGCTCCACCGCGCCGCGGGCCAACGCGGTCCTCGCCCCCGTGGCCATCGGAGCGGCCTTCGCCTTCCTGCTCACGATCACCGCGCCGTTCGACGGCGGATCGCTGAACCCCGCCCGCTCGACGGGCGCCGCCGTGGTCGGCGGGGCCGCGCACCTGGGCCAGCTGTGGCTCTTCTGGGCCGCCCCGCTGCTCGGCGGCCTCGTGGCCGGTCTCGTCCACCGCTCGGCGGACCTGTCCCGGCCGCACCGGGGCGCCGACGGGCCCGCCGCGCCCACCGCGCCCGCCCCGGCACCGGCTGCGCCTCGTCCCACGGACCCGGAGCGCTGAGCCGGGGACCCGCCGGGCCCGGCCGGCCCGGGTCCGGCCGGGCCGCGGGACCCACCGGCCGCGGCGGGGACCGACGCTTTCCGTCATCGACCCGCCGGCGGGGCTAGTCTGGGTCCTGCCCGGCCGCCGTCGGCAGGAAGCGGAGGACCCTCGTGAGCAGTGTGCGCGCCGCCGAGCCCCTGGGAGGCTTCAGCACGGCCTCCCGCTCACCCCTGGCGGACTCCCGGGAGCTGGCCGCCGTCAGCGGGGCCCTGTACCCCGTGCTGACCCTGCTCGTGCGGCTGCCCCAGACCATGGTGCCGCTCGGCGTGCTGACCACGGTGGCGCTGATCTCCGGCTCCCCGGCCCTGGGCACGCTGTGCGCCGCCGCCGTGACGTTCGGCTCGGCCCTGTGCGGACTCGCCATGGGGGCGGCCGCGTCCTGGCGCCGGCGGCAGCTGGGCCTGGTGCTGCTCACCCTCGTCAATCCGCTCGCGGTGTGGTGGCTCGTGCGCCGGCTGCCGGACCTGGCCGCCGACAGCGGCGCCGCCCCGGCCCAGCTGGTCCTGCCGTGCCTGCTCGCCGGCCTCGTGCTGCCGCAGATGGGCGTCGCGTGCCGGCTGCGCTGGTGGTCCCTGCTGGCCCGGGACTCCCGGGAGGACCTCTTCGACACCGCGCTGCGCCACGAGAGCGTCATGGACTCCGTGGCCACCGTCCTCGCCGCCGCGCTGACCGGCCTCGTGGCCGTGACCCTAGGGCCGCTCGCCGTGCTGGTGCTCGCGGCCACGCTCACGCTCGTGGGCACCACGGTGTTCCTGCTGCACTGCTCCGCCCGGCTGCCGCGGGGGCTCATCAGCTTCCGGCCCTCCGCCCCGTCCGCGCCGACCCGGGCGGTCCGCCGGCGACGTCGCAGGGCGCGCCGGATCCGGCTGCTCCCCGTGCTGGGCATGGGCGCGCTGGGCTGCCTCGTGGGCTCGACCCTCGGCGCGGTCGTGGTCTTCGCGACCGCCGTGGACGCGGTGATCTCGGTCAGCTGGCTGTACGCGGTCTCCGGGCTCACGTCGGCCCTGGCGGCGGTGGCCGCGTCCGCCCGCAGCGAGGAGCTCCGGCTGTGGAACCGCTGGGTGGCGGCGGCCTCCGGTGCCGTGCTCGCCGCGATGCTCCTGACCATCCCGGACGACTCCGTGGGGATGGTGGTGGTGCTGGCGCTCGCCGGGCTGACCACGGGCCCGTGCCTGGTGGCGGTCTACGAGATCGCGCGGCTCGTGGCCCCGAGCGCCCGGGTCACGGCCCTGACCACGGTGATGACCGCCATGATGAGCGTGGGGCTGACCGGGGGCCTGGCCCTGTCCGGGTGGTTGGGGGAGTCCTGGGGCTACCGGAGCGCGGCGCTGGTGCCCGTGGTGGCGGCGGCCGCCCTGCTGGCCACCGCCCTGGCCTTCGTGCACCGCTGGCGGCGCATCGACCTCGGCGATCTCTGAGCGCGGCGCCCGCCGGGCCCTGGGCCCGGCCGGCCCTGGGCCCGGCGGGTGCCGGCGGACCGGTCAGTGGCCCCGGTCGACCCACTCCTGCAGGTGGGGCGCCTCCGCACCGATCGTGGTGGCGTCCCCGTGGCCGGTGAGCACCTCCGCCGACTCCGGCAGGACGAGCAGCCGGTCGCGGATGGAGGCGATGATCGTGGGGAAGTCCGACCAGGACCGGCCCGTGGCGCCGGGGCCGCCCTGGAAGAGCGTGTCCCCGGAGAACAGCACCCCGTTCTCGCCCAGCTCCGGGGCCCAGAAGCACACCGAGCCGGGCGAGTGGCCCGGGGTGTGCAGCGCGGTCAGCGTCGTCCCGGCCACGGAGAACTCCTGACCGTCGGCGATCCCGGCGTCGAAGGGCGTGGCCGGATAGACCTGCTCCCACAGCACCGTGTCCTCCGGGTGCAGGTGGATCCTGCCGCCCACCTGGCCCGCCACCTCCTTGACGGACCGGATGTGGTCGTCGTGGCCGTGGGTGAGCAGGACGGCGGTCACCGTCCGCCCGGCGACGGCCTCCACCACGGCCCGGGGGTCGTGGGCCGGGTCGATCACGACGCACTCGTCGTCGTCGCCCACGATCCACACGTTGTTCTCGACCTCCCAGGTCCCTCCGTCGAGGGAGAACGTCCCGGCGGTGACCAGGTGGTCGATGCGGGCCCGGCCGGCGCCGGCGGACCGCCGGGCCGGGACGGCGCCGTGGTCCGCGGGGTGGGCGCGCTCCCGGTCGGGCAGCGCCTCGCCGTCGTGGCCGTCGACGGGGCTCATCGTCCGATCTCCACGACGGAGCGCAGGACCTTGCCGGCGGTCATCTTCTCGAACGCGGGCTCGACGTCCTCGATCCCGATGCGCTCGGTGACGAACCCGTCCAGGTCCAGCCGGCCCAGCCGGTACTGGTCCACCAGCATCGGGAAGTCCCTCGACGGCAGGGTGTCGCCGTACCACGCGGACTTGATCGAACCGCCCCGGCCGAAGACCTGGTCCAGCGGGATCTCCCACGTGGTCCCCGGATCGGGCACCCCGACCAGGACCATCCGCCCGGCGAGGTCGCGGGCCTCGAAGGCCTGCTGGAAGGTCGGCGCGATGCCCACCGCGTCGACCACGACGTCGGCGCCGAACCCGCCGGTGAGCTCCCGGATCGCCTCCACCGGGTCGGAGTTCCGGGAGTTGACGGTGTGGGTGGCGCCGAACTTCTGCGCGGTGGCCAGCTTCTCGTCGTCGAGGTCCACGGCGACGATCGTGGTGGCCCCGGCCAGGGCGGCCCCGGCGATCGCGGCGGTGCCGACGCCCCCGCAGCCGATCACGGCCACGGACTCCCCGCGCTGGACGGCCCCGGTGTTGAGGACGGCGCCGATGCCGGCCATCACCCCGCAGCCGAGCAGCCCGACGGCGGCGTACTGGTGGTCCTCGAGCTCGCCCTCGATCTTGGTGCACTGCCCGGCGGCCACCAGGGTCTTCTCGGCGAACGCGCCGATGCCCAGGGCGGGGGAGAGCTCGGTGCCGTCGGCCAGGGTCATCTTCTGGGTGGCGTTGTGGGAGGCGAAGCAGTACCAGGGCTCGCCCTTGCGGCAGGCCCGGCACTCGCCGCACACCGCCCGCCAGTTCAGGATGACCTTGTCCCCGACGGCGATCTCGGTCACGCCCTCGCCGACCGCGGCGACCACGCCGGAGGCCTCGTGGCCCAGCAGATAGGGGTACTCGTCGCCCACCGCGCCCTGCTTGTAGTGCAGGTCCGTCTGGCAGACCCCGCACGTGACCACGTCCACGAGCGCCTCCCCGGGTCCCGGGTCCGGGACGAGGATCGTCTCGAGGGTGGCTGGTGCGTTCTTCGCCGTGACGACGACGGCTCTGACCTCGTGCATGAGTGTGACCTCTCCTTCGGACGACGTGACGGTTCCGGTCCGGAACACCGCTCCCCAGTCTAGGGAAGGTCGCCGCAGGCGCGCGGGAGGGAGCAGCGGCGGAGGAACGCGGCGGCGCCCTCCCGCGCCGCCCGCGACGTGAGGACGTCGACGTGGTCGCGCTCCGGCACCACGAGCAGCTCGGTGGAGGCCCGCCCCGGGGCACGGAGCCGGGCCATCGCCGCCGGGTCCGCCCAGGGGTCACGGCCGCCGGCGAACAGCAGCAGGGGCTGGGCGGGCACCCCGGCCGCCGGGGCGAAGGGCTCGGCCCCGGTCTGCCGCGCGAACGCGGACCAGCGCTCGGCGCGCCCGCGGTCGCCCGCGTCGCCGGTCGCGGCGAGGGCGGCCGCGAGCTCGCGCGCGGACGGGTCCACCGCGCCGTCGTGGGCGAGGGCGCGCCCGAGCTCCGGGAGCCGGTCCACCGGGCCGAGACCGCCCAGCACCAGGGCGCCGATCCCCGGGCTGCGGGCGGCCGCCGACCACGCCAGCTGGGCACCCAGGGAGTAGCCCACCAGGGGCACGGGGCGGGCGGCGTCCAGCCCGCGGACGAGCTCGCCGATCCGGTCGACGAGCCCGGTGCGCGTGGTGCCCGGCGGCGCGGGCAGGGCGTTCCGCCCGTGTCCGGGCAGGTCAACCCCGAGGGCACGGAAGCCCGCGCGCCCGAGGGCGCGCACCCAGCCGGTGCGCACCCATCCCGAGCACGCCGAGGCGGCGAGCCCGTGGATCAGCACCACGGGCTCGCCGCCGGGGTCCCCGCCGAGCTCCAGGAGCTCCATGGAGCCGGTCGCCCGGATCCGGGGACGGTCCTCAGCTCCTGCCGGAGGCCGTGCGGGAGTCCCGGTCCGCGTCCTGGCCGGAGCTCTCGTCGGAGCTCTTGTCGGAGCTCTTGTCGGAGTCGCCGGAGGAGTAGTCGAGGTGCTCGTGCTCCAGGCGCAGCTTGCGGCCCTGGTCGACGAGCTTCTCCTCCTTCTTCTCCTTCTTGTCGACCTGCCGGGTGTCGCGCGGCGGGAGCTGGATGGTCTCCTCGGCCTTGATCCCGCCCTGCAGCTGGCGGCCGCGCTCGACCTCGGCGTCGATCTCCGCGCCCAGCAGGAGCACGTTGTTGATGATCCACAGGCCGAGCAGCAGGATGATGACGGAGCCGATGATGCCGTAGGTCGCGTTGTAGGTGGCGAAGTTGATCACGTACCAGGTGAACGCCGCGGCCGCCAGGGCCGCCACCAGCAGCGCGACGATCGAGCCCATGCTGATCCAGCGGAACTTCGGCTGCTGCACGTTGGGGGTGAAGTAGTAGAGCACCGCGATGAGCACGATCGCGAAGGCCACGACGACCGGCCACTTGGCGATGTTCCACACCGTCACGGCCGTGCTGCCGAGGCCCACGAGGTCGCCCACCCACTGGGCGATGCCGCCGGACAGCAGCACCATGAGCATGATCAGGACCACGATGAGGACCAGCATCAGCGTCACGAGGATGTTCATCGGCCGGAGCTTCCAGACGGGCCGGCCCTCCTCGACCTCGTAGATGCGGTTCATGGCGCGGCCGAAGGCCCCCGTGTAGCCGGAGGCGGTCCACAGGGCGCCGAGCAGACCGGTGAACAGTGCGAGCCCGGCGCCCGTGCTGGTGGTGAGGTTGTTGATGGGGCCCTCGAGCAGGGTCACGAGCTCGGCCGGTGCGTACTGACCGAGGAAGTCCGTGATCGCCCGGGTGGTGGCCTCTCCCTGGCCGAACACGCCGAGCAGGGAGACGATGGCCAGCAGCGCCGGGAAGAGGGAGAGCACCGCGAAGTACGTCAGCGACGCGGCGAGGTCGGTGCAGTCGTCCTTGGAGAACTCGGAGGCCGCGCGCTTGAAGACGTAGCCCCACGAGGGCTTGCTGATCTCGGTGGGGCTGTCCGGCTTGCGGGAGTCCTCGGGCTCCGGGGCGGTGCGCTCCTTGGAGCGGCTGTCCTGGGTGGTGTCCTGGGCCATGCTGCGTCCTTCGCGGTCGGCCGCCGGGTGCGGTGCGCGGACCCCGGCCGGCGGCGGCGTGTGGGGGATGTCTCGTGCATCAGTGTACTGACGATCATGCCGGTGGGCGACAATGGACGAGGTGGGCCGCCGGTCCGCCGCACAGTCCAGCACACCAGGAGGCCCTCCGTGCCCACCACCCGGCGCACCGTCTCGGCGGAGGTCGCCTTCGCGGCAGAGACCGACCACCTGGCGGTGCTCTCCGTCGCGGCCGCCCGCGCCGGCGGCGGCCGTCCCGCCGAGCGGCTGAGCCTGCGCGTCGACGGGGTCGAGGCCGAGCTGGAGGAGGCGGAGGACCTGCACGGCACCCGGCTGCACCTGGCCCGGGTGCCGGGCGGCACGCAGTGCACGGTGTCCTACGCCCTGGAGCTGGACGGCGGCGCGGGCTCCCCGCCGCCGGCGGAGAGCGTGGACTTCGTCCGCTACACCCGCCCGAGCCGGTTCTGCCCGTTCGACGAGATGGCCGGCACCGCGGACGCCCTCTTCCCCGGGGCCCGGGGCGGCGGCTACGGGACGCTCCAGCGGGTGCGGGACTGGGTGCACGAGCACCTGGACTACGTGGCCGGGTCCTCGACGGCCACCGACACCGCCGTGCACACCTTCCTCACCCGGCGGGGCGTCTGCCGGGACTACGCGCACCTGCTCATCACCCTGCTCCGGGGTCTCGGGGTCCCGGCGCGGCTCGTGTCGGTCTACGCGCCGGGGCTGTCCCCCATGGACTTCCACGCGGTGGTCGAGGCGTGGCACGACGGGACCTGGTACGTCCTCGACGCCACGGGCCTCGCGCCGCGCACGGAGTTCGTGCGCATCGCCACGGGCGCGGACGCGTCCGAGACGGCGTTCCTGACCACCCTCGGGGGCGAGATCACCCTGGGGGAGATGCGGGTGTCCGCGGAGTCCTCCGCGCCCGGGACCGAGGACCCGGAGGCCAGGGTCGTGCTCCCGCTGCCGGGCGGCCGAGGGCCCGGCGTCACAGGTCGTTGACGGCGTCCCGCAGGCGGTCGGCGAGACGGGTGAGGATGCGCAGCTCCTCCGGGTCCAGGCCCGCGGACATCAGCTCGTGCACGTGCACCCGGAACTGCTCGGCGATCTGCACCTGCATCTGCCGGCCCCGGTCGGTCAGCCGGATGCGCAGCCCCCGCAGGTCCTGCGGGTCCTGCCAGCGGTGCACCAGCCCCTTGAGCTCGAGGCGCTCGAGCATCCGGCTGAGGCTGGACTGGGTGAGCAGCACGTACTCGTTGAGCTCGTTGAGGCGCATGCCGGCCTCGTCGGAGCGGGAGAGGTTGAACAGGACGTCGTACTCGCGGGCGGACAGCTCCGCGAACTCGGGTTGGCGCTGGAGGCGCCGCATGACCGTCACCTGGGCCCTGAAGAGGGCCTCCCAGGCGTCGGCGCTGTTCTGCACACGATCTGTTTCTCTGCGGGGCACACGTTAATGCTACGACCCGGTTACATCGGCGTCCGGCGCCCCGGTGTCCCCCCTTTCGGGGGACGCTGCGCCGGTCTGCCGGGGGCGCCGGCCGCGGGAGGAGACCCATTGCCGGTGTGACCTGCGGGAATGATAGCGCGCGGCGCTCCCCTGCGCAGCCGGGGCCGAGGCGGCCGCAGGTATTTTCTATTGCAAACGTCCACGAAAGAGCGCACGGTGACCGGTGTCACGCTCCGCGCTGCGGACGAGCCGCTCCCGCCCCGGACCCGGTCAGCGCCGCGATCCGCTCCTCCCGGCGACGGTGCCTCGCCTCCTTGCGCGCCTCGACGAGCCGGTACAGCACCGGCACGAGCACCAGGGTCAGCAGGGTGGAGGAGATCAGCCCGCCGATCACCACCACGGCCAGCGGCTGGGAGATGAAGCTGCCCTGGCCCGTGATCCCCAGCGCCATGGGCGTCATCGCCAGGATGGTCGCCAGGGCCGTCATCACGATGGGGCGCAGCCGGCGGGTCGCCCCCTTCTCGATGGCCTCCTCGAGGACCATCCGGTGCCCGCCGCCCCGGTACTGGTTGATCAGGTCGATCAGCACCACCGCGTTGGTCACCACGATGCCCACGAGCATCAGCACCCCGACCAGCGACGCGAGGCCCAGCGGCACCCCGGAGGCTAGCAGCGCGAGGACCGCGCCCGTGGCGGCGAAGGGGATCGAGATCAGCAGGATCAGCGGCTGGACGAGCGACTTGAAGGTGGCCACCAGCACCACGTAGACGATCGCGATCGCGGCCAGCACGGCGAGCCCCAGCTGCCGGAACGTGGTCTCCTGCTCCGTGGCGGCCCCGCCCAGCTCGGCGGAGGCGCCCTGCGGCAGGTCGAGGTCCGCGAGCGCCTCCCGGACCTCGGCGCTGGTGGCGCCGAGGTCGTCGCCGGCGGGGGTGACGGCCACGGTGGCGGTGCGCTGGTCGTTGCTGGACGTGATGGTCTCGACCGTGAGCGCCTCCTCGACCTCGGCCAGCTCGTCGAGCCGGACGGACCCGCCCGCCGCCGGCACCGGCAGGGCCCGCAGCGCCCCGACGTCCTCGACGGCGCGGCCCTCGCCGATGGTCACGGCCACCGAGTCGGCGTCCAGGTCGATGGACCCGGCCGGGAGGGGGTTCACGGTGCCGGCGAGGGCCCCCGTGACCTGCTCCTCGCTCAGTCCGCGCGCGGCGGCGGCCGCCCGGTCGACGGTGACGACGACGGTGGGCTGGGTCGCGGCCAGGTTGCTCGTGACCTGCCCGGCGGAGCCGAGCTCGCGCATGGCCCGGACCACGGCCTCGTCGGCCTCCGCGAGCGTCGGCTGGTCCGTGCCGGTGACGGAGATCTCGACGTCGTTGCTGGTGAAGCCCTGGGCGCCCTGCACCGAGAACTCCCCGGCGCCGTCCAGCCGGTCCAGGCGCTCGCCGACGGTGCGGCGCAGCCGTTCCTGGTCCACCCCGGCGTCCGTCGTCACGGAGAACGTGGCGCTGTTGGTGCCGCTGCCGGGCAGGAACGCGGAGAAGCCGCTGCCGGGGCCCATGGTGACCTGCACGTCCTCGATGCCCTCGGTCCAGTCGAGCACCTCCTCGGTGCGGCTCGCCTGCTCGGAGGTCACCGCGAGCGCGGTGCCGGGCGGCAGGTCCTGCTCGATCGTCATGGTGTTCTGCCCCGTGTCCCCGAGCAGGTTGGTCGGCAGCACGGGCAGCAGGGCGGCCGTCCCGCCCAGGACCAGGACGCTCACCGCGAGGGTGGCCCACGGGTGGCGCTGCGTGCCGCGCAGGACCGGCAGGTAGCCCTGCGCCAGCCGCGTGGGCGCCCCGGCCGCGGTGCCGCTCGCGGTCGGGGCGGCCCAGGGGGCGGCGCGGTCCGCCGGCCGGCCGCGCCGGGCCAGCCGGGGGTCCCGCAGGAACCAGTACGCGAGGACGGGCACGATGGTCAGGGACACCACGAGCGAGGACAGCAGCGCGATGGTCGTGGTCAGCGCGAACGGGCGGAACAGCTCGCCGGTCACGTCGCCGACGAACGCGATGGGCACGAACACCGCCACCGTGATGAGGGTGGAGGCGGTGATCGCCCCCGCGACCTCGCGCACGGCGGTGAGGATGGCCCGGCGCTTCGCGTTCGCGGGGTCGGTGCGCAGGTCCACCGTCCCGTAGTGGCGCTTGATGTTCTCGATCACCACGATGGAGTCGTCCACGACCCGTCCCACGGACAGGGTGATCGCTGCCAGGGTCAGCAGGTTCAGCGAGTAGCCCAGGGCGTTGATCCCGATGAACGTGGCGAGCAGGGACAGGGGGATGGAGATCGCCGTGACCAGCGTGGAGCGCAGCGACGCGAGGAACACCAGGATGACGAGCACGGCGAACGCGAGCCCGAGCAGGCCCTCGACCGTGAGGTCCTCGATCGACTGCTCGATGTAGGGGGCCTGGTCGAAGACCACGGTGATCTCGGCGCCGTTGCCGAGGTCCTCCTCGAGCTCCGGGATCATCTCCTCGACGGCCTGCGAGATCCCCACGGTGTCCCCGTCCGGGGTCTTGGTCACGGACAGTGCGAGGGTCGGCTCCCCGTTGGTGCGGGTGATCGAGGTCTGCTCCTGCTCGGTGAGCTCCACGGTGGCCACGTCGCCGACGGTGGTGGGCTCGGCGCCCTCGGGCGCGTCCTCCGGGAGGGGCAGCGGGACGTTCTCCACGGCCTCGAGGGAGTCGAGGGGGGAGCCGGCCTGGACGGGCAGGGTCGTGGCGCCGTCGTCCACGGTGCCCACGGGCACCAGGCCGCCGCTCTCCTCCAGGGCCGTGCGGATGTCGGCGGGCGTGGCGCCGGCCCGGGCGAGGTCCGCCCGGTCCGGCAGGATCGAGACCACCTGATCGGGGGCGCCGCTCACCTCGGCGGAGCGCACGCCCTCGATCTGCTGCAGGTCCGGGACCGTCAGCCGTTCCAGGTCGGCCGCGAGCGGGCTGAGCTCCTCGTCGGAGGAGACGGCCAGGAACACGATGGGGAAGTCCGCCACGGAGCCGGCGAACGCGGTGGGCTCGACGTCGTCGGGCAGCTGCGTGCGCACGTTGGAGATCGCCCGCTCCACCTGGTTCCGGGCCCGGTCCAGGTCGGTGCCGTACTCGAAGCCGAGCTGGATGTTGGAGAGCCCGCCGCGCGAGGTGGACGTCGAGCTCTCCAGGCCCTCCACGATGTTGAGCGCCCGCTCGAGGGGCCGGCCCACCTGCTCGTCGACGACCTCCGCGGACGCCCCGGGCATCGCCGAGACCACGCTGATGGCGGGGATCTCCAGGGACGGGATGAGCTCCTGCTTCATGGAGCGCATGCTGAGCACCCCGAAGAGGGCCACGAACAGCGTGATGAGCACGATCAGGGCTCGGTTGGCCATCGATGCGCGGGCGAGGAGAAACACTCGTGCTCCTAGAGGAGGGAAGGTCGAGGGCGTCGCGGCCGGGACCGGGGCGCACGGCCCCCAGGGTACCGCCGCCTACTGACAGGTCACCGGGGCACTGACAGGTCACCGGGGCTCCGGGGCCGGGCCGCCCGGGGCGCGGACGGCGACGGGGCCCGGACCGGCGACCGGTCCGGGCCCCGTCCCGCGGGCGCCCGGCCGGCCGGGGCCGTGCCGGGCGTCGCGGTGTCAGTTGATGCCGAGCACCTGAGCGGTGCGGCCCATGACCTCGTCCGCGAGCTGCGGGTTGTCGTTGAGCTTCACGCCGTAGGAGGGGATGAGCTCCTTGAGCCGCGGCTCCCACCCGGACATCCGCGCGGGGAAGGACTTCGCCAGGAGGTTGAGCATGATGGGCACCGCGGTCGAGGCGCCCGGGGAGGCGCCCAGCAGCCCGGCGATGGAGCCGTCCGCGGCGGCGATGAGCTCGGTGCCGAACTGCAGCACCCCGCCCTTGTGCTTGTCCCGCTTCATGACCTGCACGCGCTGCCCCGCCTCGACCAGCTCCCACTGCGAGCCGTCGGCGGTCGGGTAGAACTGCTGCAGCGCCTCGACCCGCTGGCCCTTGGTCTTGGCCAGCTCGCTCACCAGGTACTTCACCAGGTCCAGGTTGGCCAGGCCCGCGCGGGTCATCGGGTAGATGTTGTGCGGGCGCACGGACAGCGGCAGGTCGAGGAAGGAGCCCTGCTTCAGGAAGTTGGGCTTGAACCCGCCGTAGGGGCCGAACAGCAGCGCGCGCCGCCCGTGCTCGTAGCGGGTGTCCAGGTGCGGGACGGACATGGGCGGGGCGCCCACGGAGGCCTGGCCGTAGACCTTGGCGTTGTGCTGGGCGGCGACGTTCTCGTCGGAGTTGCGCAGCCACAGGCCGGAGACCGGGAACCCGCCGTAGCCCTTGGCCTCCCGGATGCCGGACTTCTGCAGCAGCGGCAGCGCGCCGCCCCCGGCCCCCACGAAGACGAACTTGGCGCGCACGAGCCGGTCGCCCTCGGTGTTGAGGCGGTTCTTGACCTTCGCGACCCAGGTGCCGTCGCCCTGGCGGTCGAGGTCCACGACCTGCTGGCCGTAGCGCACCTCTCCGCCCCGGGCCCGGAGGTGGGCGACCTGCTGCCGGGTCAGCTCCCCGAAGTCGACGTCGGTGCCCTCGGGGGACCAGGACGCCGCGACGCGCCCGGCGCCGCGGCCGTGCATGGTCAGCGGCGCCCACTCGGCGATCTTCTCGCGGTCCTCGGTGTACTCCATGCGCTCGAAGAGCTTGTTCGGCTGGAGCGCCTCCCAGCGGCGGCGCAGGTAGTCGCTGTGGGCGTCGCCGAAGACGAGGGACATGTGCGGCACCGGGTTGATGAAGGTGCCGGGCTCCTGGAGCTTGCCCTCGGCCACGAGGGAGGCCCAGAACTGGCGGGAGAGCTGGAACTGCTCGTTGATGCCGAGCGACTTCTCGGGGCTCACCGAGCCGTCGGCGGCCTGGGGGGCGTAGTTGAGCTCGCAGAGCGCGGAGTGGCCGGTGCCGGCGTTGTTCCAGACGTTGGAGCTCTCCGCGCCGACCTGGTCGAGGCGCTCCAGCATCGTGATGTCCCACTGCGGCTCGAGCTCCTTGAGGAACACGCCGAGGGTGGCGCTCATGATGCCTCCGCCGATCAGGAGGACGTCGGTCGATTCCGTTGTCTGAGGTGATGTCACAGTCGATGCTCCCGTTGAACGCCCGGCGCCGTGCCGGTGAATGGTCGGGATCAGACTATCGCCACGCCCGGACGAACCCCGAATGCGGCCGGGGTGCCGGGTCGCGAGCTCAGCCGGCGGTGTCGAGCCGGACCCGGTTGAAGGCCTCGTAGCCGGTCGAGCTCAGGGGGAAGGACGTCACGGAGTCGCCGACGGCGACCGCCGAGATGGGGTGGGCCAGCGGGACGGCGGGCAGCAGGCGGGAGATCCGGTTGTTGAGGGAGGAGTACGCGCTCGCCCGGTCCTCGCCGTCGGGCAGGGACGGCGCGCGGTTGACCGCGCGGAACAGGGACGCGGCGTCCACCCCGAACTCGCCGCGGGGAGCGCCGAACAGCGCGGCCATGAAGTAGTCCGGGTCGCGGTAGCCGCCGTTGAGCCCCAGCAGGTGCAGGGCGTGGTCGCCGTCCGGGTCCTGGACCTGCGCCACGTAGCCGTCCGACCACTCCACCGGGACGGGCTCGACCACGAACCCCGCCCGGACGAGCTGGGCCGCGATGTCGGCGTAGATCTTCTCGGGCTCCTGCATGTACGTGCGGGAGGTGTTGCGCGGATAGTAGAACCGCAGCGGCTCACCGGCGTAGGACGAGGCCTCCAGCAGCTCCTGCGCCCGCTGCGGGTTGTAGGACGGGACCTGGAGGTCGGTCCCGTCCATCGCGAAGCGGGCGGGCAGGAACTGGTCGGCCACCCGGGTGCCGTCGGGGTAGTGCTCGCGCACGATCGCGCCGCGGTCCACGGCGGCGGCGATGGCGGCCCGCACGTCCGGGTCGTCCAGGGGTGCCACGTCCTGGTTGATGCCGAGGTAGGACACCGAGTACGGGTCGCGCTGGAGCACCTGCACGCCCTCGCGGGCGAGCGGGGCGAAGGAGTCCAGGCCCACCTGGTCGTAGCCGTCCACCTGGCCCAGGCGCAGCGCCACGTAGCGCAGCTCGGGCTCGGGGATCGTGCGGAACTCGAGGCGGCCGATGTCCCCGAGCCGGCCCCAGTAGTCGGGGTTCGCGCTGAGCACCACGTTGGTCCCGTCCCCCGACTCGTACCGGAACGGGCCGGTGCCCACGGGGTGGGTCTCGTGCGTGCCGGCCGCCAGGGCCGCGGGGGACGCGATCCCGAACGCCGGCTGCGTCAGCGCCCGGAGCAGGGGGGTGTGCGGCGCCGTCAGCGAGAGCTCCACGGAGGAGGCCGAGGTCGCCGCGCACCCCGCGTAGCGGGACGGGGTCCCGGGGGCCGCGGTGCGGAAGACGGTGGCGAACGGGGTCCGCGCCCCGTCGGCGGCGAGGGCCTCCCAGCGCTCGAAGTTCGCGCACACCGCCTCCGCGTCGAGCTCGGTGCCGTCGTGGAAGCGGACGTCCTCGCGGAGGGCGAAGGTGTAGGAGAGCCCGTCCTCGGCGCGCTTCCACGACCTGGCGAGGGCCGGCACCGCCTCTCCCGTGGAGGGGTCGGCGGAGACGAGCCCCTCCAGCATCTGGGCCCCGATCCGGGAGGTCTCCAGGATGTTGACCGTGGCCGGGTCCAGGGTGGGCGCGGCGGCGGCGTTGGCGAAGACGAACTCCGCGCTCGGCACGGGGCGGGAGGCGGCCGGGGCGCCGGGTGCGCCGCCGTCCCCCGGAGCGCACCCCCCGACGGCGAGGAGCCCCGCGACGAGCGCGAGCGCTGCCGCGGTGCGGGGGGTTCGCCTGGGCGCCATGGGTCCTTCGCTGCCTCGCGGGATCGGTCGTGGATGTCGTCGTGGGCCGGTTCCGGGCGGGGCCCGGGGACCGTCGGGTGCGCGAGGCGGGACTCGAACCCGCACGCCGGTCAGGGCACAGGAACCTAAATCCTGCGTGTCTGCCAGTTCCACCACTCGCGCCGAGGGGCCCGTCCGGGCCCCTCGGCCATCCTAGCCTCAGCCCGCCAGGCCGAGGTCGCGGCGCAGCTTCGCCACGTGGCCCGTGGCGCGCACGTTGTACTGCGCGAGCTCCACGTCGCCGTCGGGGCCGACCACCACGGTGGAGCGGATCAGGCCCTCGTAGGTCTTCCCGTAGTTCTTCTTCTCGCCCCAGGCCCCGTAGGCCTCGGCGACCCGGTGGTCGGCGTCGGAGAGCAGGGGGAAGGGGAGGGACTCCTTCTCGGCGAACCGCGCCAGGGCCTCCGGCCCGTCGGGGGAGATGCCGAGCACGGTGAACCCGTCCGCGGCGAAGCGCTCCAGGCTGTCCCGGAAGTCGCACGCCTGCGTGGTGCAGCCGGGGGTGGACGCCTTCGGGTAGAAGTAGACGACCACGCGCCGCCCGCGGTGGTCGGCGAGCGAGACGGTCCGGCCGTCGGCGTCGGGCAGGGCGAAGTCGGGGGCCTTCCGGCCCGGTTCGAGGCGTGCTGCCATGGGGGTGCTCCTCCGTCGTGTCGGTGCTGTGGTGCCGGCCGCGGCGCGGGTGCCGCGGGACGGCCGCGGACCACGAACACTACCGTCGCCCGCGCCGGGATCCCGCGCTCCGCCGGAGCCCGTTCCGGCCCGTCGCGCGTTCACGCGCAGAGAAATGCTCATAAGTTTGCTTAGCATGGTGCTGTATTCGGGGTTCCGGGTCGGTAGACTGCTTTGCATGCCTTTCACCACTCAATGGCCGACCAACCGATTGCTCTCGACCGCGGCCCGGCTCGTGGAGCACGCGTGGAACGAGCGCCTGGCCACGCTCGGTGTGACCCACGCGGGCGTCATGGCCCTGGACGTGCTGAAGACGGCGGGGAGCATGACCCAGGCCCAGCTGGCGCACCGGGTCCGGGTGCAGGCCCAGACCATGGGCAAGACGCTGCACCGGCTCGAGCTGCACGGCCACGTCACCCGGTCCAAGAACGTCCGGGACCGCCGCAGCCACCTCGTCTCGATCACCCCGGAGGGCAAGCGCATCCTCGAGGCCGCCACCCAGCTCGAGGACGAGCTGGTGGACCACGGGCTGCTCACGGACGAGAACCTGCGCCGCACCCTGGCCGACATCATCACCACGCTCGGCGGCGCCCGCTGGAAGCTGCGGGTCCAGCCGGACGGGACGGTCACCGACGCCGGTTCCGCCGACGCGACCACTCCCGAGGAGTCGCGCGAGATCGCCGAGGCCGGCAGCCAGGAGGACGCCGTTCCCTGATCCGGCCGCACCACGGTCCCCGGGGCGGGGCCGGATCGCCGGCGGGGCCCATGGTCCCCGGCGAGAGCGCGCGCGGGGCCACGAGGTGGTGACCCCCGCGGGGAGCACCGGGGCACGTCGAGGACCCCGGTTTTTTCGTGCCCGTCGCCCGTGCCGCGGGCAGGGCGGGCGGCTCGCGGGACGCCGGGCGGTGAAGGGCGTGGCCCGGCGCAGCGGCCCACTTCCGGGGGAGGGGCGGGCCACCGGCCGGGGACGACGAAGGGCCCCACCGCGCTGCTGCGCGGTGGGGCCCTTCCATGGTGCGCCCCCTCGGACTCGAACCGAGAACCCATTGATTAAGAGTCAATTGCTCTGCCAATTGAGCTAGAGGCGCTGGTGGTGCGGCAAGAACAGTAGCACGTCCGCGGCCCGGGGGCCGAATCGCGCCGGTCGGCGTCCGCCGTGTCCCGTCTCGCAACGAGAGAAGACTTTACCACCTCGGACCGGCTTGTCCATTCCGCGGGTCCTGCCCGTGCGACGGCCCCGGCGGCCGCCGCGTCTACCATGGCCGTCATGGCCTCCGCACCGACGTCCGCGCCGTCCACCCCGTCCGTCCCGCTCTCCGCGCTGCGCGTGGTCTCCCTCCCCGAGCAGGAGCTCGTGGACCACCTGAGCGCCCGTGTGCCGGGCTTCCGCTGCGTCCTCTGGGACATGGCCGGCGACCCGGTCGGGGCCCGCGCCGACGAGATCGACGTGGCGGTGGCCCCCGTCGCCGGTCCCTGGATCGAGGCCCTCCCGGCCGCGACGCGCCTGCGCCTCGTGCAGCTGCAGACCACAGGCTTCGACGGCGTGCCGGAGGCCGTCGGCCCCGGCCTCGCGATCTCGAGCGCGGGCTGGGTGCACGCGGCCGGCACCGCCGAGCTGGCCCTGGGCCTGATCCTCGCCGCCCAGCGTGAGCTCGACCGCGCCGTGCTGCAGCAGCACGACGGCGTCTGGCGCCGCTTCGCGACCCGCAGCCTGGCCGACAGCCGCGTCCTGGTGCTGGGCGTGGGCGAGATCGGCTCCGCCGTGGTCGACCGGCTGCTCCCCTTCGAGGTCGAGGTGACGCGCGTGGCCTCCCGGGCCCGCACCGACGAGCGCGGCCCCGTGCACGGGGCCGACGAGCTGCCCGGGCTGCTGCCGGACACGGACGTGCTCGTGCTGGCCCTGCCCGCGAGCCCGGCGACGGACGGGCTCGTCGACGCCCGCGTGCTGTCCCTGCTCCCCGACGACGCCCTGGTGGTCAACGTGGGCCGCGGCCGCGTGGTGGACACCCCCGCGCTCACCGAGGAGGTGGTGTCCGGGCGGCTCCGCTGCGCGCTGGACGTCGTCGAGCCCGAGCCCCTCCCCGGCGACCACCCGCTGTTCCGCGCCCCCGGGGCCGTCCTCACCCCGCACACCGGTGGTTCCTGCACCTCGTACCGCCCTCGCGTGCGGCGGCTGCTGCGGACCCAGCTCGAGCGGATCGCCGCGGGGGAGCGGCCCCTCTTCCTGCAGCAGGAGGGCCGGCTCGACGTCCCGGCGCCCGGGAACCGGTAGCCCGGACGTGCCGTGTCTCACATCGTGGGACACGGAGTCCGAAGATTGACACACTCGGGCGGGCGGCAGAGCATGGGAGCATGCAACTCAGCCACGGTGTCGTCCAGCTCACGGTACGCGTCCTCGTCGGACGCGGGGCCTGAGCCGACGACCGGTCGAGCGCACGGGCCCTGTCGCACCTCCCGGTGCCGCGAGGGCCCTTTTTCTTGCCCGGCGCCCACGGCGGAGCGACGTCCCCGCCGGAACAGAACCACCCAGACCAGAAGGACTGCTGACATGAGCAAGGGACAGCCGATCAGCCCAGCGCTGATGGCCACCAAGCGCGCGGAGACCGCCGCCGACCACCGGCCCCCCGGGGCCCCGGAGAAGTCCGTCCCCGCGGTCCCGTCCGTCATGGGCCCCAGCAACACGGTGGCTCCCACGGAGATGACCGGCTCCCAGGCCGTGATCCGGGCGCTCGAGGAGCTCGGCGTGACCGACGTCTTCGGCCTGCCCGGCGGCGCCATCCTGCCCACCTACGACCCGCTCATGGACACGGACAGGATCAACCACATCCTGGTCCGCCACGAGCAGGGCGCCGGGCACGCCGCTGAGGGCTACGCCCTCGCCTCGGGCCGCGTGGGCGTGTGCATCGCGACGTCCGGGCCCGGCGCCACGAATCTCGTCACCGCCCTCGCGGATGCGCACATGGACTCGATCCCCATGGTCGCGATCACCGGGCAGGTCTCGTCCAAGGTGATCGGCTCCGACGCCTTCCAGGAGGCGGACATCGTCGGGATGACGATGCCGGTGACCAAGCACTCCTACCTGGTGACCCACGCCGAGGACATCCCCCGCGTGCTCGCCGAGGCCTTCCACCTGGCCTCGACCGGCCGCCCCGGCCCGGTGCTGGTGGACATCGCCAAGGACGCGCAGCAGGACACCATGACGTTCTCCTGGCCGCCCCGGATGGACCTGCCCGGCTACCGGCCCGTGACCCGCGGGCACGCGAAGCAGATCCGGGAGGCCGCGAAGCTCATCGCGGCCGCCCAGCGGCCCGTGCTGTACGTGGGCGGCGGGACGATGCGCGCCGACGCGGCCGCCGAGCTCATGGAGCTGGCCGAGCTGACCGGCGCGCCCGTGGTGACCACGCTGACGGCACGGGGCGTGTTCCCGGACTCCCACGAGCAGAACCTCGGGATGCCCGGCATGCACGGCACCGTCCCGGCCGTGTACTCGATGCAGCAGGCCGACCTGCTCGTGACCCTCGGCGCGCGCTTCGACGACCGCGTCACCGGCCACCTGGAGACCTTCGCGCCCACGGCCAAGATCATCCACGCGGACATCGACCCCGCCGAGATCTCCAAGAACCGCACCGCCGACGTCCCGATCGTGGGCGACGTCAAGGAGATCCTGCCGGACCTCGTGGTCGCCGTGCGCCAGGAGTTCGAGCGCAGCGGCAGCCCCGACCTCTCCGCGTGGTGGACCGCGCTGAGCAGCCTGCAGGCGACCTATCCGCTGGGCTACCCCAAGCCGGCCGACGGCCTGGGCTCGCCGCAGCACGTGATCGAGCGGATCTCCGCCCTGACCGGGCCCGAGGCCGTCTACGTCTCCGGCGTGGGCCAGCACCAGATGTGGAGCTCGCACTTCGTGCAGTACGAGCGCCCCCGCCAGTGGCTGAACTCCGCCGGGCTGGGGACCATGGGCTTCGCCGTGCCGGCCGCGATGGGCGCCAAGGTCTCCCAGCCCGACCGCGTGGTCTGGGCGATCGACGGCGACGGCTGCTTCCAGATGACCAACCAGGAGCTCGCCACCTGCACGATCAACAAGATCCCGATCAAGGTGGCGGTCATCAACAACTCCTCGCTGGGCATGGTGCGCCAGTGGCAGACGCTGTTCTACGACGGCCGGTACTCCAACACCGACCTGAACACCGGCCACGACAGCATCATGGTGCCGGACTTCGTCAAGCTCGCCGACGCCTACGGGTGCGCCGCCCTGCGCTGCACCCGCGACGAGGACGTCGACGACGTCATCCGGCAGGCCCTCGAGATCAACGACCGCCCCGTGGTGATCGACTTCGTGGTCTCCGCGGACGCGATGGTGTGGCCGATGGTGCCCTCCGGCGTGTCCAACGACCAGATCCAGATCGCCCGCAACATGACCCCCGACTGGGACGAGGAGGACTGACCATGAGCCGACACACCCTCTCCGTGCTGGTCGAGGACAAGCCGGGCGTGCTGACCCGGGTGGCCGGACTGTTCGCGCGCCGCGCCTTCAACATCGACTCGCTCGCCGTGGGACCCACGGAGCTCGACGGCGTCTCCCGCATCACCGTGGTGGTGGACGCCGAGGGCGAGCTGCTCGAACAGGTCACCAAGCAGCTGAACAAGCTCATCAACGTCATCAAGATCGTCGAGCTGACCCCCGAGTCGTCGGTGCAGCGCGACCACATCATGGTCAAGGTCCGCGCCGACGCCGCAACCCGTCTGCAGGTCACCCAAGCCGCGGACCTGTTCCGGGCCACCGTTGTCGACGTCTCCACCGAGTCGCTCGTCATCGAGGCCACCGGCGCCCCGGAGAAGCTCCGGGCGCTGCTGGACATCCTGGAGCCGTTCGGCGTCCGCGAGATCGTCCGGGCCGGTACGCTGGCCCTCGGACGTGGTCCCAAGTCGATGAGCGACCGCGCCCTGCGCCACTGACGCCCCCGGGCGGCGGTGGACGCGGGCGCCCGGCCCACAGACACCCCAACCACCTCGCGGCGGCGCAACCGCCGCGCCCACCCATGCTTCAAGGAGACAATCCCATGGCAGAGATCTTCTACGACGACGACGCCGACCTCTCGATCATCCAGGACCGCTCCGTGGCCGTCATCGGCTACGGCTCCCAGGGCCACGCCCACGCGCTGAACCTGCGCGACTCCGGCGTGGACGTGCGCATCGGCCTCGCCGAGGGCTCGCGGTCCCGGGCCAAGGCCGAGGCCGAGGGCCTGCGGGTGCTCACCGTCGCGGACGCCGTCAAGGAAGCCGACGTCATCATGATCCTGACCCCCGACCAGGTCCAGCGCCACGTCTACGCCGAGTCCATCGCCCCGAACCTGGAGCAGGGCGACGCCCTGTTCTTCGCCCACGGCTTCAACATCCGCTTCGGCTACATCGAGGCCCCGGAGGGCGTCGACGTGGTCATGGTCGCCCCGAAGGGCCCGGGCCACACCGTGCGCCGCGAGTTCGAGGCCGGCCGTGCCGTGCCCGCCCTCGTGGCCGTGGAGAAGGACGCCTCCGGCAAGGCCCTCGAGCTGGGCCTGTCCTACGCCAAGGGCATCGGCGGCACCCGTGCGGGCGTCATCAAGACGACGTTCACCGAGGAGACCGAGTCGGACCTGTTCGGCGAGCAGGCGGTCCTGTGCGGCGGCATGTCGCACCTGGTCCAGTACGGCTTCGAGACGCTGACCGAGGCCGGCTACCAGCCCGAGATCGCCTACTTCGAGGTGCTGCACGAGCTCAAGCTCATCGTGGACCTCATGGTCGAGGGCGGCATCGCCAAGCAGCGCTGGTCCATCTCGGACACCGCCGAGTACGGCGACTACGTCTCCGGCCCCCGGGTGATCAACCCCGCGGTCAAGGAGAACATGAAGGCCGTGCTGGCCGACATCCAGGACGGCACCTTCGCCAAGCGCTTCATCGAGGACCAGGACAACGGGGGCGCCGAGTTCAAGAAGCTGCGCGAGAAGGAGGAGTCCCACCCGATCGAGGTCACCGGCCGGGAGCTGCGCAAGCTCTTCGCGTGGACCTCCCCGGACGCCGACTACGTCGAGGGCACCGCCGCCCGCTGATCCGCGCCCGCCCCGCCGCCGCGAGCGGTGCCGGGACACCGGCCGAGGGGCCGCGACCGCACGGAATGCGCCGAGCACTCCGTGCGGACGCGGCCCCTCGCCGCGTCCGGGCCCTGCCCCGAGGGCGGAAGCGGCCGCCGCGCGCCCCGGGCGGTGACCGGGCTCAGCCCTGCCGCACGACCGGCACGCCCTCGGAGGGCTGGACGACGACGAAGCCCGGGCCGGAGAAGGCGAGCTGGAACGACTCGCCGGAGCCCCCGCGCAGCAGCGAGCCCATCGACAGGTCGTTCTGGATCCCGGGCACGAGGTTCGCCGACCACGCCACCGCGGCCTGCGGGTCCACGAACGTGGGCTGCCCGGAGCAGTCGAGGATCATGGGCGGGCCGTCCGAGCACAGGGCGAGCACGCCGTGGCCGGAGAGCTCCAGGTTGAACAGCCCGCCGGCCATCAGCCCCGCCCCGCCCACCCGCCGGATGTCCCAGGCCAGGGTGTCGTCGAAGGCCAGCAGGGACGCGCTGCCGACACTGATGGCCTCGCCCTCGAGCAGGACGGTGAACACGTGGCGCGCCTTCCGGGCGAAGAACACCTCGCCCTCGCCCGAGACCCGCATCATGGGGGCGTCCTCGCTGGTCAGCACCTTCTTCATGAGCTTGCCGATGGAGCCGGCGCCCTCGTGCCGGAAGCTCATCCGGCCCTGGTAGGCGACCATGGCGCCCTTGGTGGCGACGACGTCGGGGCCCAGGCCCACGCGCAGCATCCGGTCGGACTGCCGTGTCCAGCGCTCCCGGCTCTGCTGCTCGAAGTGGTCCTGGGCGAAGAGCTCGCTGCGCACGGTGGCCTCCCGGGGTGCTCGGTGCTCGCTGTCCCCACCATCGTGGCACCGGCGGCCCGGGCCCGCACCCTCCCGGAGGTCGGTAGAGTGGAGGCCGTGACTTCCTCCCACCGCACCCCGTACTACATCACCACGGCCATCGCGTACCCCAACGGCACCCCGCACATCGGGCACGCCTACGAGGTCATCGCGACCGACGTCATGGCCCGGTTCAAGCGGCTGGACGGCTACGACGTCCGCTTCCTGACCGGCACCGACGAGCACGGCCAGAAGATGCAGCAGACCGCGGAGAAGGAGGGCCTCACGGCCCGGGAGCTCGCGGACCGCAACTCGGCGCGCTTCCGGGAGATGGACGACGCCCTGAACATCTCCTACGACCGCTTCATCCGCACCACGGACGCCGACCACTACGCGGCGTCGGCGGCCATCTGGCGGCGGATGGAGGAGGCGGGGGACATCTACCTCGGCAAGTACGCCGGCTGGTACTCCGTGCGCGACGAGGCGTTCTACGGCGAGGACGAGACCGAGGTCCGGGAGGACGGGGTGCGGTGCTCGACGGGCACCGGCACGGAGGTCACCTGGACCGAGGAGGAGTCCTACTTCTTCCGCCTCTCCGCCTACCAGGACCGGCTGCTGGCCCTCTACGAGCAGGAGGGCTTCGTCTTCCCCGAGACCCGCCGCAACGAGGTCGCCTCGTTCGTGCGCTCGGGGCTGGAGGACCTCTCGATCTCCCGCACCACCTTCGACTGGGGCGTGCCCGTGCCCGGCGACCCGGACCACGTCATGTACGTGTGGGTGGACGCCCTCACCAACTACCTCACCGGGGTGGGCTTCCCGGAGACCGACGCCGAGACGTTCCGGCGGTACTGGCCGGCCGACGCCCACGTGATCGGCAAGGACATCGCCCGCTTCCACGCCGTGTACTGGCCGGCGTTCCTGATGTCCGCCGGACTGCCGCTGCCCCGGCGCGTCTTCGCCCACGGCTTCCTCTTCAACCAGGGCGAGAAGATGTCCAAGTCCGTGGGCAACGTCATCGACCCGCACGCCCTCGTGGCCGAGTACGGCCTCGACCCGCTGCGCTTCTTCCTGCTGCGCGAGGTGCCGTTCGGCCAGGACGGCAGCTACTCGCACGACGGGATCAAGAGCCGGATCAACTCCGACCTCGCCAACGACCTCGGCAACCTCGCCCAGCGCTCGCTGTCGATGGTCGCCAAGAACTGCGAGGGCCGGGTCCCCGTGCCGGGGGAGCTCACCCCCGAGGACCACGCCATGCTCGCCGCCGCGGCCGGGCTCTACGCGCCGGTGCGCGCCGAGTTCGACGAGCAGCAGTTCCACCGGGCGCTCGAGCGGATCTGGCGGGTGGTCGCCGAGGCCAACCGGTACTTCACGGCCATGGAGCCCTGGAAGCTGCGCAAGACCGACGCCGAGCGGATGGCCACCGTGCTGTGGGTGACGCTCGAGGTGGTGCGCGTGGTCGGCGTCCTCGTGCAGCCCGTGATGCCGGACGCCGCCGCCCGGCTGCTCGACGTGCTCGGCCAGGAGGAGGGCGAGGCCCGCCTGTTCACCGCCCTGGGCACGCCCCTGGCCGCCGGCACGGAGCTGCCCCGGCCCGTCCCGGTGTTCCCGCGCTACGAGGAGCCCGCGGCGCTGCAGGCCTGAGCCGGCCCGTCCGTCCACCATGTGAGACGTCCGTCCACTCCGTGGTCGGACGGGTCGTCGTGCTCCTATCCTGGGGCCATGAGCCAGCCGACGCCCGCAGCAGCCCCCGCCCACCTGAAGATCGCCCTCGTGCCCGGTGACGGCATCGGCCCCGAGGTCGTGGCCGAGGCGGAGAAGGTCCTCGACGCCGTCACCGCCGCGGCCGGCGTCACCGTGGAGAAGCGGGAGTTCGGTCTCGGCGCCCAGCACTGGCTGGAGACGGGGGAGACCCTCACCGGCCGGACGCTGGCCGAGCTGCGGGCCTACGACGCCATCCTGTTCGGCGCCGTCGGCGCCGCCCCCGGCGACCGGCGGGTCCCGTCCGGGATCATCGAGCGCGACGTGCTGCTGAGGATGCGCTTCAGCCTCGACCACTTCGTCAACCTCCGCCCGTCCAAGCTCTTCCCGGGCACCACCAGCCCGCTCTCCGACCCGGGGGACATCGACTTCGTGGTGGTGCGCGAGGGCACCGAGGGCCCCTACGCGGGCAACGGCGGGGTGCTGCGGGGCGGCACCGACGCCGAGATCGCCACGGAGGTCTCGCTCAACACCGCGTACGGCGTCCGCCGGCTGGTGCGCTACGCCTTCGAGCTCGCCGCCGCCCGCGAGCGCAAGCGGCTGACCCTCGTGCACAAGCACAACGTGCTCGTCCACGCGGGCCGGCTCTACGCCCGCCTCGTCGAGGAGATCGGCGCCGAGTTCCCCGACGTCGCCGTCGACTACCTGCACGTGGACGCGGCCACGATCTTCCTCACGACCGACCCGGCACGCTTCGACGTCATCGTCACCGACAACCTCTTCGGGGACATCCTCACCGACCTCGCCGGGGCGGTGACGGGCGGCATCGGCCTGGCCCCGGCCGGCAACATCAACGCGGACCGCACCGCGCCCTCGATGTTCGAGCCCGTCCACGGCTCCGCCCCGGACATCGCGGGACAGCAGAGGGCGAACCCCGTGGCGGCGATCCTCGCGACCGCCATGATGCTGGAGCACCTCGGCCACCCCGGACCGGCCGCCCGGATCGAGACCGCGGTCGAGCAGGACCTCGCCGCGCACGGCAACGAGACCCGCACCACCGCCCAGGTGGGGGACGGCGTGCTCGACGCCCTCGCCTGAGCGGGCCCGCCCGTCCTCCGGGGATAGGCTGGGGCACGGAAACAACAGCTGAGCCCCGCGTGCCGGTCGCCACGGGGTCGACCTCGCAGGGAGACGCAGTGACCACACAGCCCACCACCTTCGCCCACCGCCTCAGCCAGGACCCGGTCCCGGAGGAGGTGCGGGCCGCCATCCTCGCCGATCCGGGCTTCGGCACGAACTTCACCGACCACATGGTGAAGATCGACTGGTTCGGGGACGTCGAGAAGGGCACGGGGCGCTGGAGCGACCCCAGGATCGAGCCGTACGGACCGCTGGTGCTCGACCCCGCCGCGGCCGTGCTGCACTACGGCCAGGAGATCTTCGAGGGGCTCAAGGCCTACCGGCACGCGGACGGCTCCGTGTGGACGTTCCGGGCCGACGCCAACGCCGCCCGGCTGAACCGGTCCGCCCGCCGGCTGGCGCTGCCGGAGCTGCCGGAGCAGATGTTCCTGGACTCGCTGCGGGAGCTCGTCTCGGTGGACGAGCAGTGGATCCCGGACGGGGACGGCGAGTCCCTGTACCTGCGCCCGTTCATGATCGCCACGGAGGCGTTCCTGGGGGTGCGCCCGTCCCGGCAGGTGCTGTACTCGGTGATCGCCTCCCCGGCGGGGAACTACTTCGGCGGTCCGGTCAAGCCCGTGGACATCTGGCTCTCCCGGGACTACGCCCGGGCCGGGCGCGGCGGCACGGGGGCGGCCAAGTGCGGCGGCAACTACGCGGCCTCCCTGGTGGCCCAGATGGAGGGCGACGCCCACGGGTGCCAGCAGGTCATGTTCCTGGACCGCGACCGCGGGGACGCGGTCGAGGAGCTGGGCGGAATGAACGTGTTCTTCGTCTACGAGGACGGCCGCCTGGTGACGCCCGAGCTCACCGGCACGATCCTCGAGGGCGTCACGCGCCGCTCGATCATCCAGCTCGCGGAGGACCGCGGGATGCGCGTCGAGGAGCGCCGCTTCACCCTGGACGAGTGGCGCGAGGGCTGGCAGGCCGGGACCATCACCGAGGCGTTCGCGTGCGGGACCGCGGCCGTGATCACGCCCATCGGCAGGCTCCTCTCGGCCGAGGAGACCATCGGCGACGAGGCGGCCCGGCCCGGCGAGGTCACCATGGACATCCGCCGGCAGCTGCTCGAGATCCAGACGGGCCGCGCGGAGGACCCGCACGGCTGGCTGACCCGCCTGGTCTGAGCCCCCGCGGCCCCCGGCGCCGGCGCCGGGGGCCGCGCGCCCGCCCGCAGGCCGTGGGATAGCCTGGTCCCATGCGAATTGCCAGGTTCACGGTCGACAACGAGATCCACTTCGGCGCGGTGCAGGGCGCCGCCGGCGAGGAGACGGTCACCGTCCTCGCGGGCGACCCCTTCTACACCGGGATCAATCCCACCCAGCAGCGCCACGACATCGCCGACGTCCGTCTCCTGGCCCCCGTGATCCCGCGCTCCAAGATCGTGTGCGTCGGGCGCAACTACGCCGACCACGCGGCGGAGCTGGGCAACGAGCTGCCCACCTCCCCGATGCTGTTCTTCAAGCCCAACACCTCCGTCGCCGGTCCCGGCGACCCTGTGACCCTCCCCCCGTGGACCGAGCAGGTCTCCTACGAGGGCGAGCTCGCCGTCGTCGTCGGGCGGATGTGCAAGGACGTCCCGGTGGAGCGCGTGCCCGAGGTGGTCTTCGGCTACACCGCCGCCAACGACCTCACCGGCCGTGACGTGCAGAGGACCGACGGCCAGTGGGCGCGCGCCAAGGGCTTCGACGGGGCCTGCCCGCTCGGACCCTGGATCGAGACGGACCTCGACACCTCCGCCCTCGCCGTGCGCAGCCGCGTCAACGGCGAGACCAAGCAGGACGGCAACACCCGGGACATGGTCTTCGACGTCCCGTTCCTCGTCTCCTACGTCTCCCAGGCGTTCACGCTCCTGCCCGGCGACGTCATCCTCACCGGCACGCCCGCCGGCGTCGGCATCGTCGACGAGGGCGACCGGATCGAGGTGGAGGTCGAGGGCATCGGCGTCCTGCCGACCGTCCTGCGCCGCTGAGCCCCGCCCGCACCACCGCACGAGCCCGCCCGCACCCCGACCGATCCACGAAAGAGCCATGACCGACACGCCCACCGCCCCGGCCACCTCCTCCGCCCCGTCCTCGCCCGTGCGCGTGCGCTTCTGCCCGTCCCCGACGGGCACCCCGCACGTGGGGCTGATCCGCACCGCGCTGTTCAACTGGGCCCACGCCCGGCACACCGGCGGCACCATGGTCTTCCGCGTCGAGGACACCGACACCGAGCGGGACTCGGAGGAGAGCTACCAGCAGCTGCTCGAGGCGCTGGCCTGGCTGGGGATCGACTGGGACGAGGGCGTCGAGACCGGCGGCCCGCACGCGCCGTACCGGCAGTCGCAGCGCCTGGACGTCTACCGGCAGGTGGCGGACCGGCTCCGCGAGCACGGAGCCGTCTACGAGGCGTACTCCACCCCGGAGGAGGTCGAGGCCCGGCACCGCGCGGCCGGGCGCGACCCCAAGCTCGGCTACGACAACTTCGACCGCGACCTCACCGAGGAGCAGATCGCGGCGTTCCGCGCCGAGGGCCGGGAGCCCGTGCTGCGGCTGCGGATGCCGGACGAGGACATCGTGCTCCAGGACATGATCCGCGGCGAGATCGTCTTCCGGGCCGGGTCCATCCCGGACTACGTGGTGGTGCGCGCCAACGGCCAGCCGCTGTACACGCTCACCAACCCCGTGGACGACGCCCTCATGGAGATCACCCACGTGCTGCGCGGCGAGGACCTGCTCTCCTCGACGCCGCGCCAGATCGCGCTGTTCCGGGTGCTGGTGGAGATCGGCTTCGCGAAGTACGTGCCCGAGTACGGCCACCTGCCCTACGTCATGGGCGAGGGCAACAAGAAGCTGTCGAAGCGCGACCCCGAGTCCAGCCTCTTCCACCTCAAGGACAGCGGGTTCATCCCCGAGGGCCTGCTCAACTACCTGGCCCTGCTCGGCTGGTCCCTGTCCGCGGACGAGGACGTCTTCACCGTGGAGCAGCTCGTGGAGCACTTCGACGTCCACGACGTCCTGGCCAACCCCGCACGGTTCGACCTCAAGAAGGCCACCGCCATCAACGGCACCCACGTCCGCCGGCTCGACCCGGAGGACTTCCGCGACCGGCTGATCCCGTACCTGCAGGCCGGCGGCGTGCTGGGGGAGCCCCTGGACGAGCGTCGCCGGGAGATCCTCGACCGGGCGGCGCCCCTGGTCCAGGAGCGGATGAACCTGCTCGGCGAGGCCCCCGAGCTGCTGTCCTTCCTCTTCGCCGGCGACGACGAGATCGAGGTGGCCGACGACGCCCGCAAGCAGCTCAAGGACTCCGCCGGCGACGTGCTCCGGGCGGCGCTCGCCGCCCTGGAGCCCCTCGAGGACTGGAGCGCCGCCGCGCTCGAGGCCGCGCTGCGCGAGGCCATCGTGGACGGACTGGGCATCAAGCCCCGGCTGGCCTTCGGGCCGGTCCGCATCGCGGTGTCCGGGCGGCGGATCTCCCCGCCGCTGTTCGAGTCCCTCGAGATCCTCGGCAAGGACTCCTCCCTGACCCGTCTGCGCGCGCTCGCCGCCCAGCTCGGCTGAACGCCCGTCCGCCCGGCGACGACGGTCCGGGTCACCCTCCGCGGACGGTGGCCCGGACCGTCGTCGTCATCTGCGCGCACCCCGCGCCTCCGGCGTAGCCTGGAGCACGGGGGCGATCACGATGGAACCGACCGACGACCAGATCGAGGCGCTGCGCGCGGGACGCCCGCAGCACCGCAACCCGGTGCAGCGGGACACCGTCACGTGGCTGCGGACCGGGGCCGCGACGGGCGGTGAGCACGCCCTGCTGCACGTCGAGGTGGAGCCCGGCGGCGAGGTGCGCCCCCACTACCACCGCCGGTCCGGGATGCGACTGCGCGTCCTCGAGGGCACGCTGCGGGTCCAGGTCGGCCACGTCGTGCGGGACCTCGGCGCCGGGGGAGAGGCCGAGGTGCCCGAGGAGCACCTGTTCCGCTGGAAGAACCCGGCCGGGACCCCGGCCCGGTTCGTGCTCGAGGTGCGCCCCGCCCACGAGGGCTTCGAGAAGGGCCTGGCGGCCCTGTACGGGCTCGCCCGGGACGGACAGGCCCGCCCGGACGGCCGGCCGAGGAGCCTGCTGCGCACGGCCCTGCTCATCCAGTGGACGGACATCAACCTGCCGGGGATCTACCGCTGGCTCGGGCCCGTCCTCCGGGCGCTGGCGGGGATCGCCCGCCGCCGGGGGATCGACCGCGAGCTCGAGGAGCGCTACTGCCGCTGATCCCGATTTGCCGCCCCGCCGGAAGGCCGGTATAGTTTTCTTGCGTTGCGCCGGTCGACGCGGGAAACCGCCGGGCCGGGGACGACAGTGGGATATGGTGTAATTGGCAACACTACGGTTTCTGGTACCGTCATTCTAGGTTCGAGTCCTGGTATCCCAGCGCTGCTCCATCGGAACAGTACGGCCCCATCGTATAGCGGCCTAGTACGCCGCCCTCTCACGGCGGTAACGCGGGTTCGAATCCCGCTGGGGTCACCACCGCGGAACACCCCTGGACCACACGGTCCGGGGGTGTTCCCGTCTGCGCGCTCCGGGGCCCGTGCTCCGGTGCGCTGACCGGCGTCCGCAACGGGTCGCCGGACCTGGTACAGTGTACGAGGCCGGTCGCGGGGAACCGCGGTCCGGCTCGGCAGGGCCCCATCGTATAGCGGCCTAGTACGCCGCCCTCTCACGGCGGTAACGCGGGTTCGAATCCCGCTGGGGTCACCACGGACGAAGCCCCCCGGACCACACGGTCCGGGGGGCTTCGTCGTCCCCGGGCCGACCTCCTGGCACGGCCCGTCCCCGGGCCGGCCGGCTCTCCTGGCGCAGCCCGTCCCCGGGGCGGCCGGCCCTCCTGGCCCCACCCGTTCCGGACCGTGCGCCGGCGCCGGCCGCGATCAGCCGGCCGGCTGGTGCGACGGGCTCGCCCACGGGCCCCTGATCGCCAGGGTGAGGCCGGCCTGCTGCAGGTTGACGAACAGGTGGACACCGTCCTGCGAGAACACGGGGCCGCAGAACTCCGAGTCGTCGAGGTCGTTGCGGGCCAGGGCGTAGGCACGTCCCCGCTCGGTCACCCCGACCAGGTGGCTGGTGCCGTTCCCGTCCTCGGCGAGCACGAGTCCGCCCTGCGGGGAGATCGTGATGTTGTCGGGCCGCTCGAAGCGCATCTCGAGGTCCGGGTCCTCCCTGAGGCCGAAGAGCACGGTCAGGACGACCGTCCCGGCGGCCGGATCGTGGAACCACACCTGACCGTTGTGGACGTGCCGGTCCGGGGTCCGACCGGTCCCGCCGTCCCCCTCCGGCCCGTCCGGGGCCTCCGCGTAGCTGGAGACGAAGTAGACGCCGTCGTCGTTCCACCACTGCCCCTCGAGCTTGTGCGCACGGGTGACGGCGTCGTCGTCGAACTGCCGGCGCACGGACTCGTCCTGCCCGTCGCGGTCGGGGACGTCGATCCACTCGACGTCGTAGCGGGTTCCCACGGCGGTCGCCTCCGCCAGGTCCCGGACCACGGTCCCCTCCGCGAGGCACCGCATCGCCTGCAGCCGGCCGGCGACGTCGCCGCCCTCCGACTCCGCGAGCTCGCGCAGCGCGTGGCGCCCCGGGACGAACCCGGACGGCGGCGTCCAGCGGAGGTAGAGCCCGCTGGGGTCCCCGGCGTCCTCCGTCAGGTAGATCCGGGTGGTGGACGGGTCGACCGCCACGGCCTCGTGCGAGTAGCGGCCCAGGAACTTCAGGGGCACCGGCGACCTGCCGAGATTGGCCTCGCGGCTGTCCGGATCGACCTCGAACACGTAGCCGTGGTCCAGGGTGAGGCCGTCGTCGCCGGCTCGCGCGCTCGTCTCCTCGCAGCTCAGCCACGTGCCCCAGGGAGTGACGCCGCCGGCGCAGTTGTTCACGGTCCCGGCCAGCGACGTGTACTGGGACGTCCGGCGGCCATCGGCGTCGACGACCAGGGTGGACGTGCCGCCGGACGCGCCGGGGTCGTAGACGAGTCCCTCCACCGTGGGCACCGCGTGCGGCTCGGTGCCGTTGTTCTCGTGGTTGCAGATCAGCACGGTGCCGCCCCCGGGGCCGCCGAAGACCCCCATGCCGTCGGGGTCGGACGGGTGCGTGCCGTCGGACGTCGGGCTCACGCCGGACCGGGCGAGCACCGTGTAGGAGAACCCGCTCGGCAGGGCGAGAACGCCGTCGGGGTCCGCGATCAGCGGGCCGTAGCCGACCGCCGCGCGGGTCGTGGGGTGGTCGGTGCGACCGCACGAGGCCAGACCCCCGAGGCCCGCGACCGCGAGACCCAGGGCCCCGGTGCCGAGGAAGCCGCGGCGGGAGAGCGGAGGGCGCATGGAACGGCTCCTCGGTCGGGGACGGACGGCCGGCCGGGCGCACCGGCCCGGTGCTGATCACGCTAGTGACGACCGTGGCGACGCGGCACCCTTTGACGCCGGGTGACGGGCAGTGGGAGACCCTCAGGCACTAAGCAGGCTTACACTCCGGCTTCCGCACTGCTAGGTTGGCAGGGCGGCCCAGGGCCGTCGCCGAGACCGACCCCGGGACGAGGGAGCGCAGCATGGACGAGAACTACGACGTGGTCGTCGTCGGCGGGGGACCGGCCGGCCTCGCCGGCGCCCTGTGCCTGGCCCGCGCCCGGCGTTCGGTCCTCGTGGTGGACGCCGGGGCCCCGCGCAACGACCCCGCCGAGCACGTGCACAACTACCTCGGCCGGGACGGCGACGCCCCGGGCGCGCTGCTGGCCGACGGGCGCGCCGAGATCACCGGCTACGGCGCCGACGTCGTCGACGGCACCGTCGTCTCCGCGCGGGCGGGCGGGGAGGACGGGCACGGCCCGCGGTTCGTCCTGACGCTCGAGGACGGCCGGTCCGTGCGGGCACGACGGGTGCTGATCACCACCGGGCTCACCGACGAGCTGCCGGACGTCCCCGGTCTGGCGCAGCGGTGGGGGCGCGACGTCATCCACTGTCCCTACTGCCACGGCTGGGAGTGGCGGGACGAGCCGCTGGCGGTCCTGGGCACGGGGCCCACGGCGGTGCAGCAGGCGCAGCTGTTCCGGCAGTGGAGCCACGACGTCACGCTCGTGCAGCACACCGCCCCGGACCCCGACGACGACGAGCGCGCGCAGCTGTCAGCCCTCGGCATCGAGTGCGTGGCGGGGGAGGTGTCGGGCGTCGAGGTGGCCGGCGACCGGATCACCGGCCTGCGGCTGGTCTCGGGGGACCTGGTGCCCTGCCGTGCCGTGGTGGTCGTGCCCCGGTTCACGGTCCGGTCCGACCTCATCGACTCCCTGGCCCTGGACACGGCGCAGGAGGAGGAGAAGGGCCACGCGGTCGGCAGCTACGTGCCCTCGGCGCCCACCGGGGGCACGGACGTGCCGGGGGTCTACGTGGCGGGCAACGTCTCGGACCTGCACGCCCAGGTCCTGGCCGCGGCGGCCGCCGGGCTCAAGACCGGCACGGCCCTCAACACCGACCTGCTGGCCGAGGACCTCGACCGTGCGCGCACCGGCCACGGCGGGACGTGACCGGCCCTGCCGCGCGGAGGCGGAACCGCGAGGAGCGGACGCGCCGGGCCCGCAGCGCCGCCGCCGCGCCGAAGGAGCTGCGGCGGAGCTCCTGAGGCACGCGGCGGCGCCGCCCCCCCCGGGCCCGCCCCCGGCCGCGGGGCCCGGGCGCCCCCCCCCCGCGCGCCGCCCCGTTTGGGCCGGCCAGGGCCGCCGCCACCCCGCCCCCCCCCGGG
>NZ_JBNAFK010000020.1:19176-68954 GCF_049716185.1 Kocuria sp. CH-021 | reverse complement strand
ACCCGGATCGGACCGCTCGGCCTTGCTCCCGTCATTTAGCTCTGTCAGAAGCACGCCACTTATCGCTGCGGGTCACAACCCGACCGCATCCGCGGACGAGTAGTGGCGACGTGGTCTTACCGCAACGTGCTATCAGTGGTATTCGAGAATTGCGTCGAAGCACCCATCAACGCAACGAGACGGATCCACGAGTTGAGTCGGGGCTACGCCTTAGCCTGTAGCTATGGCTACCCTCCCCGCCCCAAGGCCCTCCATCATCCCCCAGTTGATCGCGGAGTCTGAGGAGCTCGAAAGACGAATGTCTTTGCTCCAAGGGGACGAAGAACCAAGCCATGCCGACATTACGGGTCTGCGTCGCGACTATCGCGCCTGGCATGCCCGCGCCCGCAATGTTCTGCCGGCGGACGTAGCCAAGAAGTTCGACGAACACCGAGATGGAAACTTGTTCAAGTCTGGGATCACCCAGTATCTCGGCGATCCACGCAAGGAGTCCGTCTTCCGGGCGGAGGACGGCACATTTCCCTTGGGCCGGTGGCAGTACAACTTCGATGGCGTGCGAGGCCAATTGGAGAAGCAGCGCAACCTCCTCATAGAGGCTGAGCCTGAGGAGTCGCCCTCCGAACGTGTGGCCACAGATCTTGCCGCCGTGCTACGCAGGTTGCCGGAGTTTCTCCGCGTTCTGCAGCAACGTCGACCAGAGTGGCCCGTCGGTGAGGCCATTAAAGATGAGCGGGAACTACAGGTGGTTGTTGAGGCGTTGCTGCGTACGCTCTTCGACGATGTTCGACCGGAGGACTACGTGCCATCTCGAGGCGGCGCGAACTCACGTGTTGACTTCGTGCTCCCTGAGGTCGGTGTCGTTGTCGAGACCAAAATGACCCGAGCAAGCATGAGTGCTCAAAAGTTGGGCGAAGAACTTCTTATTGACGCCGGTCGATACCCTACCCACCCCGACTGCGATGCCGTCCTCGCCTATGTCTACGACCCAGACCGGCGCCTTGATAACCCTCGAGGCATCGAGCGCGATCTCACTATGAGGACCACATCCGGGCTCTCATTCCTCTGCGTCATCTCCTGAGCGAAGGGACTGAAGGGCTCGAAAGAGCTGGCGAACCAAGCGCACCGGGAAGCCCGCCAACGTATTAGGGCGCCATTAGGGGCATTTTACAAAGAAATGGTCCTTACTGTGTCGACCGACGGCCTAGGTACCAACGGGTGTACGCATTCATATCGGCGTCCGGTGAGAGTACCGTTGCAAGTTCCTGCCGGAGCAGACTGGCGTCGGAGTCGGTGATCCGGAGTAGAGGACGTCGGAGCCGCGCCGACCAGGCGGTATCTGCCCCTTCAAATGCAGCAAGTCTCGTTACCAGGGGTCGCAACTCCACCCCTGCCCCGAACGGAGCCAGCTCTCCAATCCTCAATGGGCATCCCACGGGGAACTCGCGATCGGCGAATCGGACTGGCTCATCAAGCTGTGTTACACGCTCTACAACCTGAGCCGTGCCAATGATTCGACCCCGATGCCGAGCCGGGTTCTTAAATGCTTCACGCGTGGTGTAGATGAAGAGCTCGTCCCCTGGCTTGAGGGCTGCAACCTCAGCACGTTGAGCCCGCGGGAAGGCCATGCGGCTAGTCGTGAGGATCCATCCAAGAGCTTCTCGATCGCTAATCACGAGCAAGTACGCGGTCATAGCACTCAGGGTGACAGGAGATACGGCCCAGGGACCACTAGGTATTAGGGCTAGTTCGGAAGTGGCCGGGTGGGCGCCCTCTACGCGATGTCCGGCTAGCACATGTACTGCCCAGGCAGGCACATGCTCTGGGGCCGCGCCACCCAGTTCGACGCTTCCGAATCGGAACACGCGCTCAGGGCTTTTGGCAGACGGGTCACCTCCCTCGGCAGCCAAGCCTGCGCCCGATCGACGTACAACCTCAGTAAGGACTGAACCTCCTACTGCATAGCCATAGACCTCGCCCGGGCTCGGTAGGCCAGATGTCGTTCCGCGGCACCCTACCCCTCGTAAAAGTTGGACCTGGTTCTTACAAGACGACGCTCGAGTAGGGCGAGCCGTGCTCCGCGAAGCGTGTCCATGACTTCCGGTGTCAGATCTTGGATGAGTGTCCCCACCATGGAGTCTGTGGCTTGAATGAGATCGTTCCCATTCGATGAGGCTCGATAGGCCGCGTCGAGTGCAGGCAGGTAACGGTGCGCCTCAGAAGAGATGGGAACGAGCAGGGAAGCGACCTCACTAGGTACAAGTTCAAGCACACCTCCGCCGAAGCTCCTGCCTTCGATCTCCGCAGACAAGAGCGTTAGCGAGTTGTGGAAGGTAGCGGTGAGGTCGTCAGCGGTGACGCCGCTGTGAGCGACCATCTTGCCCTTGTAGATGGTGTCTGTGGTGATTGCCCCAGCATGGTTGGCGACCATGCGAGGGAACTCGTTCGAGCGCTTTGAGAGTAGTAGGTCGCCGGCGGGGACGATAGGAACCCGATACCACGGTGTACGGATGCGTGTCTTGAACCTCGTGTGGATGCTCGTTGCTTCACCCTCATGGATATAGCGGAGTGCTTTTGGATTGCTCGACGGGTCCGGTCGATTCGCTGCGAAGCTCAGAATCCATGCTGGTTGTGCCCCTCTGGTCAGTTCCTCATGATCCTCGTTGAGGAACACGAGTCCTTTCGCCTGACGAGAACGTCCAAGAAGCGGCAAGGCCCACGCTTCAAGATTATGTTCACGAACTTCACTGCTTGGGAGACAGAAGTATGCGTTCGCTCCAGTGACGGTAGATACAGTAAATCGAGCGAGGGAACTCAGAAGCCGAACAGATTTGCGTGACTGAGCAAAGTGGTAAGCCTCCACCTCACGTGGTGTCAGTAAGTATGCAGTCCACGTCTTCGCATTGGCGTTGATCGAGTGTTCCCAGGTGTGAGTTCCACCATTATGGTCAGTGAACGTGATGCTTGTGCCTGGGTTGGCATGTACGCGCCGACCCGACATCACGAGCACTTCCTGGAGCACGGCAGGGAAAGAACCAGGCTTGAAGAGGTCGATCGAAAGATCTGTCGTGTTGGCAAGTAGCCATGAACGTACTTGAGCTGCGGATACTCCGGTGAGGAATTCTGTGGGAAGTATGACCGAGAACACCCCGCCGTCTCTCAGGGAGTCGAGTGACAAAAGGAAAACTGGAATCCACAGGTTTGAGACCGATGAGCCGGATACACCCAGTTGAGAACTGAGGTCCTTTGCTCTTTGCTTATCTGCATCGTCGATGAACTGGAATCGGACGTAGGGGGGATTCGCGACCACTACGTCGTAGTCGTGCCGGCTAGATGCGCCGTACCACTCAAGTACGTTCTGGTTGACCACTCGGCCGGGGAGGTTCGAGTGCTCCACCGCGGTGGCCAGCTTGGCCGCTTCGGTGTCGAGCAGTTCAACGGCTTCGATGTGTTGTGTCCGTGAGGCAAGAGGATGCGTGGCGAGACCTCTAACGAAGGCTCCGTCTCCGGCTGCTGGCTCAAGGATGCGCAGCTGCTCACGACCGTCGAGGAGCGCCTGAACCCGGTCGAGGCAGAGGCTGACCAGGACATCGGGTGAGTAGAATCCACCTCGCAGTTTTTCTGGACTTACGGCGTCCCGAGTGCGCACTTTGCCATCCTTAGATTGCTTCAGCTACTGAAGCAACTATCCTATCTCATCGACTCGCTCCTAACCGACACCGCGTGCGATCCTTTGCGAATGAAACTGAGATTCGTGGCGCAGCCATTTGATGACGAGAAGAATCTCGCTGACTTTGTGGAGCATGTCACTCGAGGCGGCTTCACTGATGTCCAGGTCGCCGTCGCGTGGGCCAAACGCTCAGGCTTGGGCCGAGTGCGTGATCAAATCGAAGCGTTCCGCGACTCAGGCGGCAAGCTCACCATGATTGTGGGAGTCAGCGAAGGTGGTGCGACGAAGGAAGGCTTGGAGCTGGCGTTAGAACTGGCCTCGGAAGCCTACGTTTTTCATGATCCTCGACGCACATTCCATCCGAAGGTCTATCTCGCTGTCGGGGACTCTCAACAGTCTCTGCTCGTCGGATCCAGCAATCTGACGGCAGGTGGTCTTGCGTGGAACTATGAAGCGTCGCTCTGGCTTGATTGGTCAGGCGTGGAGCCGGACAGCACGGTCGTTGAAGTGCAGGCATGGTTCGAACGCCTTAGGAGTGAAGACAGCGCCTGTAGGCCACTGACCAGCGAACTGATAGAGAAGATGGTGGCCAGTCGCGACATCGTCATCAACTCGGAATTCCGTGCTCGTCGCGTTGTGCGGAAAAATGAAGACGCGCCGGAAGACACGGACGGCACTGAGGTCGGGTCGATCGACGGGCTGTTTACTGGGCTAGCTGCATCACAGTTACGTCAGCTCCCAAAGCTGAGCCCGAAGTCACAGGTTCTGTCACGCGCAAGAGACATAGACGTAGAGGAGATGGGAGAGGCTGGCTCTTCCGAAAAGGGCAGCGATGAGCTGCCACTGAAGGATCAGCGCGTTCTCCGTCGGTGGTACCGAGAGTTGGGCCACACGCAGGCTCAGCAAAAGCGCACCCCAAATACACAGCTCAAAGGCTCTATGACGCTGACGCAGGCGGAAAGCGAAATTGATCACCTAACTTACTTCCATGATTCCTTCTTTGCCGATCTACCATGGTCACCCGTCCCCGATAAGGAAGATCAACTGGAAGTGGAAGTCGCCTTCCATGTGTGGATTGATGGGCATGATCTTGGGGTGCACAATATTCGCATTAGCCATGCGCCACACCGTGCTTCCTCGCAGGGAAACGTCCCCACCTGGCTACACTGGAACACCTTGAATGCATATCTTCGAGCGACGAATTATGTGGGATATTATTCAACGCTAGAAAGATTGCAGAATAACGAGTTCCGGCTGATCATCGCCCCCGAACCGGCCGGACGCTACCTGCTGTAGGCTCTGATGCAACGGCACTAGACCACGTGAATTAAGCTGTCCCAGACTTCCTTGATTCCATCACCGGAATTATGGCCAGCTTCAATTTCTACCCTGCCCCGTGGCTTACTGACCCCGCGGGGCGAGCAAACCACGGGGCAGGGCATTCTGAGACAAATGATCACGACATTAAGGAAAGGTGCTGTGATGGCCCAGAGCGTACAGATCATTTTGGAGGACGACCTTGAGGGCGGCCCTGCGGATGAGACCGTCCAGTTCGGCCTGGACGGCCGGCAGTACGAGATTGACCTGTCAGCCGCCAATGCGGAGAAGCTGCGGGAGGCTCTGCGCCCCTACGCCACCGCCGGCCGGCGAGCCCAAAGCAAGAGCGTCCGGGCCAATGGGACCCGGTCCTCATCCGGTAGCTCGGAGACGGCGAAGATCCGGGCCTGGGCGAAGGAGAACGGATACGAGGTCTCCGACCGCGGCCGCGTCCACCAGTCCGTCAAGAACGCCTACTACGCCGCCCAGTAGACCCCGACTCCCCCACCCGGACAGCACTCGGCCTTCCTAATGTTCGTGACGGAGGGTCCGGTGCTGGCCGGCTATCGCCGGGACATGGCGTGGGAGCGTCTCGGGCTGGGCTCGAGCAGGCGGGCCGTCACCGCGGTGCTTTCCCAGGGGAAGCAGCCAGTGTCGGGCCGATAGTCCTGATCCGGCACAGGGTCGCCCGCTGGTCTACATGTCCCCTCATGCGATTGCACCCTATTTACTCCATTAAATTAATGGAGTAAATGGGGTGTACGGATCCTCAGCTAGTACTTGGGAGGGCGGCCACGGGTCACGGTGCCTGCACCGCCGAAGGGTCGTCCGTCATTGATCTCGTCGCGGTACTGGTGGATCCGGTCGGTGATGATGCCGGCGACGAAGTCGCTGAGGGTCTGCCCGCGCTGGGCGACGTGGTTGTAGGCCGAGCGCAGTTCGGCCAGATCGTCGATGTCCATCTGGACCTGGAGGCGACGGCGGGTGTCCGTGGCGTTCCCCGCCTTCTTCTCGCCCTTCTGCTGCTCGGCCGCGGGCGCCGGCGCCGTCTCCTGTGGTGCGGCGGGTGCTGCGGCATCCGGTGCCGGTACGGGGGCGGTGGTGTCGGTGATGGAGGGGGCGACGGCGTCTTGGCCGGTGAGGAAGGTGGATTTCCGGCGGCGTCCTGTGGTGCTCATGGTCGGGGTCGTTCCTTTCGTGCCGGCGGGTCTCAGCGGCTGGTGATCTTGGCCAGGTGGCGGGTGTAGAGCTCGGCCATGGACTGGCCGCCCTTGATGCGGTCCAGGGCGTCGCCGGTCTCGATGGCGTCGCGGATCACCGCGCGTTTGGGGATGGGCGGGTCCAGCAGCTGCTCCCCCAGGGCTTCTTGGAGGGTCAGGCGCCATTCGCGCCCGGCCAGGGTCGTCGGCTCCCACTTGTTGAGCAGCACCCCGCGGATCGTGAGGTCGGGGTTGTAGTGCTGCTGGACGGAGCCGATGGTGTCGCGCATCAACGCCACCCCGTCGGCGGCGAACAGGCCGGCCTCGGTGACCAGCACGGCCCCGTGGGCGGCCACCAGGGCGTTGACGGTGAGCATGCCCAGGTTCGGGGGGCAGTCGATGATGACCAGGTCGTAGCGCTCCCCCACGCCCTGAAGGGCGCGCTGGAGGGTCCGTGCGCGGTCTTCGGTGCGGGGGGCCTGGGTGAGTTCTTGTTCGATGATCGCCAGGGCCCGCCCCACGGTGGGGGCCAGGTCGACGCCGGGCCAGATGGTCGCCACGATGACATCGGCCAGGGTGACTGGGTCGTCCCCCGGTGCCTGCTGGGGGTTGATGACATCGGCCAGGCTGACCTCGTCCAGGGGCAGCCGTTCGGGGGTCAGGGCGGTGGTGAGGTTGCCCTGCGGGTCCATGTCGATGGCAAGCACGCGCTTGTCCGCGCGTTGGGCGGCGCGGATGAGGTGGTAGGCCGTGGTGGTCTTGCCCACGCCACCCTTCTGCAGCACGGTGGCAAGGATGTCCATACGGTGCCTCCTTTGAGTGTTTGCCTCAGTTTAGTAAATGGAGGCGTTAAGTAAATGGAATGCAGGGGTGTGTCGACGGGTCTCAGGCGGTGATGGAGAAGTACACGCGGTAGAGGTCGTCCCGGGCGCGGCAGGCGGTGGAAGTGACCTCGGCCAGGTGTTCCCCGTCGAGGTGGTCGGCGTTGAGGCACGCCTCGGTGGCGGCATCGGCGAGGCGCTGGGCCTTCCGCGCCAGCACCTCGAGGCGCTGGGCGTGGCGGGTGAGCCACTGGGTGCACTTTTCGCTGTCGGCGGCGGCCTGGGCGGCCGCGCGCAGCTTTTCGATCTCGGCCAGGACCTCCTGGGCGGCGCGGGCCGCTTCTTGGGCGGTCGCCCGGTGCTTGCTGGTTGGGTGTTCGGGCTGGATGGTCATGGCGTCCTCCTGGGGGGCGGGTGGACTTCACGGGGTCCGGGCGTGGGGGGTGCCGTGGATCTACGGGCGACGGGTCAGGTCAGCTGGGCGCGCTGTCGCACCAGGGCGTAGAGCTTGTCCGGGCGCAGGCCGTGCCAGTGGTCGCAGACGGTGCCGACGTCGTCGCGGACGACGGTCACGGGCACTCCCTGGTAGCCCAGGCCGCGGAGGAAGTCGGCGGCCGCGGGCAGGGAGGCGACATTGATCAGGCCGAAGGGGATGTCCTTGCGGTCCATGGCCTGGCCGGCGGCCTGGCAGTCAACACACCCGGGAAGGGTGTAGAGGGTGATGGTGGTCATGATGCCCTCCTGGGCTCAGGGGAAGAGTGGGTCTTGGACGTAGAAGGTGCGCGCCGCGACGGTGCCGTCGTCGTGGAGGTCGGCACCGATTGCGGCGGTGTCGGCATTGAGAACACCGTGGGGATAGGAGCACGTGGGCGACGTCGAAGTTTTGGGACTATCCTCGCCAACCGGTCTGACTTCGGTACTTTTACTTGTAGTTTGCTCCATTACATGAATGGAGTAAATGGCGTTAATGGATGATTTTGAGGATTTGAGAGGATGTTTGGGAATGGCCGGGCGGACAAAAGCTCCCAGCGACGACTAGTCGGCAGGGGGCGTCAGCATCAGCGTGGACACCACGCGGAAGGGTGGCCGTCTAAGAGTCCCTGCGAACGTGGAGCCGCTCGAATCCCTCGGATATGGACGCGAGCAGCTGCACGCGGGCGGCAACGTATTCCTCGCCCTTGGCTTCAACCTCTTGAGTCGCCGTGGATTGGATCATGCCGACGACTTTCATGTTGGGCTCATTCTTCGTGCAGCGACATGCTCACCCTGCTAAAGCTCCAGCAGGGCACACATGCGTCGACGCGCGCGAGGATGCCAACTCACCCCACTCTGCTGCTTCTCGTGGACCCCGGTGCCCACAGAGCGACTGAGTCGTCGACGCTCAGAGGACTGAGCGGACTCCCAAGGCTTCCATCTTCCTTGGACATCTTCACCCCTTCACGCCACACAATCGGAGGATTCACCTCCATTTATTCCAAAACGTCCTTTTATTCCACCACTGTTGTATGCCACCTCGACCGCAAGCAAGGTGCTGGTAGGGATCGCGGTCCAGTCCGGGCTCGGAGGTTCCCGCGGCTTCCCTTCGGCAATCATTTTGGAGGCCCGCCAGGGCCGAGGAAATGTGCGGCAGCCATGGTCTGCCGACACAGCCCCAAGGAGGACTGTCGCCTTGACCTAGTGGGGGAGTAGGTCAGTTCTAGTGCGGACCAGCCAAGAAGCATGTGTCTAGGAGACGGTGCGGAGTTCGTTCCAGTCGGTGGTGTAGCGCGGGGAGAGATCGGCTTGGCGGTTGGACCAGGGAGCGGGGGAGTGGGCACCGAGTCGGCCCAAGGCGAGGGTGCCGGTACCGAAGCGGCGGTTCACCGCATCGATCAGTTCCCCGATCGGGGCCGGCTGCTCGAGCACCCCGGGCAGAACCGGCACCGCGCCTTCGGGGGCGAGGTCCGTGCAGAGGATGCCAGCGCGCATGTACTGCATCCCGTGCATCAGCTTGGGCACCAGGGCCGCCCGGGCCGCGGTCACCAGGGGAGTGGGCTCGTTGGTGGGCACGGCCAGCCGCACCTGGGCGGAGACGTTGTGGGTGGGTCCGGGCCGGTGGGGGGAGGTGCTGGCGAAGACGGTGAGGCGCCCGGCGACTTCGCCTTCCTTCCGTAGCCGGCGGGAGGCGCGTTGGGCGAACTCGGCCACCGCCTGCCCCACGATTTCCGGATCCCAGATCGGGTCCGGGAAGGACCGGGAGACCAGGATCTGGGCCTTGGTCGCGACCTCGTCCTCGACGGGGATGGCGGGGAACCCGTTGAGCTCGAGCACGGTGCGCATCTGCACCACGGAGAACCTGTCCCGGATAGCCACCGGGTCGGCATCACGCAGCTGCGCGATCGTCTCGATTCCTATCGCCTCCAGGCGCTGGGTCAGCCGCCCGGCGATCCCCCAGACCTCGGTGACCGGCAGGGCCTCCATGAGCCGGTCCCAGTACCCGTCGGGGGCCTGGTCCCAGTGCACGACCCCACCGGTGGCGGGCAGCTTCTTCGCGGCCTCGGTCGCGATCTTCGCCCGCGTCTTGGAGCTGGCGATCCCGATGCTCACCGGCAGCCCGACGTTGCGGGCCACGGTGGCTTGCAACCGGCGCGCCCACCGCACCTGTTCTGCGGGTGTGCCGACGGGTGGGAGGAGGAAGCACTCGTCGATGGAGTACACCTCCTGGCCCATCGCGTGGCGGGCCAGGAGCAGCATCACCCGCTCCGACAGGTCCGCATACAACTGGTAGTTAGAGGAACGCTTTTCCAGCCGCCACCGTTTCGCGTCGGCGCGCAGCTGGAACCAGGGATCACCCATCTTGATCCCCAGAGCCTTGGCTTCGGGGGAGCGGGCGACGACACAGCCGTCGTTGTTGGAGAGCACCACCAGTGGCTTGCCGGTCAGGGAGGGCTCGAAGAGGGCCTCGCAGGAGGCGTAGAAGTTGTTCACGTCGACCAGGGCGATCACTGCAGAGCACCGTCCTAGTGCAGCTTCCGCTGGTTGATGTGGCGGATGCCGTAGACCACGACACCCCAGATGTGCAGGGTCGACAGGGAGGGGACCTCCACGTCCGGGTAGGCCGGGTTCTCCGGGTGCAGCACGACCCGGTCGGGGTGGACGTGGAGGGTCTTGATGGTGAAGTCCCCGTCGAGGACGGCGATCACCACGCTGCCGTCTTTGGGGGTCAGGGAGCGGTCCACGAGGACTTCGTCGCCGTGGTAGATCCCGATGCCTTCCATGGAGTCTCCGGTGACGCGGAGGATGAAGGTGGAGGTGACGTCTCTGATCAGGACCTCGTTGAGGTCGATCCGGCCGTCGTCGAAGCTGTCCTGGGCAGGGGAGGGGAAGCCAGCCGGGACTCGGACCAGGACCGCAGAGACCAGCACGGGGCGGTCAATAGTGAGCGGGACTGGATGTCTCATGCCGCCAGGATAGAACACATATTCTAAAGCTCAGCCCATAAACACAATAAACCCGTACACATATACGGGTTGGCTAGTGCCGATGCTGCGGATTCTCCCGGCCCGGCCGGACACGCCAAGGGGCCCGGCTACGGAGCCGAGACGGCCGCACCAGCCGCTTCGTTCTGGCCGGCGGCGATCTGGGCGGCCCAGCGTTGCCGGAACGGCCGGCGGGGGCCAGGCGCAGGGAAGGACGCTGGGGCGGCCGCGGCGGCAGCCGTCCGGGCGGCGTAGCGTTCGGCGGCCGCCCGTGCTGCCGCGCGGCGCTGGGCGGCTTCGGCGGCGACCCGCTGGTCGCGGGACCGCAGGGGTGTGCCGTCGGGGTGGGTCCAGGCGCGCATCCGGGCGCCCAGCCAGGCGGCGGGGTTGTCGATGCCCTCCACGGTGAGGAAGCCGTAGCGGGTGCCCTGAGGCGTCCAGTCCAGGGCGGTGAGCACGTCGGCGATGGTCCATCCGGCCTCGAAGAACGGCTTGCACACGCTCACGACGTGGGCGGTGGTGAGCTGGCGCAGCACGATCGCCTCGTGCTGGAGCTCCAGGGCAGCCGCCCGCTGAGTCTCCTTCCGCGCCCGACGGGTCACCCGCCTCGTCAAAGGCTCCGTCGTTGCATGACGGGGCCACAGCGGGGCTGTACGACGGCTCAGGGCGGCGACCACCTCGCGCCGCTGCGCGGCGCCCTTTCGGGTGCGTCGCGGCGCAGCCGCGTCCTTCGGGGAAAACTCTTCGCGCGCGTGCGGGGAAAGACTCTCCCACTTCGTGGGGACCGGGGTGTCAGTTAGTTCCACAGGCTCAACTGCCGGCTGGACGGTGCTGTGGATGAGTGCGTAGACGGGGGCCTCGCCCTGGGTGCGGCCGGTGGAGCGCGGGGTGCGGGCCGCGCTACGGCCGGTGGCCACCACGGCCAGCAGCCCGCAGTCGCGCAGGTGGCGGATCGCCCGCGCCACGGTGGAGCGGGAGCGGTCGATCTTGTTGGCCACCCAGTCCCAGGTCGTGCGCCAGGTGCGCGAGGCGGGGTCCTGCTGGCGGCAGATGATCTCTACCACGGCCAGCAGGTTCGCTCGGGCATCGGCACGGATCAACTCCAGGCTGGGGTGCTCCAGGACGGCCCGGCGCCAGGCGGCGGCGTGCTTGGCGAGCTGGCACCCCTTGGGCACAGCCCGCAGCACGACGGCCTTGGACTGCTCGTGCTCCACCCGCACCCGCCGGCGGCGTGAGGGGAACTCCCCAGCGGCCTCGAGAGCAGCGTCAGGGGCGGAATGTGACCGAAAATCGGCGTGACTGAGTGAAGAGGGGTCCATTTGCGGACGCGCCTCAGGTACACTAGGGGACACAACAGTCCCCTGGTATTGGATTCATGACAGGTTCCGATTCAGTTAGCTGTTGGAACGGCTGTCGCGAGTTTGGCGACCTGAGACAGCCGAATGACTTCGACGGCCCGCCCTGCCAGGCGGGTCGTCAGTCGTTTAAGCGGAATTAGCCAGCGGTAGGCGCGGCTCCTCCCTGTTGTCGAGCTTGTTGGACCTTCCAGCGTCGCGGTCGATCAAGGCACCGATGTACTCGGCCATGCTGAGCCCCGCCTGATGCGATGCTTCGATCGCCGCGCGGTGTTGTTCTGGAGACACACGCGCCATCAGGGCCACCTTGTGGCCCTGCAACTTCGGCTGCTGGTACTCGGTCATGGGTCGATCATGGCATATCGACACTGCTACCGATAGCGGTATCAGGTGTGTCTCGGTGATTTTTCATCCCTCCGGTACACGAAGCAAGCAGCGATGGCCTGAGTCATCTACGGCCGGGCGCAAAGTGTCGCGCGGCATGCATCCACCCTAATACATGTTGAACATGTTCAACATAAACATGTTCAAGTTCCGGGTAGCCTGGAGGGCATGTCTTGGCTAGGGGGAACAGTTTCCCGTTCCGACTCCGATGTGCTGGCTGAGCTGCCGGACCATCTCACCTGGGAGGGTCTTCATCTAGAGGTGCAACGTCGGCACGGCAAGCCCATCCACATCGAGCCGGCGCCGGCGTGGTTGGGTCAGGACGTCACGGGGTTGTGGTTGGAGAAGGCTGAGCAGTCCTGGATTTTCCATGCTGCCGGTGAGAGCGAGCTGCTGCGCCGGCACGTGATCCTGCACGAGTACGGACACATCCTCCTCATGCACAGTGGCTGCGAGCTGACGCTGGGGAACGCCTTCGCCCACATCGGGGGCTCCCGGCGGATCAAGACCCTTCTCGGGCGTTCCTCGACCTGGACGGCCCAGGAGATCGCGGCAGAGAACGCCGCCACGAGGTTGGCCGCCCGACTGATCCAGCAGGTGGATCCTCTGTTCGAGGCCTTCTGATGAGCCTCGGAGCGGTGTTGAGTCTGCTCAAGGCCGTGGCGTTCCTCTTCGCCGCCGTGGCAGTGGTCGTTCGTCTGCCACGGGTGGCGCGGCGACGCCGAGTGGACTTCGTTTGGGTGGGCACGGCGTTGGCGGCGCTGGCCTTCTCGGCCAATGGGGTCATGGTTTCCGAACGGACCGTGGATGCGTGGCTGGGCGGGGAGAACATCTTCCATTTGGTGCGCAACCTGCTCGCACTCAGCGCCGTATGGTGCCTGCGGTCGGCCCTCGTGCAGTCTCTGCAGCGCAGGGACTGGAGCCGGTCGCGGACATTGCGGGAGGCCGCCATAGGTAGCGCCTTGCTGCTGGGACTGACGGCAGCGTTCTTCTCGATCGACCGGGGCCCGACCTCGGGAGCGTTCATCCCGGACCACCTTGCCCAGGGCGGCACCCTGGTCTACACGCTGCTCATCATGGTGATGGGAGCCTGGAACGCTGCCGATGTTGCCCGTGTCGCCTTCCGGGAACTCACCCTGCGCCAGCACGGGCACGATCGCCTGCTGTGGCCGGGGCTGCTCGGCCTGGGCGTGGGAGGTTCTCTGCTCGTGCTCGGCTGCACGCTCGAGGCCGGCTACGCAGTCCTCGGGTATTCAGGCACGTGGGATGCTGTAGCTGTGGCCCTGCGGGCCTCGTTCGGCCCGGTCTTCCTGCCCGGGGCCGTGCTGGTGTGCTTGGCCGTGGCGTGGCTGGGTGTCTACGCCCAAGGCCGGCGCCTGAAGATGGGTCTGCGCATGGACATCCTGAGGATCGCCCCGGTGTGGGCCCAACTCGGCGCGGACCGGTGGAGCCCTGGTGGACGCCCTCCGGGCTGGTCCAGCGCTCTGTCGGCCGATCCCCAGCAGGTTCTCTACAGTGCCGTCATTGCCGTCGAAGACGCCCTGCGGGCCGAAAACGCGGGCCTGTCGGAAAAGCAACGGTGTGCCCTGCAGGCCGCCGAGAGGAGATTTGAACTCACATCATGAGCACCTCGATCGTCGTCCCCCGCTGGGAGAGAACCGCCACGGAAGCCTTCCAGCCTCCGGTGCTGCTGGCGGCACTGCTCATCGCGCTGCCCTGGGGGGCGAACCCATCTGCGGCCTCGCTGTGGTGGGGAATCAGCGCGGCCCTGATCGTGTGCGGGGTTCCGCTGGCCGTGGTCCTCATGCTGGTGCGCCGAGGGGTGCTCACCGACCACCACGTGAGCGTGAAGGAGCACCGCCGACCGGTGATGGCCGGGGTGCTGGTGCTGGTCCTCAGCTACCTCGCGGCGGCGATCCTGCTGCAGGGACCGATCGAGATCGTGGCGCTGCTCGTGGCCACGTTCCTGGCCGGACTGGTGATCGCTGTGGTGAGTCCGTGGTGGAAGATCTCCGGGCACGGCATGATGATGGGCGGAACTATTGTTGCCCTGACAACATCCTGGGGTGTTGTCGGGCTGCTGTTTGTTCCGGTGGGCCTGGCGGTGTGCTGGAGCCGCATCCGACTCCAGGACCACACCGGTCCGCAGGTGATTTCAGGCTTCATCTACGGGCTGGCCTTCCTGGGCAGCATCTACGCCTGGATCGTGACATGAGGAGAAACCACGTGGGGGACGCCAACCGGGAACGCTCAGCCCAGATCTTGGCCGACAAGATCAACCTGCTGTTGGATACCCTGCGCACCGAAGCCGGCCAGCCCTACGACTTCACCACGATCCAGCAAGGCCTCAAAGACCGCGGCGTGGCCATCTCACGGACGAAATGGCATTACCTGAAAACAGCCGACATCCGGGTGCGTCCCGACGAGAAACTGCTCCGGACGCTGGGGGAAGTGTTCGGGGTGGACCCGAGATACCTCGTGCAGGAAGATGGGCCGCTCCCTCAGCAGGTTGAGCAAGAACTCCACACGGTCCGCGCCCTCCGGCGAGCCGAGGTCCGCAACTTCGCCGCCCGGGCCCTCGGTCAGATCGATCCTGAAGGGCTTCAGGCGATCCTGGACGTCATCGAGAAGAAGGAAAGTTCCTCTCAGGACGACTCCACACAGTAGGTAAAGGAGGCTGGCCCCGCCACAACGGCAGGGCCGGCCTCCTTCGTTCATCTACCTACTCGGCGTCACCCATGTCGCGGGACTGATGGCCGACGACTTCCCACTGGCCGTCGTGCTCCTCAAGGTAGAGGGCGACCTGCCGACGACCCGTTTCGTGGACGGTGGCCCCGTCGCGGGTATTCCAGGTCCATTCCACGGTGTAGGCGCGGATGGCCTTGTCCGGAGCGACGTCCTGATTGACGTCGCCGTGGACGGGGACGATGGTGGGTGCGCTGTACCCCTGGTGCTCAGCGGCCGCGAGCCACGGGGCACCTGCTGCGTTGCGTTCGGGCTCGACCTGATGCGCGGCCCAGTCGGCGGACATCAGCGGCTTGGCCCGGACCGCGGCAGCGGTCTCGGTGCGATCGGTGGCGGTGTCCCAGAAGTGGAGCATCAGGGCGGCGACCTCGGCAGTGGAATCCACGTCGGTGCGGTCAGCGTCGTCCGGGGTGGCGAAAGTTCCCTCGCCCAGCTGTGGCGGAACGGTAGAGACAGTGGCTTCTGGGGAACTTTGCTGGGCCTTGCTGGGCGAGTCACAGGCGGCAAGCGGCAACGCGCACAGCAGCAGTGCTGCGGCGAGGCTGAGTTGATGGCGCATCATCTCGGCCACGCACCTTTCTCTTTGAGGATGGGCTCGGGGTCGAGGTTGTGCCCTTGGTAGGGGAAGACGAGGTCGGGGGCGCCGGGCTTGTAGATCTCAAAGTGCAGGTGGGTGGCCATGCCGAAGCGTCCGTGGTTGCCCTCGACGCCAATGATGTCCCCGCGTTTGAGCTTCTGGCCCTTGGTCACGTCCCAGGAGTGCAGGTGACAGAACGCGAAGCCGAAGTCGGGGTCGGACCCGTTCTCTTTGGCGATAACGCAGCCATCGGCGGCGTTGAACCCGGTGATTCGCAGGCTGGTGGGGGCAACGACGACTCCGCCGCTGCCGTTGCCGGCCCCAGGGGTGGCGATGTCCACGCCTACGTGCTGGTTGACCCAGGACGGGACACCGGCCAGGGCGCGGCCGCCGTAACCGGAGGTGAAGACACCGCCGGGCAGCGGGGTCGTCCATTGCCCGTCACCGAGGTCGCCGTCCCAGGCCCTCGCACCGGTAGGAGCCTTGCAGCCGGCGGAAAAATTGCCCTGGGCGCCGTCGAGGATTTTCTCGATGTACTGCTGGGTCTCCGGGTAGGGCGGGACGCCGTGGTGTTCCTGCACCGCACCGGGTCCGGCGTTGTAGGCGGCTAGGGTCAGGCGCACGAGCTCGTCCGGATCGTCCCCGGCGATGGGCTGAACTTGGCTTTTCAGGGCTGCTATGTAGCGGCCCAGGGCAGCGATGGCATCTTCGGGATCGAAGGGGTTGCCGCCGCGGCCGTAGGTGTTCCAGGTCGCGGGCATGAACTGGGCCAGGCCCTGGGCGCCGACGGGGCTGGTGGTGTCCGGATTCCACCCGGACTCCTGCGCCAGTTGTGCGGCGACCAGACTGGCTGGCAGTCCGGCCTGGTCGGCGGCCGCGTCCACGAGCGGCCCCCAGCCGTTGGGCACGGACACCACATTGGCCTTCTCGTTGGTGCCGACGGCGGTGGCCGTGCAGCTGGTGGACAAGCCTGCGGCGTCTTCATCCTCGGCCAGGGTGGCCACGAGCATGGTCAAAGCCATGGTCATGCCCACCGGCAGTCCAAGGAGCAGCAGGGCCGCGCCGCCGAGGGTTCGGGGGCGGGGTCCGGCCATCAGAAGCTCTGGGAGACCAGGGCTGCGGCGTGCAGCCAGGCCCGTCGGGTGGCGGGGCGCAGTTGTCGGTGGTGAATGCGGCCCTGCACCAGGTGCGGGTCGAAGGGGACGATGGCCACCTCACGCACGAACGGGGCGTACTCCTGGGCGATGGCGTGGGCCTTAGTGCTGTGCGAGGGCATCAGCTCGGAGATGACCACCACGGCATTGCGGGCCATTTCCCCGGCATGGGGGCCTCCGGCGTGCAGGGCTTTGAGGGCGTTGACTCCGCCCTGAGCCTTGTCGGACTCGGTGGTGGTGGCGATGACGATCTGGTCGGTGTGGGCGATCATGTGCGCCCAGTTCTCGCCCCGGGTGGAGTTGCCGCTGTCCATGATGACGAGCCGGTAGTACTTCTCGGCGACCCGGTGCAAGGCGTCCACCTCGGCCCCGGTGATTTCGTGGGTATTGGACGGCGATTCGTCGGAGCGCAGGACGTCGTAGGCATCCTGGGCTTGGTGGTGGACGAAGGCGGCCAGCTCGGCCGCTTTGGCTTCGGCGGTGAGGAAGTGATTGGCGTGGTGGAGAAGGTCCAGTGCGGTGGAGTCGTGGCCGGCGCCATCGGTGCGCCAGCCCAGGGAACCCATGGCTTCGTTGTTGTCCCAGGCGAGCACTCCGGCCCCGCCGTGGCGGGCGAACTGGGCGGCGAGCAGTGCAACGGTGGGGGTCTTGTTGGCACCGCCCTTCTGGTTGACGACCGCGATGGTGCGGGAGCCGATCCAGTGCCGTGAGACCGCGGCCAGGTCTTCTCGTTCGGCTACTTCCCCAGGCCCGGGGGGCAGGTGCATCCCGATGCGGTTGAGCATTCCGCGCCAGCCGTGGGTGGCTGGTGCGTCGGCCAGGGAGCTGTCGGTGGCGATGAAACTGGGGGCGGAGTCGATGTCCCAGACTGTCGTGTCCGATGGTTGCAGCGCCGGGGCGCTGGAGGGCGTTGACTTTGCCTGCATGGGACGGGGCTGTGACGCGTTCTCGAGAGTCGGCGTGACGATGGTGGAAGGCATCGGCTCGGCTTCCTCAAAAGAGGAACTTTCGGGCTCGGTCAGCAGTGGCTCCGGGGCCGACTCGGCGGGCACGAGATCATCGAGGCTGACCGCACGGCTGCCTCGACGCCCGGCCCGAGGTAGGGGAGTGGCCGTCCTGTCGGTGGAGACCTCCCCTTCAGGCCCAACGACCAGGTAGGTCTCCAGTTCGCTGTCCGAAGACGGGTCGATGGCTACGACTTTGACGGGCCGACTCAAGATACGCGCGGTCTCGGTTAGCTGGGCAATGGCGTCGTCCATCGAATTCAGGGGGGTCACCACACCGTCGATGGAGACTTCAACGGTGTCGTCGTCGGTGATCGTTGCGGTGCATCGCGGACGGTCGAGCGCCTGCGCCATGGGGATGCCTTTCGTATCAGTCGGTATCCCCCACTCCGAAGTTGGGCTGCTGAGAGACGTTGTAGTGAGCACGCAGGTGCTCTTTCACGTCGTCCCGGAGGATGATCCAGTGCGAGCCCAGCTGTATGGCTGGCACCCGCCCATCCCTCAGCCACCGGTAGGTCACCGTGGTGCTGGACAGCCCCAGAACCTCGGTCAGCTGGGCCACGGTGAGTCGCTCGGGCAGCCCGTTGAAGAGTCTGTCCAGCGACTCAGTCATGGAGAGCGCTCCGGCGATCACGGCGGCTCCGGTAGATCAGAGTGGGAAAAAGTTGCTTACGGTTGCACACCATAGCTCGAAACCGCCTATAGTTGAACATGTTCAATTCGTTTCCGTGGGTGACCCACGGGGATGCACCTCGGTGCATTGGATTCAACTTAGGAGCCTAGATGGGCAATCGGTGGACGGGGTTCGTCGGACCCGGCACGGGGACCCAGACGGTCTCGCTCCTGGAGGAGATTCATCCTGAGCCGCCCCCGGTGCTTTGTGGGGCGCAGGCGCCCCAGCAGGGGGTTTCCGCACCGGACGGCGACCGACGGCTCGAACGGTTCTCCACGTCCTCTGCTGGTCCGTACTGGTTAGGCGCCCATGGCGGAGCGGGAGAGACCACCTTCCGGGAGCTGCTGGGCGGTGTCGAATGCCGTCACCGTTGGCCTTCTCCCACCCCAGAGGCACCGTCTCCTGTCGTTGTCCTCCTCGCCCGACAGACGCATGGCGGGTTGGAAGCAGCTCGACGTGCCGCCCAGGACTGGGCCTCCGGCCAACACCCGGAGGTAGTGCTCGCGGGGTTGGTGATCGTGGCCGGCACCCCGGGCAAGACCCCGAAACCCCTGGCAGCAGCGACCCGCGTGATTTCCGGTGGTGTCCCCTCCACCTGGGTGGTGCCGTGGATCGAAGAACTCCGACTCACCGGAGCCACGGACTGGGAGTCCATGGCCCGTGAGCCGAGGAAAGTCCTCACCGCCCTCGGTGAGGCAGTCGATGAACTCATCTCCGAGAGGACCCCCCAATGATCGACCTCGTACTTGCCACCCAGGACACCGTGCTGGCGCTGCCGGCCAACCTGCCCGACTCCAGCCCCCTGGCCCCTCCCGGCATCGGCGACACCTGGAACCGCATGGTTGGTGTCGGCAAATGGATCGCCCTGGGCATTGCTGTGCTGGGCCTGCTGGTGGTTGGCGGAAAGATGGCCTTCGACGCCCGCCGTGGAGAGACCACTGAAGAAGTATCCGGGATCATCAAGATCGTCCTGGCCGTGGCTCTGATCTCCGGTGGAGCCTCGATCCTGACCTTCATCGCCGGGGCATAACCACCACCAGACGCAGCCCCCCACACACGAGGAGCAACACGTGACAGACCACATCGAGACCGACGACAACAGCACATGGTGGAAGACCCCCCGCTTCCTCATCTCAGCCGTTCTCGTCGCGATGCTGATCGTGCTGGGCGTGGTCCTGTGGCTGTGGCCCGACGGAGAAGAGCCCACCCAAGCCGCTCCGGCGCCAGCCACCACCGCCGAACCGGTGACGGGCGAAGAATCGGAGTGTGGTTTGGACGCCACCAGCGGCACCACTCTCACGAAAGCGCCGGAGGACGTCGAGTGGACCGCTCTCGGGGCGATCTACGCACCGTCCTCTGAGGAGCACGGACCGGGCACCGTGGACGAGTCGACGGGTGTGCGCTCCTGCTACTCCCACACTCCTGAAGGGGCATTGCTGACGACGGCGAACATGCTGGCCTCGAGCAACGATCCCCAGCTTCTGCTGGACACCCTCAAGGAGCTTGCCGTTGAGGGCCCCGGTAAGGACATCGCCGTGGGACAAGTCCAGCAGCGGGTCTCCGCAGGGGATGCTTCCACGGTCCCGGTCGAGGTTGCCGGCTTCCGACTGCTTTCGTACACGGGCGAGCGAGCCACGGTCGAGGTCGTACTGGCAGGAGACGACGGGACCGAGAAGACATACATCACCAGTAGCGCAGACCTCATGTGGCAAGACGGCGATTGGCGCTTCGCCCTGCAGGACAACGGCGACACAGGCCCCGTCTCCGGCCAGGTGTCAGACCTGAACAGGTACATCGAGTGGGGACCCCACGATGGCTGAGGAAGAGAAGTGCTTCGCACTCGATGGCTTCTGCAAGGTCAAGGAAGGAGTCAGCGACGCACTCACCGGAGCGGCCGGTGATGCGCTGGATCAGATCGCCGACGGTGTAACCGCTGCCGTGGTCGACACGATCGCCTCCCTGGGGTCAATGTGGACTCGGATCGGCAGCGCTAACCTCACCAGCAACAGTGCACCCGCCTCCCAGGCTCCGGCGCGTGGGGAGTTCAACGCCTACATCGACCTGTTGCTGAGCTACGCGAGCTGGATCGGGCTGGGGGTGTGCGTGTTCGGGGTGCTGTTCCTGGGCATCGTGTTGGCCACCAACGCCCGCCGGGGCGACGGGGCCGGCCTGGTCAACACCGCCACCCTCCTGGCCTCCGGGGCGGCACTGATCGGTGGGGCCACCAGCCTGATCGGCTTCCTCGTCCCCGCCCGAGCGAGGAACCTGTCCGGGTCGGTGGGCTTCATCCAGGACCAGACCTTCTACCTCACCCTGGCCGTGGCAGCGCTGAGCGTGATGATCGCCGGGGCCCAGATGGCCTGGACCCAGCGCGCTGAACCGGCCCGGGACCTGCTGAAGAATCTGCTCACCCTGGCCGTGGTGACCGCCTCGGGGGTGACGATCCTCAACGTCTTGGTGGCCGGCACCGACGCCTTGGCCGTGCAGATCATCGACTCCGCCATCGGGGAGGACTTCCAGACCGACGTGCTCAAGCTCCTGGCTCTGGACAACGCCACCAGCGCCGGGGCGGCGGATCCGGTGTGGTTGGGCGGCAACGTCATCCTGATCATCGTCGGTGGGGTCGTGGCGATCATCGTGAACATCATCCAGTTGATGCTGATGGTGCTGCGCACCGGGATGCTGTTTTTGATGGCCGGGATCCTCCCCTTATCCGCTGCGTTTCTGAACACCGAGACGGGGAAGAACTTCTTCCAGAAGGTCATCGCCTGGACCCTGGCCTTCGCCTTCTACAAACCGGCTGCGGCCCTGATCTACGGGCTGGCGATCAAGATGTCCACCACCGGGGTGTGGGAGGACGCCGGCAGCGGGCTGATCCAGTTCGCCGCCGGACTGATGATGATCGTCGCCTCCGTGTTCGCCCTGCCCGTGCTCATCGGGTTCCTCAGCCCCGTGCTGGGCTCGATGTCCTCCTCCGGCGGTAGCAGCGGCGGGGCGCTGGGCATCGCGGCGATGGGCGCGGCGATCCCGCAGGGAGCCTCCCACCTGGCCCGCTCGGGACGCGGGTTCGGCTCTGATTCATCCTCCGCATCGCCGTCGCAGCCCTCCGTCTCCTCGAAGGGCGGGCCGGGTTCCGCACCTGCCGGTCTGTCCTCACCTGCCGCTGGGGCCAGCGGCGCTACTGGGGCCAGTGCCACGGGCACGGCGGGCACCGCTGGTACTGCGGCGGCGGGGGCAGCAGCTGCACCGGTGGCTGCGGGCATGGCGGCCGCCAACGCCGTGCAGAAGACCGGGGAAGTCGTCTCCCAGGCCACCGAGTCCAGCGCAAAGGCTGGCACCTCCAGCACCGGCGGTAGCACCGGAGGCACTGGAGTGGCGGGCGCGTCCTCGACAGGTACCCCTGGCCAGGACGGTGCGCAGAAGTCCTCTGCGGGGACCGGGGCGCAACCGGCCCCCGGCACCGAGGCGGTCGGGGCAGCACCGTCCACCGGGGCTCGTCCCACGCCGGGGTCCGGTGCTGGTGCAGCACCGCCGCGCTCTGGGGCACGACCCACGGGACCCACCGGCCCAAGACAGGCGGCGAAGGCCGTCCAGCAACAGGCACGTGCGTTCAAGGCGCAGATCGCCAACGAGACCGGAAACGAGGGCCGCCCTGATGGCGCAGACCGAAGCTAAAACCGAGAACCGTCCGCGGGTGTACGGCAACTTCCGCACCCCCACTTCCAAGGGTCTGGCCGGGCTCTCGACCGCCGGGACCGTGTTGCTGATCGGTGGGGTGGTCGGCGGGATCCTGCTGATGATGCTCAACCTGTGGCTGGTAGCCCTGGCCTTCGAAGCGGTGATCCTGACCTTGATCGCGCTCTCGATGCAGAAGAACAAGCACGGGCGCACCCTGATCGAGCGCATCGTCCGGCGCGCCGGGTGGGCCAACGCCGTCTACGCCGGGGCCAACGTCTACCGTGCCGGCCCGATCAGCCGGGTGCCGGAGGGCACGACGAAGCTGCCCGGGGTCTCGGCACGGTCCAGGATCACCGAGCACGTCGACGGCTACGGCCGCCCCTTCGCCTTGGTCGAGGTCCCGCAGAAGCACCACTACACCGTGGTGTTCTCCTCCGAGCCCGACGGCGGGGGCATGGTCGATCAGGAGCACATCAACCGGTGGGTGGACCGCTGGGCGCACTGGCTGGGCATGCTCACCGACGAACCGGGGCTGACGGCGGCTTCGGTGACGATCGAGACCGCCCCGGACTCCGGGTACCGGCTGGCGCGGAAGATCGAGGCCCGCATGAGCCCCGACGCCCCGGCCTTCGCCCGCGACGTGATCAACGAGACCGTGCAGATGCTGCCCACCGGGGCCACCGTCACCCGGGCCTACATCGCAGTGACCTTCAAAGCCTCCGTGCGGGCCGGCGGCCGCATCCGCAACGCTCAAGAGGTCGCCGATGACCTGGCGGCGCGGTTGCCCAACCTCACCCTGTCGCTGAACGACACCGGGGCGGGTGTGGCCGCTCCGCTCACGGCCCAGCAGCTGTGCGAGGTCATCCGGGTGGCCTACGACCCGGCCGAGGCAATCCTCTTCGACCGGGCCCACGCTCAGGGGGTGGCCCCGGAACTGGACTGGAGTGAGGTCGGCCCGCAGGCCGCCGACACCTTCTGGGACTGCTACCACCACAACAACTCCTGGTCGAAGTCCTGGGCAATGTCCGTGCCCCCGCGCTCCACCGTTCAGGCCAACGTGCTGCAGGGGTTGATTGCCCCGAACCCGGAGCTGGTGCGCAAGCGCGTCACCCTGCTCTACAGCCCCATCGACCCCGCCCGGGCCGCGCAGATGGTGGAGAACGACATCAACACCGCCACCTTCAACGCCTCCTCCCGCAACCGCGCCACCGCACGGGACACCCGCGAAACCCGCGCCGCCCAGGCCACCGCCGCTGAGGAGGCCGACGGAGCCGGGCTGCTGAACTTCGGGCTCGTCGTCACCGCCACAGTCCGTTCCAAAGGCGAGCTGGATGAGGCCGAAGCCATCATCGAGAACCTCGGCACGTCGGCGAGGATCCGCCTGGAGGAGGCCTACGGGGCCCAGGACTCCACCTTCGCCGCCGGCCTCCCGCTGGGCGTGGTGATCCCGGACCACCTGGCCCTGCCTTCGACCGTGAGGAACGCCCTGTGATGAAGCAGAAGCAGCGAGACCAGATCATCCTCCCGGCCAGCCGGGGCAACGCTTCGACCACCGTGCTGGACCGGGCCTTCGCCCGGGTGAAGGGCGGCAAGGTGTTCGCCAGACCGAAGCGCACTGGCAGCACCTCTGTCACTGCCAAAGCGCTGAGTCGTCCGGGCCCGCGGGGACACAAGGGCCGGGGACTGGGCGAGGCGCAGCTGCTGCACCCGATCCGGGAAATGCGCGGCACCAACTACCAGGTGTGCGGACTGCTCCCCTTCCCCATGGGCGGGGGTTCCCCCCTCGAAGGAGTCCCTCTGGGGCGGAACCTGCTCTCGGGGGAGCCGGTGTGCTGTGACCCGATCTCCTGGTTCTTGAAGCTGCGGGTGATCTCCAACCCCTCGGCCTTCGTGATGGCCAACCCCGGGCTGGGCAAGTCTTCGCTGCTGCGCCGCATGGCGATCGGGCTGGCCGCCTTCGGGGTGTGGCCGATGGTCCTCGGAGACATCAAGGGCGAACACGTCGCCATGATCGAAGCCCTCGGCGGGGCCGTGTTGCCGCTGGGCCGCGGGGTGGGGCACATCAACCCGCTCGATGACTGCGGAGCCGTGGCGGCCGCCAAACTGCTCTCACCCGCCAGAGCCGAGGAACTGCTGGATGAGCTGCATTCGCGGCGCCGGTCGCTGATCGCCTCGTTGATTGCGATCCTGCGCAAGAAGCCGCTGGACGAGCGGGAGGAGTCGATCCTGGACCGGTGCCTCACCGTCCTCGAGGCCCGCCATGCTGAGTCGGGCACGGTGCCGGTGATGGCGGATCTGCGACAGGTGCTCAAGGACAAACCGGTCGAGGTGCGCGAGGTCGCCCTGGACCGGGGCAATGATGAGCGCTACGAGGACATCACCGAGGGGCTGGAGTCCTCGCTGAACTCCCTGTGCGGTTCCGGGGCCTTCGGGCAGATGTTCGCCCACCCCTCCACCAACCGGATCGACGCCTCCCGGCCGATGGTCTTCGACCTCTCCCGGATCTCCCAAACCGAGTCCGACCTGCGGGCCGCAACTCTGATGGCGTGCTGGTCGGCCGGGTTTGGGACCGTGACCACCTCGAACATGCTCGCTGATGACGGGGTGATCGAACGCCAGCGGTTCCTGGTGATCCTCGATGAGCTGTGGAACACCCTGGCGGCCGGGCCCGGCATCGTCGACCAGGTCAATGCCCTGACCCGCTTGAACCGGGAATGGGGGGTGGGCCAGATCATGGCCTCCCACACCCCCTCCGACCTCATGGCCGTCCGGGGAGAGGAAGACAGGGCGAAGGCCAAAGGCATCATGGACCGTTGCGGCATCAAGATCCTCGGCGGGCTGGCCAAGTCCGAGATGCCGCTGCTGACCGAATCGGTACCGCTGTCCATGCGTGAGCAGGAGCAACTGGCGATCTGGCAGGACCCGCCCGCCTGGAACCGCCGCGGCGATGAAGCCCTGGAGTACACCAACGACGATGTGTACACCCCTCGAGACGAGCTCACGGTCAACGACGCCGAGCTGCGGGCCTGGTTGGAGGACCCGGCGAACCGGGAATGGTTCTTCGATGACCGCACCACGACCCCACCGCCGGGGCAGGGGAAGTTCTTCATCAAGGTCGGCTCGAGGGCCGGGATCCCGTTCTCGATGGAGTTCACCCCCACCGAGCGTCGGTCCCAGGTCCACGACACCGAGAAGAAGTGGCATGAGGCCAAGTCCCGCGCCGCTCAGGAGAGGGGCGAACGATGAGCTCCCTGGACCGCAAGTACAAGGCCGGCGGCGGGGAAGTCGCCCTGCTGCTGACCCTGCTCCTCATTCTGGTCGGCATTCCGGCCATCCTCTACGTCCTCGCCAGCGCCGGCCACGCGTTCACCCCGCGCACCGACCCGCTGCCCACCGGCTACTGGGAACGGTCTCTGGGTGTCTTCACCGGTGACCTTCCGTGGCGCACCACCGAGATCGTCCTAGCCGCCACCCTCGGGCTGGTGGCGACGGCGCTGTTGGCGCTGTGGGGCTTCAAGCGCCACCAGAAGGCCCAGAAGATCGTCAAGCACGACCGCGCCGCACCGCGCATGGCCTCGGTGCGCGACGTCGCCCCCTTCACCGAGAAGCAGGCGCGCGCCAAAGCGGATCGCTTCGGCGTCGACACCCCGGGGGTGATGATCGGCAAGATGGTCCGGGGCGGCCACACCCTCTACGCCTCCTGGGAGGACACCCTCCTGCACATCTGGGGCACCCGCACCGGCAAGACCACCTCCCAGGCCGCCCCGTCCATCATCGAGGCCCCGGGGCCGGTGATCGCCACCTCCAACAAACGCGACCTCTCCGATCTGACCCGCGACCTCCGCGCGGAGAACGGTGACGTGTGGGTCTTCGACCCCCAGGGCGTGGCCGGGGAGGCCCCGACCTGGTGGTGGAACCCGCTGAGCTACGTCACCGACAGTGAACGGGCTGCGGAGATGGCCACGAACTTTTCCATCGGTTCCCGCCCGGCTGGGGCGAAGATGGGCGATGCGCATTTCGACTCCGCCGGCAAGGACCTGCTGGCCGGACTCCTGCTCGCCGCTGCTGTGGGTGGGGAGCCGATTGAGCGCGTGCACTACTGGCTGACCCGCTCCACCGATGACACCCCTGCCAAACTGCTCGATGAGCACGGGTGGGGCAAGGAAGCCGACTCGGTGGCCAGCACGATCCGGCAGCCCGAGAAGTACCGGGGCAGCGTCTACTCCACCGCCCTGCAGATGGCCGCGTGCCTGAAGAACGAGAAGATCGCCGCCTGGGTCAACCCCACGGGTCCCGACGATGACCGCCCGCAGTTCGAGCCGGAGGCGTTCGTGGCCGGCAAGCACACCCTCTACGCCCTCTCCAAAGAGGGTGCGGGCACCGCCGGGCCCCTGGTGACCGCTCTGACCGTGGCCACCGTGACCGCGGCCGAGGAGCACGCCGTCACCCAGGCCGGGGGCCGGCTGTCCACCCCCATGGTCTGCGTGCTCGATGAGGCCGCCAACGTGTGCCGCTGGGCGAACCTGCCCGACCTCTACAGCCACTACGGGTCCCGCGGGATCGTGGTCTCCACGTTCTTGCAGTCCTGGTCCCAGGGCGTGGACGTGTGGGGGGAGTCCGGGATGCGCAAGCTGTTCTCCACCGCCAACGTCGTCACCTACGGCGGCAACGTCAAGGAGGAGGGCTACTTGGAGATGCTTGTCGAATTGATCGGCAAGTACACCTACACCTCGGTCTCCTCCTCGAGGCAGAAGGACAGCGGGTCCACCTCCCGTCAGGACGCCACCGACGACATCTTCTCCGTCGCCGACCTCGCTGCCCTGCCCAAGGGCAGGGCGGTGATGCTCGGGTCCGGGGCTCGGGCCGTGCTGCTGCGCACCGTCCCGGTCAGTGCCCGCCCTTACGCCGACGCGGCCGCGGCCTCCGAAGCCGCACACAACGCACCCGCCGACACGCTTGCCTTAGAAGGGCATGCACCCGCGGTCCAGGCTGCTGGGCCGGGCTCGGCCGAGCCCACCGGCAACCGGTGGGCGGCTTTGGTGAAGGAGTAGACCGATGGACATCGGTACCCGCCGAACCCACAACCACGACGACATCGACGACGAGCCCCTCGAGGAAGCCAAACCGGGGGAGGGGGAGCGGGAGCTGGTCTACGCGAACGTGGCCGAGTTCGTCACCGAGCACCTGGCCTACCAGTACCGGCGCGACATCGACCTCGCCGGCCGGGCCACCACCTTCACCTGGTGCGCCCAATGGTGGCGCCACGAAGAAGCCGTCAGCCGCCTCACCGGCCTCTGGCGGGCCTGGGAGAACCTGCGCACCGACCCCACCACCGGGCTCGCGGTGTGGTGGCGCGACTACGCCGACCCCACCATGCGAGCACTTTTCGAAGAAAAGGGACCCTTCCACGGCTGCACACCCAGGACACATAGCCCGAAAGGGATACCGCTTCCGTTAGATCCGCCACCAACTGGGCTTTTCGAGTGAGCGGCCTGCCACTGCTTTCCGCCACGGTCACAGGTTCCTGAACCTCCATGTCTCGTGGGGTCATCACATCATCCATAGGTATACCTCCCAGATCGAGGAGATACACCAAAACCGTATAGTTCCGGCCGATTGGCACCTCAAGGCAAGGACTATGACCACCACCCCGACCGAGCTGGGGGAGAAGATTCTCTGGATGCGCCAGCAGTACCATTATATTGGTAGACTATCTGGCGATAAGCGACCGTGAGTAGCGCCATCCATGTGGAAAAATTATAGACACCAAGCAAAAGGACAGCGGGCCGGGACCTGCAATCAATGCCCAACAAGTTTCACTTGCTTAAGTTTTACCCCAAAAACAACAGTGAATGAACCCATGGTGATTAAAATGGTGGCGAAGCTTATCCACGCAAACTGAGTGGGCGTGCTATCGATATCGATGCTCTGCAATGTTGCCACTCCAACAGACGCTACGAAAGCGATGGCAACAGAAAGACTAGCGAAAAATTGCGATTGTCGCCAAGTGATATTTGATTCCTTCTTGGTAAAAGCCCAAATAATCGCTAATACATGCCAAAAAACAGAAGCTAAAATAATCAGCACCAGAATTGTTAGCCCAATGCCGCCTGTGGCATTCTGCGCTTGAATAGCTCCTTCGCCCACATATATAGTAGAAACTGCAGGGGCACCCATTCCGATGGTAACTCGCGTCCATGAAGACACACTGGGAAAAAGATCCTGGATTAACACATGCACCGCAGCCAAAAGGGCCAAAGCTGATACGGCGAATCCACTACCAGCTAATACGTGTTGCACTGCCGCCAGCTCGTTGGATGACGTCTCGCCCGCAATTATTGCATAAGTAAGTGAACTTATGCTCAAGCCAAGGAAAGCGGACAAAAGGAGCACCAGTGATGCCTGCCTGCGGTCTTGAGGGGGCGATTTTTCTTGTGAGCCAGCCTTGGGCGTCGAGATCCTTTCTGTGGCGATAAGAAGAATCCCGGCAAAAGCAAATCCTGCTAGGACGCCTGTGAGAGCGGAGTACAAGGATGCAACAGTAGTTGCGTTATATACTAGAGTCATTTTTAATACTAGCATTCTCGTGTGAAATTTACTTGCTCTTTGGCAATTCTGACCATGCAATAAACCAACCAAGCATGTATATCAGGAAACTTGTAGTGCCAAGCCCAAAACCGATCGTCATTACGTTCATCGTTAACTTTGCATCTTCGATCGTGCAGTGATCGGGTGACTCATTAAATGAACAAGCGTCTACCAGATTCGAGCCAATTTCGCGAGATGCCCATATGCAAAAAAGGCCGAAAGCAAATATTGTAAAAAGTAGGGCGGAGACGAGCCAAAACAGTGCACGCTGCTTGAAGCGGCTCATACTCTTGACGTCGGTTTTTTTGATCCACAATGCTCCGATTACTGTCGCTCCGAGAACGGTAGCGGAGACCCACCATGTCATGCCAGCAGTTCCGAGCATGTTGATAAATCCGAAAAGTTCCGTGCTTCGGGCAGACATGCCAAGATACTAATCGACAAACTGCAATTTTTGCTTATGTGAAGGGACAATCTCCTCATGGAGTCCTTCTTCTGGGCTCTTGATAGCAGGAGCCCAGCGTGGACCCGGGACTCGGTAGAGGCCGTCAATGGCCAGCCGCCGCCACTTAACTCGATAGGGAATGCTGCCCACATCAACGGCGAAGAGACGACAACCTCGAGGCGGAAGCCGTCCACGGTCGGTGGAATCGGGAGTGTTCCATCCGGCCGTGAGGTTTACTGTCAGATGTGCGCGGGTGAGCAAAAAACCCTGACTTAACATAATCACGATTATCGGACAACGGTCACAGGGGAGTTCTCGCATCTGATGCAAGTACTCGTCCCACTCTGCCTACGGGCGTCTGCCAGGGCCACGAAAGAGTGCGCGGCGAATCGGCTGGGTCGCTGAGCCCGCGCGTTGCGGTGCGTCCGTGCTGGTCAGCGCGGCGATCTCTCGTTTAATGAGAGATTCGCGCGCACAGCTGGGCTATGGAACGGCTCCTGGTCGTGTTCCTGGGCTCTTCGTCGACGAAGGCATCGCATGGTTGCGGGCTGAAACTCGGGCGCCCAGGACGAATGCGCGGCCGCTCCAGCGACTGGCCTGCCGGCGCAGCAGGAAACGACTCGTCCTCCCTCAACACGTCTCGCTACCGGTTCAGCCATGGGAGTTGTGGCGGGTGGCGTCGTTGACCGTAGCTGTCGTAAGTGTCCCCGGGTAGGACATCGTCTCTGTGCTGGATGTGGTTGCCTGCGGCGGAGGCGTTAGTGGATGGTTGGTTCCGACTCCTGGTCAAATCTGTAGTGATGCGAGGGGCGGGGGATGTTCTCTGCCGTCCGCCTCGAGACGGACGGCAGAGAACCAGTTTTAGTTGGGCGTGACGTAGGCGCCGGAGATTCCCCCATCCACCAGGAAGGTGGAGGCTGTCATGAAGGATGAATCGTCGCTGGCGAGAAAGGCCACTGCCGCGGCGATCTCTTCCGGTTCCGCGAACCGCCCGGCGGGCACGTGCACGAGCCGGCGCTGGGCCTGCTCCGGGTCCGCGGCGAACAGGTCCTGGAGCAGGGGGGTGTTGACCGGCCCGGGGCACAGCGCGTTGACTCGGATCCCCTCCCGGGCGAACTGCACGCCCAGCTCCCGGCTCATCGACAGCACCCCGCCCTTCGACGCGCTGTAAGAGATCTGGGAGGTCGCCGCCCCCATGATGGCGACGAAGGACGCGGTGTTGATGATCGAGCCTTTGCCTTGATCCTGCATGTAGGGCAGGGCGTACTTGCAGCAGTAGTAGACGGAGGTGAGGTTCACGTCCTGCACCTTGCGCCAGGCGTCGATGCCGGTGTCGAGGATTGAGCCGTCGTCGGTGGGGTTGATGCCAGCGTTGTTGAAGGTGATGTCGACGCTGCCAAAGGCTTTATGGGTTTCGGCGTAGAGGTTTTTGACGTCGTCGGGGTTGGTGACGTCGACCTTGACGAACAGACCGTCGACCTCGGAGGCGGCTTCCTGGCCGGTTTTTGGGTCGATGTCTGCGATGACGACGCAGGCTCCTTCGGCGGCCAGGCGCCGGGCGGTGGCCAGGCCGATGCCGCTGGCTCCTCCGGTGATGACGGCGCTGCGGCCGACCAGGCGGCGGGCGTTGACGTCCATGGAATCTCCTTAGGTCTGGTGTGGGTCGCATGCCAGGGGGCATGCGAGTGAGGGTGTGGTCAGTCAGTGGAGAGGAAAACGTTCTTGGTCTCGGTGAACGCCTGCGGGGCGTCCGGGCCGAGCTCCCGGCCGAAGCCGGACTGCTTGAAGCCGCCGAACGGCGTCCAGTAGCGCACCGAGGCGTGCGAGTTGACGGAGAGGTTCCCGGCGTCGACAGCGCGGGACACCCGTAGCGCCCGCCCGACGTCCCGGGTCCAGATCGACCCGGAGAGCCCGTACTCGGTGTCGTTGGCGATCCGGACGGCGTCCGCCTCGTCCTCGAACGGCACCACGGCGAGCACGGGGCCGAAGATCTCCTCCCGGAACACCCGGGAGTCCGGGGACGGGGTTAGCACGGTCGGTGGGAACCAGTATCCCGGGCTCGTCGGGGCCGATCCCTGGAAGGCGATAGGTGTGTTGTCGTCCAGGAACGAGGTCACCGATTCCCGGTGTGCGGCCGAGACCAGCGGGCCCATCTGGGTGTCCTCCTGCCATGGGTCACCGCAGGTGAAGTTCTTCACGGCCGGTTCCAGCAGCTCAAGGAACCGGTTTAGGGCGGAGCGCTGAACTAGGACCCGGGAGCGGGCGCAGCAGTCCTGGCCGGCGTTGTCGAAGGCACCGGCCGGAGTGGTGGCGGCGGCTTGTTCGAGGTCGGCGTCGGCGAAGACGATGTTGGAGTTCTTGCCCCCCAGCTCCAGGGTGAGGCGCTTGATCTGGTCTGCGCAGCCGGCCATGATCCGCTTGCCCACGGCGGTGGAGCCGGTGAACACGATCTTGCGGACGGCGGGGTGGGTCACGAAGCGCTCCCCCACCACCGAGCCCTTGCCAGGTAGCACGGTGAGTACGCCCTCGGGCAGCCCGGCTTGCAGGGCCAGCTCGGCCAGGCGGATGGCGGTCAACGGGGTGATTTCCGCCGGCTTGAGCACCACCGTGTTACCTGCCGCGAGGGCAGGGGCAAAACCCCAGGCGGCGATGGGCATCGGGAAATTCCAGGGGACGATGACGCCAATCACCCCCAGTGGCTCATGGAAGGTGATGTTGACTCCGCCGGGGACCGGGATCTGGCGTCCTGACAGTCGCTCCGGGGCTCCGGCGTAGTAGGTGAGCACGTCCCGGACGTTGCCGGCCTCCCAGCGGGCGTTGCCGATGGTGTGCCCGGCGTTGCGCACTTCCAGGGCTGCGAGGTTTTCTAGATCGGCCTCGACCGCGTCGGCGAAGCGGCGCAGCAGACGGGCACGGTCGGCCGGGGCGACGGTACGCCAGGTTTCGAAGGCTTGCTGAGCGCCGGCGATGGCGGCGTCGGTTTCTTCCAGGGAAGCCAGTGTGACGGTGTCGATGATTTCTTCGGTGGTGGGGTTGATGATCTGAGTGGTGGTCACGAGATGAACGTGTCCTTTCGGTCGTGGCCGATGCGGGGGCCAGCGTCTCGGTCGTCGGCGAATCGGCGGGCGACCTCGATGAACCCTTCGAACAGGCGTGGATCCTTGCGGTTTTCTTCGGGGTGGAACTGCACGCCCAGGACCCAGGGCCCGCTGGTGGTCTCCACGGCTTCGATGGTGCCGTCGGGGGCCCGGGCGGTGACCTGCAGGCCTTCGGCGACCTGGTCCAGGGCCTGGTGGTGGTAGCACGGGGACCAGGCCGTCTCTCCCAGCAGCTCATGGCACCGGCTGCCGGGTGTGGTGGTGAACTGGACCTTCCCGTACAGTCCGGGCCCGGGCCGGTGCTGGTCGGCTTCGGTGTTGACGTCCGGCAGGTGCTGGATGAGCGTGCCGCCCAGGGCGACATTGAGGATCTGGGCGCCACGGCAGATGGCGAACAACGGCAGGCCCTGGTCTAGGGCAGCCCGGGTGAGGGCGAGGTCGTGCTCGTCGCGGGAGGGCTGGGAGTAGGTCTCCTCGTGCCGGTCGGCCCCGTAGAAGTCGGGGTCGACGTCGGTGCCGCCGATGACGATGAGCCCATCGAGCAGTTTCAGCACGCTGGGATCGGTCCCGACCGGGGGCAGCAGCACAGGGGTGCCTCCCGCGGCGGCGACCGCCTCGACGTAGGCGCCCGGGACGATCGCGGCCACGGAGCTCCAGACCCCCCAAGTGCCCTCCTGGTAGTAGGTGGTCAGCCCGATCCGGGGCCGGTACCCGGTGCCGCCCGGCTCAGAGGCGCTCGAAGCCACGGCGCAGCTCCCAGTCGGTGACGGCGGCCTCGAAGGCCGCCAGCTCCACGTCGGCGTAGTGCACGTAGTGCTCCACGACGTCCTCGCCGAACAGCTCCCGGGCGAGCTCCGAGCCGGCCAGCAGGTCCCGGGCCTCGCGCATGGTCGAGGGCACCACGGGGGCGTCGGACTCGTAGGCGTTGCCCTCCATCATGGGCTCCAGTTCCATCTGGTGCTCGATGCCGTATAGGCCTGAAGCGAGCATCGCCGACAGCGCCAGGTACGGGTTCACGTCGCCGCCGGGGAGCCGGTTTTCCATCCGGGCGGACTGGCCGCTGCCGACCAAGCGCACGGCGCAGGAGCGGTTGTCGATGCCCCAGGCCACGGCGGTGGGGGCGAAGCTGCCCTCGACGAAGCGCTTGTAGGAGTTGATGTTCGGGGCGTAGAAGATAGACATCTCCCGCATGCCCTTGAGCACCCCGGCGATGAAGTGGTCGTAGGTGGCGCTGCGGGTACCCCGCTCCTGGTCCCAGAAGACCAGCTCGCCGTCGAGCCCCCGCAGGGACATGTGGATGTGGCAGGAGCTGCCCTCGCGCTGATTGGGCTTGGCCATGAAGGTGATCGACTTCCCCTGCTGATGGGCGATCTGCTTCGAGGCCAGCTTGTAGACCACGTGGTTGTCCGCGGTGACCAGGCCGTCGTTGAAACGGAACGCGATCTCGTGCTGGCCGAGGTTGCACTCGCCCTTGGCGTTCTCCACGGTCATGCCAGCTGTGTACATGGCGTTGCGGATCTCCCGCAGCAGCGGCTCGACCCGCTGGGAGCCCAGGAGGTTGTAGTCCACGTTGTACTTGTTCGCAGGGTCCAGGTTCTGGTAGTTGGAGTCCCAGGCGTCCTCGTAGCTGGTGTTGTAGATGCAGAACTCCAGCTCGGTGCCGGTGAGCATCTGGAAGCCCATGTCCCGGGCCCGGTCGAGCTGGCGGCGCAGCATGGCCCGCGGCGACATCGGGATCAGCCGGCCATCGTGGCCGGTGAGGTCGCACTGGATCATCACCTGCCCGGGGTTGTGCGGCATCAGCCGGATCGTGTCCAGATCCATGGCGAAGCTCATGTCCCCGTAGCCAGAGTCCCAGCTGCTGATGGCGTAGCCGGCCGGGGTGTTCATCTCCGTGTCCACGGCCAGCAGGTAGTTGCAACCCTCGGCGCCCTCGTCGAGCACCGAGTCTAGGAAGAACTGGCCGTGACACAGCTTGCCTTGGAGCCGGCCTTGCATGTCGGTGAAGGCCAGGACCACGGTGTCGATCTGTCCGTCCGTGATTTTTTGCCGCAGCTGCTCGACGGTGAGCATCCGGTCGTTGCGGGCGTGCTTCGGTGTTGTCGTCATCGGTTGATTCCTTGGGTGCGGGGACAGTGAAAGGTGTGACCGAGATGAGTGCGCTTCGGTCTGGTCGGTCTCCAATGGGGCTTTCTCCTAGGTGGAGTCCGTCAGGAAAGAACGGCTGGAGGACCTGAGAGATGAAGTACCTCCCCTCGCCAGCGCTGGGAGATAGCGACGCGTCGATGTGGGCCGCAATAGCTTCCTCGTGGGGACAGCGGTGAGGACTGCCCGTACCAAAAGTGCTGGCGTCTATTCCATCAGCGTGGAGGTTGGCGAACTGGTGGTCTGTGCAATCTCCCGCAGGACGGCGTCACGCAGCTCGAGCGTCGCTGCGGCCACTCCGACGCCGGAGTGGATCGACTCGACACCGTCGAAGTCGGTAAAGACTCCGCCGGCTTCGCGCATGATGACCGGCATGGGGGCTACGTCGAAGGGGGAGACCGTGAAGTCGAGCATGGCGTCGGCTTGTCCGGCGGCCACGAGGGCGTATCCGAACCCGTCTCCCCAGGTGCGGATGACACCGTCTTGATTTTGGAGACGGTTGATGAGTTCCAGTGGCCAGTCCTCGAGCCAGGTGGACAGGACGTAGGCGTCGTGAACTTCCCTGCGCTCTGAGGTGGTGAGTTGCCGGCCTTGTCCATCGAAGCATCCGCGGCCGGACTGGGCGTAGACCAGGCGGCCCAGGCTGGGCAGGGCAATGGCCCCAAATTCGAGTCCTTGCGCGGACTCGTAGGCCAGGAGGGTGGAATACAAGGGCACCCCATGGATGAAGGATTTGGTGCCGTCGATTGGGTCCATGATCCAGCGTCCGCCAGAGGTCCCCTCGACCTCTGCGAATTCTTCGCCTAGGAGGCCGTCTTCGGGGAAGTGTTTGGAAAGTTCATCGCGCAGGTGCCGCTCGACACTGCGATCGGCTTCCGTGACAGGCGTTCCGTCGTCTTTGCGTTCGACACGGAAGTGAGCGTCGTCGAACCAGGATCGCGCCATCCCGGCACCCGCCTCGAGGATATCGAGGGCGTTCTGAAAGCGGGTATCGATGGTCATTCTGAGCCTCTCGTGGAAGTGTGTGCGTCCTGGCTGGTCCTGGGCCACTGGTGTGTGACTGCGAGAAGTTCCTCTACGCGCTGACCGATGTCCAGCAGCCATTCGTCCTGACGGCGTCGTCCGATCAGTTGCACACCGATCGGCATCCCGTCGGCGGAGAACCCCATGCACAGGCTCAGCGCCGGCTGGCCCGTTTGGTTGAACCAAGCCGTGTAGTTGGTGTGGTAAAGCAGCGGCATGGTGGTATCGGGGCCGAACTGATCAGCCCGGAACTGATGGACGCCCATCACAGGGGACACCAGGAGATCAAAGTGAGAGCTGGCAGCTAACAGGTGCGCCGCCCGAGCTGACAGGCGCTCCAGACTGTCGTAGTAGTCAGCGGCGCTACGGATTGGTGCGGATGCTACCCACTGGGCCACGGCCGGCAGTAGCCTTGACTGGCGGTCAGCGGGGGCTGCACGTACCTCGGCTTCACACCGGGTCTTGAGGCACAGGTCCAGTTCCATGAAATCTGCCTCGCTGAGGCCAGGACCGTGTTCGGACAGACGCGCGCCAGCGTGGGCAAGCAGGCCCAGAAACCGCTCGAAGAGCTCATGAGTCTCGTCATCCATTTGCGGCCCGTACCCAGGCCACTCCATGACGCCGACCCGCAGTCCTTCCAGCTCATCCGATGCGTCACGGGCCGCCGGCTTCCCCAGATCGTAGGCAAAGGACCACTGATCAGAAACGTCGGTGCGGGAGACCACACCGAAAATCTCTCGGACATCGGCGACAGTCGTGGCCATGGGACCGGCCGAACGCCAATTACTCGCCGGGGCGTACGGGATGGCGCCCTGCGTGGGCTTGAACCCGACAATGCCGCATTGGGCAGCCGGCAAACGCACACTGCCCGCAATGTCCGTGCCCAGACCTACCGGAGTCACCCCGTAGGCGATTGCCGCCGCGGTGCCAGAACTAGAGCCCCCCGGTGACATGTCCGGGTTCCACGGGTTCAAAGTGTCCCCGAACTGGGAGTTGTTGCCCGAAGCCAGCAACCCCAACTCAGACATCGCCGTCTTCCCCACGATGACCGCCCCTGCTTCACGCAAGCGGGCAACCGGCGCCGAGTCCGCATCCGATAGATGACCCGGATGAATGGCGCTGCCATGCCACCGCGGCAAGCCCGCGACGTGGAAACTGTCCTTCACCACCACCGGCACACCTTCCAATGGTCTATGTTGATGAACCATTTCGGGGGCGTCTGACTTAGTTGGACTTCCGGCCGTATCCGCATCATCCACTACACAGGTCATAGCGCGGAGATCGCGCATGGCCTCCCGCGCGACAGCCACCGAAGCGGGGATGACGGACCGACAAACCCCCATGTCAGAAGGATTTTTGTCGCGCATTTCGGCCAATGAGCGCGGTAGGGCTGCGGTCATGTCGACTCCTCGTGCGGTGAGTGGGGGTAAAAAAAGACCTAGACAACTGGTGTGCTCTGGATCATATAGTGGGCTTCAGCTGCGCGAAACCCGCCAAAGGGGAATGAAATGGTCCAAGTCGATGAACCAAATAAGGTGGACGTCATCGTCGATCGCTTGTTGATGCTGATGGCCGAACTGCGTGATCGCGGTGAATCACGGCTTCCGTCTGAGCGTGACTTGGCGTCTCAGCTGGGTGTGGCCCGCGGGACCTTGCGCAAGGCTCTGGAGCGGCTGCAGGACGAGGGAATCGTGGAGCGCCGGGTGGGCCGCAACGGGGGCATCATGATCCGGCAGGAGCATCCGGTGATGCAGCTCGAGGGCCTCAATCCGCATGCGCCGTTCAAGGTGCAGCGCCAATTGCACCGGATCCAAGGTGTCCCGGCGTTGTTGAGCGGGCAGGGCATCGAGTCCGCCACCCGTGTGCTCAAGACCGAGGAACGCGGGGCCAACAATCTTGAGGCCACGAAACTGGGGCTGACTGCCGGCTCACGTGTCCTGGTGATCCTTCGTCTGCGCCTGGCCAACTCAGAGCCGCTGTCCCTGGAGCAGATGACGTTGCCCGCCGCACGGTTTCCGGGACTGCTGGATCGATCGTTGAACTCCTTGTACGAAATGTTCGAGCGGGACTACGACGTGACTCTGGCGTCAGTGGATGAAGACATCAATATCTCTCGAGCCAGCGCGAGTGTGGCCCAGCTGCTGAAGATCACCATCGGGACCCCGCTGTTCGACATCGAACGGGTATCCCGGGATGAGGCCGGCATACCCGTGGAGCTCTCTCATGACCTGTTCAACGCCACTCTCACCACTCTCACCCACACCGCCGGACGTAGCGTCAACGACGCCGGCCTCAACCTTCATGGGGAGCCACATGTATCAGCGCAACTCCGTTAGAAATGCGTGGTTTGACCGCTACACCGGGACGTTCTCCCTGTCGCAGAACCTCCCGGAGCAGTCCCAGGCCCTCTCCGTCCTAGATGGCACGCTGCGGGGCGTGGGGCAGATTTTCCTGATGAACAATCCGCTCTCTGGTCTGCTGCTGGTCGTGGCGGTGGCCACCGCCTCCCCATGGGGTGCGTTGTTGTTTCTGGGTGGGTCGCTGGTGGGTACCCTGACAGCGGTCTTGCTGGGGATGCCTCGGGATGTCTGGCGGGCCGGACTCTACGGATTCAACGGTGCACTGGTCGGCATTCTGGGAGCAGTTTTCCTGGCCGGAGACTGGAATCTGTGGGTCGCGGTCTTCACTTTGCTGGCAGCTGCGCTGAGCACCCCCATCATGCACACCACCATCATCATTTTTGTCGAGAAGCTGGGCGTGCCGGCCCTGTCGGTCACCTTCGGCGTCCTGGGGATTTTGTTGCTGTTGCTGGCCCCCTCCGTCGCTTACGGCCGTGCCGACCCCGCGCTCATCGTTCCGGTCGAGCGTCTCGCGGTTCCGGCCGACCCGGTCCTACGCAGCGCCGCCACTGGTGGTGACGTCTCTGTCGGTGAAGGGCTGCTGAATGCGACCTTGCGAGGGTTGAGCGAGGTCTTCCTGCAGGACAGTGTCCTGGTGGGACTGCTGGTGATCATCGCCATCGCACTGTGCTCGCCCATCGCCGCGGGACTCGCGGTGGCGGGCTCACTCACGGGAGCGCTGACCGCCATGGTCATGGGCGCAGACGGGTACGAGATCTACCTGGGCCTGTGGGGCTACAACGGTGCGGTGGTGGCCGTGGCCTTGGGTGGCATTGCCTTGGAGGCGCAGTGGCGTTCCGTGGCGGTCGCGATCGTCGGCGCCAGCGCGTCCGCGCTTCTTTTTGGAGCGTTGAGCGAGTTCCTTGGGCCCTACGGGGTGGTACCGCTGAGTCTGCCGCTGGTCATGGTGATCATCGGGACGGCCTTGGCGGCCCAAGGGATGTCGCGTGTTCACGACGTCGCCCCCGCTGACTATTCCACCGCAGAACAACGACTCCGGATCCAAGCCTGACCAACCGAGGAGACACCATGCCTATTCAAGAACGACTTGCAGAGTTCACGCGGTTGCATGACCTGGACGATGTTCAATGGTCCGACCCCATCCCCCAGTTGCCCTCCCCGAGCTGGTGGGCTTCTGACAACATCCTCATCCGCGGGGACAGCAAGAAACTCGGCCGCGTCATCGCCAAGGTCATGAGCCGCCACGCCTGGTCCTGGCGCAACCGCCACAGCATGATTCAGGCCGCGGTGGCCGCCGGTGAGAACGGCGTGGGCCCTGTGGTCCACGCCCACGACCAGGAGATCGGCATTGTCCTGGTGGAGGAGCTCACCGATGACTGGCGCGTTGTCCGCCTGGACTACTACGCCGACCCGGACTTCCGCTCGAACCTCCTCAGCACGCGTCGTGCCTTCGCTGCACTCGATCTGAACCTCACTCCCCGCAGTCCCATCGTGGAACTGACTCAGCTCGAAGAAGAGTGCCGGGATCGTGGCATTCCCCTGGACCCACGAGTCACCTCCTCGCTCGAGCAGGTGCTGCGCTTCAAAGAGGCACTGCTCGACTACCGCTCCAGCGTGGAGTTCCAGCCCTCCCAAGGCGAGGCCACCTCGTCCAATCTCATGGTCCATCGGGACGGTCGGGTCAAGATCGTGGGCTGGGGCTCCGCAGCACAGCTGTCCCAAGTCCATGACACAGCCCTTCTGGTTTCCGAAGCCTGCCCGACGGTGCTCAACTCGGAAACCTTGATCCGCGAAGTCCTGCCGGAATCCACGGCGAAGGACATCGCCGTGATCCAGCTCATCTCCCTTATCGAGCACCTGCGGTGGTCCCTGCTCGCCTCCCTGCGGGCGGCCACCGACCCGGACGAGAACCTCGACTCCATCAAGTACGGGCTCTGGCGTATGACCCTCGCCGAGATAGCCCTCGCAGACCGTGAGCTCATGGCCGGACTAGAGAAGGAACTGTCCTAATGACTACCCAAACCAACCTCGACGCACTGCTGGATAGCTGCAACCGCAACCCGGAGTGGGAGGGCAACCCCCCGTCCATCAACCCCGTCCCGGGAGGCCTGACCAACCACAACTTCCGGCTGTCCATCAGCGGCGTCGGGCCCGAGATCTTCGCCAAGATCCCCGGCCCGGGCACTGAGGCGTTCATCGACCGTTCCGTGGCCAACGCCGCTGCCCGTCAGGCCGCCGAGGCCGGCATCAGTCCGCAGGTGATGTTCTTCGACGAGCAGACCGGGATCGAGTACTCAGAGTTCATGGGGAAAGGCTTCCGGACCGCCACCACCCTCGACTTCCAGAACATGGATCTTCTCGAGCGGGTCATAGACGTCTACCGGGCCTGGCACAAGACCCCACCGCTGCCCCAGACGAAAACGATGTTCGACATGGTCGATGAGCACCTGGACCAGGTCCGCGGCTCCGCAATCGACCTGCCCTCCTGGGCCGATGATGTCATCCACGCTTACGGTCGAGCCGCTGAGCGATTCCGAGACTCTGGGCTGGACATCGTCCCCGCGCACAACGATCCGATGCCGGGCAACTTCCTCATCGGCGATGACGGCTCGGTCAAGCTGATCGACTTCGACTACGCGGCCAACAACGACGTTGCCTACGAACTGGCCCTGATCTTCGCCGAGATGTTCGTCAGCGAGGAAGACGCCCGGGCACTCGTCACCCGCTACCGCGGCCACGACGACGAACGATTCTTCGCCCGTGTCATGGTCTGCCGGATGATCGCGGACACCAAATGGGGACTGTGGGGTCTGATCAACAACGCGGTCCGTGATGAGGAGTTCGACTACTACAAGTACGGGACCTGGAAGCTCTACCGGACCTTCCTGATCTCCAGGCACCCGCGCTTCGAAGAATGGCTGGAGCTGATCTAATGATCAGCTCCAGCCACCGGGACGGGTTCCTCCACACCTTCGGCGCCTTCTCTGAGATCGGATCGAAGAACGGTGGTCTTCACCGCCTCACCGGAACACCCGAAGATGGCGCAGCCCGGGCCCTGCTGGTCTCCGCCTTCCAGGAACACGGATACACCGTGGCGCGCGATGCGGTGGGGAACCTATTCGGGTTCGTCCTTCCCCCCGATGACCGACCGACGATCCTGCTGGGCTCACATCTGGACTCCCAGCCGGACGGCGGACGCTTCGACGGGCAGACCGGCGTGGTCACCGCACTATGGGCAGCACACGTGCTCGAGGACCGGATCCGCTCCGGCGAGCTGCCCTTCAACCTGGGGGTGGTGAACTGGACAAACGAGGAAGGCGCACGGTTCCAACCCAGCGTGCTGGGCAGCAGCGTCTTCACCGGCCGCGTCCGAACCGAAGCTGCCCTCGACGCCACAGACTCCCACGGCACCACGCTCGGAGAGAGCCTGGCGGCGATCGATGCGTTGGGGACCGACGATGTCCCCCTCCCTGCTGCCTACCTGGAGGTACACGTGGAGCAAGGGGCGGTCCTGGAACGCGAGGGCGTGGACATCGGCATCGTCGAAGGCGCCTGGGGCGCGGTGAAACTGGACATCCGCATTGAGGGAAGTCAGACACATACCGGGCCGACACCCATGGCAGAGCGCGTGGACGCCCTGTACGCGACTGCACTGCTCGTCACCGCAGTACACCGGATGGGCCTCGACCACCCCGCGGGGCGACTCCACACCACGGTGGGATCCCTGCGCATCACCCCCGACTCCCCCAACTGCACCCCCTCCGAGGTCCGTTCCAAGGTCGAGCTGCGATCTGATGACCCTGAAATCCTGACCGCGGCGAGGGCAGAGCTAGAAACTGTCCTCGCCGAGATCGGTCGTGAAACAGGGGCCGGAGTGGAGGTTACCGGCGAATCACTGCGCGAGACCACCAGCATGTGGCCGCACGGACCCCAGATCCTGGAGCAGGCGGCGGACAGGTGCCAATTGTCCAGCCGGCGGATGAAGACCATCGCCGGTCACGATGCCCTCGTGCTGAACGCAGCCGTACCCAGCCTGTTCTTCTTCATCCCCAGCGTGGCCGGGTACACCCATAACCGCCACGAACTGACAAAGGACGAAGACCTGGTAAACGGGCTTCACCTGATGATCAACGCGGTAGAAACGCTAGGAGCGCACCTAGAAGAACATTTCTTGGCGACCCCGTCTCCGTAAGGCTCGATTGATTCCGAACCTAAGCGATAGTCCTATTCTTCATTGTGACCATCGAACGATTCCCAACCAACCCCTAAAAAAAGTTAGGAGATGTCATGCTCGACTCTTCTTCGTGTTTCCAGAGGTGCTGTCGATGACCGGGCTGGGGGGCCTGAACCCTTCAGAGGGCGCTTTGGTCTTGGGCATGGTTCAACAGCAAGTGCCCATCGTCAATGAGCCTGCGGACCTGCAGAGCACCGCCCATAAGATCGCCGGCATGGTGAAGGAGGCCAAGGCAGGCTTGCCGACGCTAGATCTGCTGGTGTTCCCCGAGTACAGCTTGAACGGACTCAACCCCAAGATGTGGGCGCGAGACGAAATGCTGTGTGACTTGGACGGACCCGAGGTGGCAATCCTGCGTGCTGCCTGTGCGGACAGCAGCGTTTGGGGGTGCTTCTCCCTGATGGAACGCAACCCTGACGGCGCTCCGTATAACAGCGGCATCATCGTCGATGCCACGGGCGAGATCGTCTTGTACTACCGAAAAATGCACCCCATGGTTCCGTTGGAACCCTGGGAGCCAGGAAATCTGGGCATCCCGGTGTGCGACGGGCCTGCCGGATCCAAGCTGGCCCTGATCATCTGCCATGACGGGATGCTGCCCGAGATGGCTCGTGAAGCGGCCTACAAGGGCGCCAACGTCATCCTGCGCACGGCAGGCTACACCGACCCTGTCCGTCATGCATGGCGGATCACGAACCAGGTCAACGCTTTCACGAACGTTGCCTACACCGCCTCCGTGGCACTGACCGGAGGGGACGCAACCGGCATCTGGTCCATTGGCGAGGCCATGATCTGCGACATCGACGGCACAGTCCTGGAGCACGGCGACAACTCACCGGATCGCATCGTGACCGGCGAGGTGGTTCCGGCCCGAGCCGATCAAGCTCGCCGGAGCTGGGGCGTAGAGAACAATATCTACCAACTCGGGCATCGCGGGTACGTCGCCGTGCGCGGTGGAGCCCAGGACTGCCCATACACCTACATGACCGACCTCGCCGCGGAACGCTACCGGGTGCCCTGGGAGGACGAAGTCGAGATCACTGATGGCACCTCCATGGGATATGGCCCACCCCGCGAGCCCGAAAGCACTACGGAAACAGATCTGTCCGGGGCCCCTCGCCAGACCACCGGTGGGTAGGACGGTAGAGATTCCAGTGCCACAGCGGCGCTGGAATAAACCCCCCGACCCGTAGGTCTCAGTCTGGGGCCCGCTGAAAATAATGAGGCAATAGGGCCACGGCGCGTGCTTCGACACTTCACGTGTCGAAGCACGCGCCGTCGCCCTACTCAAGGACTGAGGAACTACGCCTGGGCCTGAATCGACGACGTCGGCACTGAGTACGTCGCCTCTGCTGTGGCCGGGCTTCCGGACGCCCCGCACACCGTCACCGTCAGCAACGGCGCGGATAGCCCAGCCTGGCCACCACCACTATCAACGACTGACCACCACGAAAGATCCGTATCTGCTCATTCCCCGGCCCAGAACCAACCCCTCACGGATGCATGAGGGCCAGAGATGGCATTGCGGCACCCGGGGAAGCAGGCATCGCCGCGGGTAACAGCAGCGTGGGCGCCACCCTTCACGGATTGCGCCCTCTCGCCGATGCGCTCAGCCCAGGCCCATATCTCTCTCGCGCCCCGCGCCGCTCCCAGGGCTCTTCCGCGCCTTGGGCCCACGCTTAGTGGAGCGCACAGCGTCGACCGGCGGCGTGCCCTGGTCCCGCTCAGCGGCCAGACGGGCCTGCACGCCGTCGCGGCCTTCCTCGGTGCCATCCAGGACTGCCATGAGCGTCTTCGCCAGACGTGCTCGACGGTCTCCAGAGTCCCAGAGCTCTTCGGCTTCTGCGGCCGCGTGGCGGGTGTCCGTGTCGTTCAGCATGTCCCCTTGTGCTGCCACCGCGGCGTTACGGGCGGCCTCGGCGTGGTCGCGCTGGGCGTCTCTCCCTTCACGGGCGGCCAGCTCGTGGTCGGAGGAGTCGGTGCGCTGCTGTTCCGGGGCGTGGTCGGTCAGGTAGTCCTCCACGGGTAGCCCGTGGCGGTCCTTCACCTCCGACTCGATCCGTCCTCGAGCGGCCCGGGCGACCTCGTCGTGGTGCTCCCACTGGCGGGCCAGTCCGTAGTGTCCGGCGATGTCCTCGGCTTTCGCAGACTCCCAGAACCGGTCTTGGTCTACGGGGGCGAGCTCGGTGCGCATCACGGCGCGTTCGGCCTCGAAGCGTTCCTCGAGCTCCCGCCGCCGGTGCTGTTGCTCCATGACACGTTGGCGGAGTCGCTCGGCGCGTTGGCGGGCCATCATTTCGCCCCAGCGCCCGGCCACGGCCATCGCTGCTTGAAGGTCCCGGGAGAGCATGTCGTTCACGCCGTCGGGTTGTGTGCTCATTGCTACAGCTCCATTCCGTGCTCGTCTCGGGTGTGGTCCATGTAGGGGCGCACCGTGGCGGTGGGTCCCTGGGTTTCCCGCAGCGCACCGCGCTCACGGGCGGGCCCGGCGTGGGAGACCGAGTGTGTGGGGGCGGAGGTCTCGACCTCTGGCAGCGGCTGGGCCACGACGGCCAGATGCTGTTCGAAGGCGTCGTTGATCAGCTGGGTCTCGCGCAAGTCCTTGTTGGCCTGATGCATCTCGTAGAACGCCTGGGTCATCCGCAGCATCTGGTTCATGATCAGCGCCTGAGCCATCGGAGACGGGGCCTTCGTGGCCGCCAAGAGGAACGCGGTGGTGCCGCTAGTGCGCAGCGGCGCCTCCAACGGGGCGGTGATCTTCGCCCCGGGTCGGTGCGCGGACCGGGCGAGCACCCGGGCGGTGCGTCCCAGCGGCCCTTGTCCGTCCTCGGTCGCATGGGACCACGCCGCGAACACACCGGAGGCTTCACGGGCCGCGTGCGCCCACGACTGGTGGTCGTCCGGGGCGATCTTGACCAACCGCCGACGCACCTCCTTTAGTTCCCCGGCCAGCCGTCGGGCGGTCTCCTCATCCAGCACCGCACCGGGGGCGTCGGGGTGCACGATGCGGCGGTGCCGCTTGGCCGCCATCCACTCCTCCGACGCCTCCTGCGCCGAGCCTGGGGTATCCGGCCAGCGAGTCCGCAGAGAGGGGAGGGTGAGGTCCTGGGCGAGCTTGCCGCCACCGAACCACAGCGGCCGCATCCCCTTCGGGGGACGCTCCGCCACCGAGTACCCGGTCACCACCGAATCAGTGCCGGCGGCGAACCTTGGGTGCACGAGCATGTTCGCCCGACGCATGGAACGGACGAACTGGGCCTCGGTGTCGGCGGCCACTGCGCACGCGCGCACGGTGCGCTCCAGCGCGAACCGGGTCGGTTCCCGGGTGCTGTCCCGCCGCACCTCGCCCTGCTGCAGCCAGCGTTCGGAGTGGTTGCCGAGCTGGATGAGGTTGAAGTCCTTCTCGATGCCCCGAGTGACTTTCTGCGCACGGGAGAAGTCGTTGCCATCGGCCCACTTCGTCCCGTCGCTGCGGATCTTGGAGGCCATGATGTGGATGTGGTCGTTGCCCTTGGTGGAGCGTCCGTGGTGGACCGCGACCCACTGGCAGGGGGCCTTGGCCTGCGCGTCGGTGAAGTCCATCTCGTCCATGAATCGGGCGGCGATGTCGGCCCATTCCTGGTCGGTGACCTCACGGTCCTGGTACGGGATCGACAACGAGCAGTGCCAGATGTGCTTGGCGTCAGCGTCCACCCCGAAGGCACGCCGGTTCAGGTCGATCTCGCGGGCGATGGACACCGCAGCTTCCTCGTTGAGCTGGACGTCGTCGTGCCACGCCATGATGAGCGGGGAGCCGTTGATCAGGTGCGGGTCGGTGTGCTCGTTCGCCCGGCCCGGACCCACGAGGTACTTCATCAAACCGACCGGCTTGTCGCCCTTGGTGATGTTCGGGATCACGGGATCAACTCTTCGATTTTGGCCAACACGTCCGCACCGAATCGTCGGGCTTCCTGCAAGGTCTCGACCGTTTCGGGGAGCACCTCGCCGGTGCTGTTGGCGTGCCGAGCGATCTGGTTGACGTTGTTGGCGATCGTGGCCATCAACTGTCGCATCTGGATCAGCTCGGCCAGCTGGTTCCGCCGCAGCTGCACCGCCACCGGATCGGCAGAACCGAACACGGCTTCGACCATCAGCGCCGAGGGTGAGAGCCCGGTCTGTTGCTCCAGCACCATCAACTGAGCACGCTCAGACTCGGACATGGACACCCGGACGTACTGGGTTTTGCCCTCGATCCGCTTACGACGGGACTTCCACACCCGACGCGGATTCTCGCCCTCCACCACAGCACCTCCCTCCTTTCCGGCCCAGCGCAGCGCCCCCACTTCGTGGGCCCCGCACGACCAGTGTGCCACCGCAAAACCGGCAGGGCCAGCGGTGAACCCATTTTATGGCACATAAAACATAGCTTTGCTCCGCTGGGGCACCACGGGTACGAAGCGCCGGCGGAGCGCCCGTGACCTGTGGAACGCGCGATGTGCGTCCGTTAAGGTGGGGACATGGCGAAGCTCACCGACCCCCAGCAGGCAGAGGAAGCCGCGCAGCGGCTGCTCAACGACCGGATGGACTACGTCCGTCGGGCAATCACCGCGCGTGGCGCCCTCGACGAGGCCCGCGAGGCCCTCAAGGAAGCGGAGAAGAACGACGTCCAGGCGTTCCAGGCCGCCGTCAACAACGGCGGTTGGACCGCCGAAGAGCTACGCAAGATCGGACTGACCGCACCCGAGAAGGTCCAGCGCGTACAGCGGCGTAAGGCGGCTAGAAATGGTGCCGGCTCTTCGTCGGACAGTGCACAGGAGCAGTCGACGGAGTCGGCTGACGCCACCTCCTGACGGAGTAAATCGTGGTGCAGGCACTGGCCCCGTGCCCACATGGGCACGGCAAAAGCTCTCTCGCTCCGCGGCTTTTCCCGCACCCATGATGGACAGCGAGGACCCCCACCGACCACCCGACCACAGCCGGCAGGTCACCTCACGTCCGACCGTGACACTTCCGCTTCCGCCGACTGTGGACGGCTTCCCGCACACGTGGTCACCACACAACAACGGTGCCCGCTCCCCCAAATGGGGAGCGGGCACCGTCCGTCTGAACAGACCAAGCTGAGCGAGTATTTACAGCTCCAAGCCGCCCTGCTGGGGACGCTGCTCGTCGTGCCGCCGCGCCACCTCGAGCGGACGCCCGGAGCCGTTTCCACCACGCCCGGCAGTGCTGCGGCCCGCAGTGGGAGCGTCGGGGAAGTTGATGCGCATCCGTTTCTTAAACGCCTCCAGCTCCGGGTCCAGGGTCAGCTGCGGCGTCTCCTCACCGCGCATAGCGCACCTAATCCGCTCCACCTCCCACCGGGGGCCTCCAGTGCCTCCTGGGCGACGACGACTTTCTGCCGGACGGAGGCCAGTCACGCTTCACGCTTGGTGGAGTGACTCGGAGGCTTATTGTTGTGGAACAGCGGCAAAGCAGCCGTGGCAACGCTCCTGAAGGTGGTGTGTGATGGATCCTGTCTCATTGGTCGTCGCGGCGTTGATCGTAGGGGCCAACAAAAGCCTGGAGGGCGTTGCTGAGGACAGCCTGAAGGACGCCTACGCTGGGTTGAAAGGGCTGGTGCAACGATTCTTCGCCGATCGACCCGTTGCCAAGGATGTGCTGGAGAAAAGCGAAACTGCTCCCCAGAAGTACGAGCCTGTGCTCAAGGACTACGTAGAGGAGTCCGGGGCCGCCCAGGACACAGAGGTTCAGGAGGCGGCGCAGAAACTCATGGCCTTGGCAGATCCCGAAGGCACTCGGAACGGGCAGTACAACACCACCATCTCGGGGAGCATCCACGCCGACCGCGGAGGCGTTGCGGGTGTCCATATGAACGACGTCCAGGCGGGGTTTCACGCTTCGGGAGGCGGTTCACCAGACCCTCATTAGCGGGTCCGGACTCCACTCCCACACCTGACCCGCTACCCACCTCGCACCAATTGTTCCCTGGGCCTTTGGACTCGTCCGTGTGGAGGGAGCACAGTCGAGGGACGTTCGCCGATCGCGGTGCAGTGGCGGCTGAGAGTATCGGCAGGGTCACCGTGCTCGGTGACGCCCACGTCGTGATGCCGGCCCGGCCGGTGAGCTGGCCGGTCCAAATCGGCAAGCCACCAAATCTGGCAGCCAGCTTTCAACCGCGGCACCACGCGCGGGAACAGGTTCACGCCCGATGGCAGGACACATCACGGGCCCAGGGAACCGATGGTGCTTGCACCGTGCTGATTACCGGCCCCAGCGGTGTGGGAAAAACCCAGTTGGCCGCCCGCCTTTTCCATGAGGCCGGAGCAGAGGGCACAGATTTGCGGATGTGGGTGCGAGCCGACTCTCGGGCATCTGTGATGGCATCGTTCATGGAAGCCGCGGAGCGGGTGCAGGCCCCGGGGTGGGACAGTTCTGAAGCAGAGACGAAGGCTGAGGCGTTTCTGAGCTGGCTGTCCACCACCGATCGATCCTGGCTGGTGGTGTTCGACAATGTGGTCACCCCGGCGGAACTAAAAGGGCTGTGGCCGACAGGTCGTGGACGGGTCCTGGCGACCACGTTCGTGCAAAGTCTCGCTGTGCTCCCCGGAGCCGACGCGAGGGTGAAATTGGGGGTATTCGCCCCTGAAGAAGCCCGCTCCTACATGGTGCGGCGAGTACAGGAAGCCGTTCAGAACGGGGAAGACACAACCCCAAACGTATTAGAAGGCGCTACGGGCCTTGCTGAGGACCTCGGGTTCCTCCCGGTCGCGCTGGCCCAGGCCATCTCCGTAGTCCTCCATGAGGCCGCCAGTTGCGTGGACTACCGGAAGGACTTCGCCGACCGCAGCAATCGCTTGGAAGATCTGTTTCCCGAAAGATTGCCGGCGGATGAGTATGAGCGCACGGTCGCCACCACCTGGTCGTTGGCCATGGAACAAACCGAGGGCATCGTCCCGGTGGGCCTGGCATCTGGACTCGTGCAGTTGGCGGCCGCCGCTGACCCTGGCGGCGCACCGGACGTGGCCTTTTTGGCGGAGCCGTCGTTGGTTTACCTTGCCGACAGGTTGACCCCACGAGAGGGAACAGTCCCTTCCGTCACGGCTAAGAAGGTACGCTCCGCACTTCGGCACCTCCATTCGCTGTCTTTAATCGAGCATCAACCAGGTGACGTCGCGATCGTCCGGATGCATATGCTGACCCAACGTGCCGTGCTCGAGTCGGACTCTACTTATGGCAGAGAAGGAAAGTGCCTTGCTTTAGCTGATTCGCTCGAGACTGTCTGGGACACCGTGGAAATTCCAGCCAAAACCCTGCTTTTGGCTAATGCAGAGCACCTGATCAAGACATCCCCCGAGGACATCTGGTGGCACGACGGCCCCCATCCCATGCTTCACCGGGCTGTAGGCAGCATGCTCAACTCCGGGATGGCGACCAACGCCATCGAACACCTCCAATGGATGCTCACCCATGCCACAGAACAACTCGGCCCTGAGTGTCCCGTGACCCTGGCCATCCGCAATAATCTGGCCTACGCCTACCAAAGTACCGGGCAGCTCGACGAGGCGATCATCCAATACGAAGCGGTACTCGACACCTACCAGCGCGACCTAGGCCCCGACCATCCTCCAGCCCTGATCACCCGCAACAATCTTGCCTTGGCCTACCGGGAGGCCGGGCGGCTGCAGGAAGCCATCGCCGAGCACGAAGCGGTACTCAACGACTGCCAGCGAGTCCTGGGCCCTGACCACCCCGACACCCTGATCACCCGCAACTTCCTTGCTTACGCCTACCAAAGCGCCGGGCGGCTGCAGGAAGCCATCGCCGAGCACGAAGCGGTACTCAACGACTGCCAGCGAGTCCTGGGCCCTGACCAC
>NZ_JBNAFK010000020.1:0-19079 GCF_049716185.1 Kocuria sp. CH-021 | reverse complement strand
CACCCCCACTCCCTGACCATCCGCCATAATCTGGCCTACGCCTACCAATGCGCCGGGCGGATCGACGAGGCGATCACCGAGTACGAAGCGGAGCTCGACGCCTGCCAGCGTGTGCTGGGCCTCGATCATCCCGACACTCTGCCCTCCCGCGGCAACCTCGCTGGCGCATATCTCGAGGCTGGACGCCCCCAGGAAGCGATCGCTGAATACAAGGCGGTACTCGACGACTGCCAGCGCATCCTGGGCCCCAACCACCCTCAAGCTTTGACTATCCGCAACAATATTGCCTTGGCCTACCGTGAAGCCGGGCAGCTGCAGAAAGCCATCGCTGCGCATGAAGCGGTACTCGACGACTGCCAGCGCATCCTGGGCCCCAACCACCCCCAAACCCTGATCACCCGCGGCACGCTCGCCTTGGCCTATCAGGAAGCTGGACGGGTCGACGAGGCAGTCAAGGAGCATGAAGCGGTACTCGACGACTGCCAGCGCATTCTGGGCCCCAACCACCCCCATACCTTGACCGCCCGCAACAGTCTGGCTCTTGCGTACCTAAACGCCGGGCGGATGCAGGAGGCCATCGCTGCGCATGAAGCGGTACTCGCCGATTGCCAGCGCATCTTGGGCCCCGACCACCCCTACACCTTGGCCTCCCACACCAACCTAGCCTCTGCTTACTGGAGAGCCGGGCGGTTCAATGAAGCGATCTCCCTAGGCCCGGGGAGGCCAAAATGAACACAATCGTTTGTCGGCTCCGGTCGAATAGGTAGCTGAAGTTCTGCCCACCGTGTTTTGTAGGAACCTCCACAGCAACGTAGACCGCCTGTAACCGGCCATATGTAAAGCGCAAAACCTTTAGGTGTCCTGTCATCCCAGGGGGAGATGGGAAAGGAAAGTCAGCGGGTGAAACGGCGCAGTGAAACCGCAGTTGCATCCCCAGGTCCTTGAATCGGAGCGGGTTCACGGTGCTCGGCTGAGCGTCAGTGTCGCGGCCGCAGGGGCCTTCCGTGACGGCCGGTGCGCCGCGCCTGCCCGGAGAGTCGTCCCCACTTGTGCGGCACAGCACACAAGCATGTATTTGCATAACTAAACTCGTGCTCGGATGGGAGGGGGCCCGTCGTCACATCTGTTCCTGCGCCCGGCGGACCGACCTACATCCTGCAGCAGGCCAGACCGGCCGCGCTGTCCGCACACTTCCGGAAGGCAGCTGCCGTGGCCACGACTCTCCAAGAACGCCTGGGCGATCGCCACAACCGTCTCAACGCCATCCGTCTGGTCCTGGCGTCTGTGGTCATCCTGGGCCACGCCTGGCCGCTGACCGGCGCGGACGGCCCGAGCCTCGTTTTCCTCTCCGACGTGGCCGTCAACGGCTTCTTCGTCCTCAGCGGCTACCTCATCGCCGAGAGCAGGGTCCGGACCCGGCTCGTGCCGTACCTCTGGCGACGGTTTCTGCGCATCTACCCCGCCTTCCTGGTGAGCCTGCTCGTGGTGGCCATCGTCTTCGCGCCGATCGCGGCTGCGATCGAGGGCAGGCCGTTCGACTTCGCCTCCGCCGCCGGCTTCGTGCTGGGCAACGCCGACCTGAAGATGTCGCAGTGGGGCATCGACGGGACCCTGACCGCGGTTCCGGCCCCGGACTCCTGGAACGGCTCGCTCTGGACGCTGTTCTACGAGGCGCTGGCCTACGTGGCGATCGGCCTCATCCTCAGCTTCGCCGTCGCGGCACGGCACGCCCGGTGGGTGCTCCCGGGGATGTTCCTCGTCGTGCTCGTCCTCCGCCCCCTGCTCGAGGGCCCGCTGGACGTCACGACCGGCATCTATCTCAGCGGCGCCCGGCTGGTGGGCTACTTCCTGGCGGGCGCGGCGGTCTGGGCCTGGGCGGGGACGTGGCGCCCCACCTGGATGCACACCGCGGGGGCGGCCGTCGTTTACGCCGTCCTGACGGACCAGGGCTGGGCGGACCTCTACGGGCAGCTGCCGCTCGCCCTGCTGCTCCTGGGCCTCGGCGCCGCCCCCTCTCGCAACTGGACCACCCGCACGGACCTCTCCTACGGCGTCTACATCTACGCGTATCCGGTGCAGCAGCTCCTCGTGCTGCTCGGCACCGCGTCGTGGGGGATCGCCGTCAACTCCGTCCTCGTCCTCCTGCTGACGGCGCCCCTGGCGCTGCTGTCCTGGAGGCTCGTCGAGAAGCCCGCCCTGCGGGCCAAGGCGTGGCTCGATCCCCGCGACCGGCCCGACAGACGGGTTTCCTCCCTCGGCGCAGAGGACCCGCACGCCGCGGCCGTGACGGGGCGCCATCCGGACTGACCCGGCCAGGCCGTCAGCGTCCTGGCAATGTATCTCCCCCGGGCCCGGGGCCCCTGCGGCAACATCGCCTCGCGGAAGTGGCCAATAGCTGACCAGATGTAAAGCGGTGGGCGCTGTGTCCTGTATGCGCAACTTCGCCGGGGACAGCTTTGAGGGCCCTGCCAGACACAAAGCCCCTCAACCTTGCGTGGTGATCGTGACCACCGTGGGGAACGGGTGTCCATCAGGCGTTACCTCGGCGTCGTCCTCCCGGGTCTCCTGGCCCTCGGGGAGGGCGACGGCGGCGGTGATAAACCCGGCCACCGGGTCTACCCACGACGCGCCGATCAGCGCGAAGATGATCGGCCTGGCCAGGGCGGAGAGGGACCGTAGCACGCAGGTCTTGGTCGCGGTGGCGCCTGGCGGGATCAGGTTCTCCCCCAGGGCCGTGCCGGCCTTCTTCTGGGCCGCGGCCAGCACCGGCATGATGATCAGCAAGAGCACCAGGATGATGATGTTTTCCAGGGAGGGTGCGGGGGTCTTGCCCTCGGATTGCCCATGGAGGGCCCACGAGCCAGTCCCGAGCCCGTCGGATTCTCCGGTCCGGGCTACGTCACTTCTCCCCATCATCGACGGGTGCCCCAGCCCAAGGGGAGCAAAGACTGGGGCACCCTAACGCCCGTGCACGGGGTGATGAGAACGGGGTGTTCTCAATCGCAAATTATGCCCTTATTGGCCGGGAGGAACAGCCCGTAGAGGCGCCAGAGAGCATGCTGTAGGAAATCTTCACGCTGTCTTGAGGAAAGCTATACACGCGGCTTCGAAGTCAACACGGGGATCCTCCGATGAGCAGGGTCAACACTGGCGGGGGTGCCCGGCTGACGGGGGTCACGTCCGGGGACGCCCACGGCGCCGGCCGGACAACTTACCACGGCCAAGGCCTACGACAACACGAGAGTGCACCGCTGCCTGCGCCGACATAGGAGCGCCACACGGATCGCCCGCGTCGGGGTGGATTCCAGCGAACGCCCCGGGCGGCACCGCTGGGTCGTGGAACGCACCATTTTCTGACTACTGGCCTTCCCTCGCCTGGCCGTGCGCTACGACCGCACCGCAACCACCATCGCCACCTTGGCCATCGCCATCATCTGCGCCCGGTGACCACCCCGAAAGGACCATTGAGACCATCTGCCGAAGCGGCAGGGCGTCGTGCCACTGGATGTTCGACCTCACCGGGGACAGCCGGGGGTCCCTGCCATAGCAGGGATCCTCGGCTGTTGTTCGATGCCGTCCAGCAGCAGGTGCCGCGGCAAGATCCAACGGGCAGTCACCTGATCGCTGGGCTGGGGACCTTGGCCATGGCCCACTGAAGGGGCGCCATGGCCAAGATCGTTCAGGAGTGGGTCAGAGGCCGGTGAAGGCGGTGAAGAAGCGGAAGAACACCGAAGCGGCCACGGCCACGTAGGTGATGGCCACCAGGGTCCAGGCCCACTCGGCGGCGAAGCGGACGAGGCCGGGTGGGGCGGGGATGATGCCGTGGACGAGGTTGCGCACGGTGAGCAGGATGGTCAGCGGGATCATCGCCGCCCACACGATCATGCAGTACAGGCACAGGATGTAGATGGAGAACAGCGCCTGGGACCACAGCCAGATGGCGAACACCGCCCCGGCCGTGACCCCAGCCTGCAGGCCGATCCAGTACCAGCGCCCGAACCGGGCCCCCGAGAGGGCCGCCATGGCGGTGGTGATGACCACGGCGAAGGCGACGATGCCGATCAGCGGGTTGGGGAAGCCGAACAGCTCCGACTGCCAGGTGCCCATCACCTGCCCGCAGGACACCCAGGGGTTGATGTCGCAACTGGTGACGTGGTTCGGATCGCGGTAGAGCTCCAGACGCTCGAGCACCAGGATGCCCGAGGCGATCCAGCCGATCACCCCGGTTGCCAACAGCAGGAGCGCGAACGGGCGGTGCTGGGCGAAGCCGGGCAGGTGCGTCTCGGTGGCTGGGCCGGCGCTGTGGGAGCGGTCGACGGTGGCGGGGTGGGTCATGACGGTTTCCCTTGAGGGTGCGGGCAGGTGGCGATCGCTGGGCGGGGTGGGTCAGTCGGTGGCTGCGGTCTCGACGGCGTCCCGGAAGGCTTCCAGGGACTCGGGGTTGAGCACTTCCCCATCAAGGTAGAACGTCGGGGTGCCGCCCACGCCCAGGGCTTCACCGTCGGCGACATCGACCTTGATGCGTTCCTCGGTGGCCGGATCAGCCACCGCGGCATCGAAGGCGGCCATGTCCAGGCCGAGGTCCTCGGCGAAGCCGCGGAAGACCGCGCTCTGGTCCTGCCCCGACTCCCCCCATTCGGCCTGGGTCTCGTACATGCGCTGGTACATCGCCTCGTACTGTCCCTGCTGGGCGGCGGCCTCCACGGCGAGGGCGGCGTTCATGGAGTTGCGGTGGCCCGGCAGCGGGAAGTAACGGTGGACGAAGGTGACGGTGTCGGCGTACTCGGCGCGCAACTCCTCGATGAAGGGGTAGGCGGCCCGGCAGGACTCACACTCGTAGTCCAGGAATTCCACCAGCACGGCTTGTTCGTTCGGGGCTTTCGAGAGCACCCGGCTGTTCTCGCGCACGACCTGTCCCGCGCCCTCGGGCACGGCCGGGGTGGAGTTGGCGCGGGCGATGAGGATCGGGATGGTCACGGCTGCCACGACGACGGCCAGGAGGACCCACACGATGATCTTGGCTTTCGAGGGCTTCTGCCGTGGGGTGGACGTGCTGGTGGGAGTGCTCACAGGGGTTTCCGTTCGGTCTCGGGCAGCAGGGCTTACCGGGGGTGGAGGGGTGCTAGTGGTGGAGGTTCTCGTCCCGGCGGTGGGAGGCCGGTTCGATCTGGAAGGTGGAATGCTCGATGGCCACGTGGAAGTCACGGGCCACGCAGGCCTGCAGGTCTGCCAGCACGACGCCGGCGTGCTCAGCAGTCAGGCAGCCGTCGTGGATGGTGACGTGGGCCGAAAGCACCGGGGTGTCGGAGTCGATGCGTGAGGCGTGCAGGTCGTGGACGCTGAGCACGTGCGGGAGGTCTTCCAGGCGGGTGCGCACTTCCTCCAGGTCCAGGCCCTTCGGGGTGGTCTCCATGAGCACCTCGATGGTGTCACGTAGCAGGATCAGGGCCCGGGGCACGATCAGGGCGGCGATGAGCAGGGACACGATCGCATCCGCCCGGGTCCAGCCGGTGGTGGCGATGACGATCGCGGAGACGATCACCGCCACCGAGCCCAGGGCGTCGTTGGCCACCTCTAGGAACGCGGCCTTCATGTTCAGGTTCTCCCCCCGGCCCGAGGCCAGGATGACCAACCCGATGATGTTGCCGACCAAACCGATCACCCCGAACCACAGCATCGCCGAGGACTCGACCTCCGGGGGCTCCAGCAGCCGGCGCACCCCTTCGACGGCGATGAATCCGCCCACGGCCAGCAACACTGAGGCCTGGGCGGCCGCGGCGACGATTTCGGCGCGCTTGTACCCCCAGGTGCGTTTGTCCGTGGCCGGCTTCAACGCCAGGGTCGCGGCGGTCAGGGCGATGAGCAGTCCGGCCGAGTCGGTGAACATGTGCCCGGCATCGGCCAGCAACGCCAGACTCCCGGAAATCAAAGCACCGATGATCTCGGCGACCATGATCGTGGCGGTGATCGCGAAGACGACCGCCAGCTTGCCCCGCCGCCCGGTGGCGGTGTGGGAATGGTTGTGCTCACCCACGCGGGACCTGCCTCACTCTTCTCGTCACTGGCCTACACGTTCTCACGGCTCAGGAGCTCAGTGGGTGCAGCAGGCGCAGCCGGAGTTGCACCCGTCGGCGAACCCGTCGCCGTCCTCATCCAACAGCACGGCCACCGGGGAGCAGCAGGCGTCCCCGCGCCAGGCCTCCAGACCCTCCTTGACCGCCACCGCGGCGATCACCAGGGCGGCCACCGGGTCGGCCCAGGACCAGCCCAAGGTGCTGTTGAGGACCAGGCCCACCAGCAGCACCGCCGAAAGGTAGGTGCACAGCAGGGTCTGCTTAGAATCGGCCACCGCCGAGGCCGAACCCAGTTCCCGCCCGGTGCGGCGTTCGAACCAGGACAGGAAGGGCATGATCACCAGGCTCACCGCCGCCAGCACGATCCCCACCGGGGAGTGCTCTGGCTCGGCGGCCCCGAACAGAGTGCGGATCGCGTCGACGGTGACGAAGGCGGCCAGGCCGAAGAAGGAGAACGCGATCACCCGCATCGCGACCTTCTCCCGGCGGTGAGGGTCAGGGGCGGCGAACTGCCAGGCCACCGCGGCCGCGGAGAGGACCTCCACGATGGAGTCCAGCCCGAAGCCGATCAGCGCCGACGATGAAGCAACGCGCCCGGCGGTGATGGCGATGATCGCTTCGAGCACGTTGTAGGTGATGGTGGCGGCCACGATCCAGCGCACCCGCCGGTGCAGGACCGCCCGGCGGGCATCGGTGATGGGCTTCGGGCCCAGGGTCAGGGAGGTCATACGCAGGTGCATCCTTCCGGGGAGCAGCAGGTCGGGTCCACGGTGACGACCAGCTCCAGCAGATCCCCCAGGGCCTCGCCCAGGCGGGGATCGGCCAGGGAGTACCAGGTGCTGCGCCCCTCGGCGGTGGAGGTCACCAGCCCGCACCCTCGCAGGCACCCCAGCTGGTTGGACATCACTTGCTTGGAGACACCGAGGGTCTGGGCCAGTTCCGAGGGCCGTGCCGGGGCCTCACGCAGGGCCAGCAGGATCCGGGTCCGGGTCCCGTCGGAAAGTGCATGGCCCAACCGGGACAGCGCCGAAGTGTGAGTGTGGGTCACCGTGATCATCCCCCTACGGTACACGCATTTGTGTACTGTGGAGGGGTGACCTGAGGGTACCCCCCAGGACGCCTCAGCAGTGCCGGCCCGGGGCGTGATTGCGCCCGTCCGATCAAGGGGGACCAGGATGATGACGGAGGTGGCCCCGGCTCTGGCACTGGGTCTGTACCTGGCCGGTTTGGTGGCGGCCTTCGGTGTGCGGTCTTGGATCCACCGGCGCCGCACCGGCTCCAGCGGCTTCCGTGGGGTGAGTGGGGCGCCCGGCTCGCCCGAGTGGTGGGGCGGGGTCTTGTTCGCGGCCGCCCTGGTACTCGGTGCGGCCGGACCCGTCCTGGCCCTCACCGACACCATGACCGCACCCCGGCTCCCACAGGCTTTCCCCTGGGCCGGGGTGATCGTCACCTTGGTGGGTTTCCTCGGTGTACTGGCCGCCCAGACCGGCATGGGCGCCTCCTGGCGGGTGGGTGTCGACGCCACCGAGCGAACGGAGCTGGTCACCACCGGGGCCTTCGCCGTAGTCCGCAATCCGATTTTCACGGCGATGCTTACCACCCTGGTCGGCCTGACCCTCCTGGTCCCCACCATGGTCAGCGCGGCAGCCCTGCTGTGCCTGCTGGTGGCGGTGGAGCTGCAGGTCCGTCTCGTCGAAGAGCCCTATCTACTGCTCACCCACCGACAGGCCTACGCCTCCTACGCCGCTCGTGTCGGCCGGTTCTTACCTGGCCTTGGACGACTCCGCCCCGCACCCCTGGGCGAGCTGACCCCCTGAACCCAGGGCCCCACCACTGGCCGGCAGTTCACCCACCCCGGAAGGTAGGCCACCGCCTCCCGGGATTCCATGCCGCTGTCATCGGCCGTCGAGGCACCCAACCCCTCCTGCCCGCGAACTCTCAGGGGTGAAGAGCAAGCCCTCGAGGCCGGGCACCCATTCCCCGCGACGGAAAGTTCGTATAGCTTAACTTTCTATGAGGACCAGGTCCGGGCGCACCGGCTCAACAGGTGTTGCCACCACGTCTCCCGGGGAGCGGTGGGTGCGCCGCCAACCGTTGCCCTGGCTGCTGGGTCCGGCGTTCGTGGCCGCAGTGGCCTATGTGGACCCGGGCAATGTGGCGGCCAATCTCACCGCCGGGGCTCAATACGGGTACCTGCTGGTGTGGGTGCTGGTGGCCGCCAACATCATGGCCGTGCTCATCCAGTACCTCTCGGCCAAGGTCGGGCTGGTGACCGGGCGGTCCCTGCCCGAGCTGCTGGGCGACCGCCTGCCCCGAGGCCGGCGGCTGGCCTACTGGGTGCAGGCCGAGTGCGTGGCCGCGGCCACCGATCTGGCCGAGGTCATCGGCGGGGCGATCGCCCTGCACATCCTTTTCGGCATCCCACTGTTGGCCGGTGGGGTGATCATCGGGGCGGTCTCGATGCTGCTGCTGGCCATTCAGAGCCGCCACGGGCCCCGCCACTTCGAGTTCGTGATCACCGGGCTGCTGGTGATCATCACCATCGGCTTCGTCACCGGCCTGTTCTTCGGCCCCGTCTCTTGGGACCAGGCCATCGCCGGGATCGTCCCGAGGTTCGAAGGCACCCAGACGGTGCTGCTGGCCGCGAGCATGCTCGGGGCCACCGTGATGCCCCACGCCATCTACGCCCACTCCGCCCTGGCCCGGGACCGTCACGGCCACCCGCCGCCCCGGGAGGCCCTGCCCCGCCTGCTGAGCGCGACCCGCTGGGATGTGCTGCTGTCCCTGCTGGTGGCGGGGTCGGTGAACATCGCGATGCTGCTGCTGGCCGCCGGCAACCTCGCCGGGGTACCCGGCACCGACAGCATCGAAGGCGCCCACGCGGCGATCACCGCCGCCCTGGGACCGGGTATCGGAATCGTCTTCGGCATCGGCCTGCTGGCCTCGGGTCTGGCCTCCACCTCGGTGGGGTGCTACGCCGGGGCCACGATCATGGGCGGGCTGCTGCACCTGCGCATCCCCGTGCTCACCCGCCGGGTCGTCACCCTGATCCCGGCCCTGATCATCATCGCCGCCGGAGTGGATCCGACCTGGGCGCTGGTGCTGTCCCAGGTGCTGCTGAGCCTGGGTATTCCTTTCGCCCTGATCCCTCTGGTGCGCCTGAGCAGCAGCCGCGCCCTGATGGGGAGCTTCGTCAACAAAAAGGTTTTGACCGTGATCGCCTGGGTGGTCGTGGCCCTGATCGTGAGCTTGAACCTGGCTCTGATCACGCTGACCGCCATCGGGGCAGGCTGAGTGCCAGTCATGCCCGGTAGCGTGGACCCATGGACTTGAGCGAGATCACCCCGGTCGCCCAGGACTACCTCAAGGCCATCTGGTCGGCCACCGAATGGGGAGACCCACCGATCACGACCAAGGGCCTGGCCGAGCGCATGGGCACCACCGCCCCCAACGTCACCGACACCGTCAAACGCCTGGCCACCCAGGGACTCGTCGAGTACCAGCCCTACAAGCCGGTCACCCTCACTGCCCTGGGCGAGCAGCACGCCATCGCCATGGTGCGCCGGCACCGGTTGCTGGAGACCTTCCTCGTGACCACGCTGGGGTATCCGTGGGAGGAGGTTCATGATGAGGCGGAACGGCTGGAACACGCCGCCTCCGACGCCATGATCGAGCGCATCGACGCCCAGCTGGGTCACCCCACGGCCGATCCGCACGGGGATCCGATCCCCACCGCGCAGGGACGCACCTGCCGCCCGCTCAACACCACCCGGCTCACCCAGGCGAGGCCCGGACGATACGAGATCGTTCGCCTCTCCGATGCCGACCCGCAACGCCTGACCCGGTTCCGCGACTCCGGTCTCGTGCCAGGCGGGCCTTTTCGCGTCATCGCCCAGGGAGCCAGCGGAACCACCGGTGTGCTGGGGAACCACCACGCCGCGATCGATCTGGCACCGGTGGAAGCCGAGGCCATCTGGGTGACGCCCACCCCACCCCTCAACACTCAGCGGAGCCTCTGAGAGCTGGTCACCGGAGAATCCCCCGACGGGTTCCGAGCTCAGCCGGCGGAGAGAACCTCGACGATGCGCTCCGGATGACGGGTCGAGGTCAACCAATAAGGGGTGGGGTCCACGGGATCGGTGATCTGGATGCGCACCACCGGCCCCACGGAGACGCGGAAGTTCATGTAGGCGCGGGCGTCAAGCTCGGGGCCCCGCACCCGTTGTACGGCGCTGCCGCGAAATGCTTCGGCCTCGCCCACAAACCGGCGCTCGATGCGGGCGCGCCCCACCTGCAACGACTCCCCGGTGATCACGATCCCGGTGTTCGAGGCGATCAACGCCACAGCGGTGCCGCCGGCGACCACAGCCCCGACCGCCGCCCCGACCCACATGTTGATCGGGGCCAGGGCGAGGAGACCCACCAGTCCCGCGAAGAGCACGAGCAACCACATCCACCACGCGGTAGACAGCCTCTCCTCGTACAGGACCGCCCCAGGGGCAGCCTTCGCGGGAAGGTCCCCGACCTCGGGTGCGTCTGGGGAGGATCCCTGGGCGCTGCGGGGTTCATCGGGTGGGAAAACGCCGGGGGACGCAGGAAAAGACATGCTGCAACCCTCTCATGACAGCGATCCCGCGGACCGGCTGGTCCATCCTCGTGAGGAGCAGATCCCGTCCGATCTGGGGTTTGTGGTTCGGCCCGGTCACAGTCCCACCCAGAGACGTCTTGTGATGGGCGACAAGTGAGGAGTGTCCATCGATACCCGGCACGTCGGGAGCCTCCCCGTCGAGGACCTGGAGGCCACGGGTCTGCTGCCCAAGAACTGCATCCAGTGGTGCAAGAGGAATACTGCGGGGTGCTGTCACCCGCCACGACGGCGGGCGGATGGGAACCTCACCGACGTCAAAGGAGGGGGCCAGCCACAAGTTGGCTGGCCCCCTCCACAGCGCGATCAGTGCCCGAAATCGGTCTTGTGGCTCACGTCCTTGTACCAGTCCGACCAGCCGTGACCATCCCAGTAGCGGTACTTGACCACGTGGTACACCTTCTTGTCCTGGTGGTGATTGAAGTGGCGCCACTGCCCCCCGCCCCAGGTTTCACCGCCGTGGTGGTTGAAGCTGTACTGGTAGTAGTCGCTGCCGTGCTCGTGGGAATTACCGTGCTTGTCCTCGGCGTAGTAGTACTGCTTCACCTGCACCTTGGTGTAGCCCTTGTCGCACTTGACCTTGAAGGGGAACGCGGCGTAATGCTTCCCCTGATGCTTCTTGTAATGCGGCTTGTAAGCATCCACATCACAGCCCTTCTGCTGCTGCTGACCCTGGGTCTCCACCGCGGCGGACTGCACCTGGGTGGCCGGCGTGGGCGCGGCTTGGGCCGGTGCACCGAGGGTGGCGAGGCCGCCTGCGGCCAAGGTGAGTGAAGCCATGGACAACATGGCCTTGGAGAAGTAACGCCGGCTGCTGAGCTTGGCGGTAGGCATGGACGATGCGGGAATGGAAGACATTTTGATCTCCTGGCGAGATGCGGGGATTGAGTGTGCCAGAGTCCCTGCCCCCGATGTGGGGACTAATTCTTGGTGGGCCGACATCTAAAGCATGTCGGCCAGGTCGTTGCGCAACGTCCATCCGGAGGTTGATTTCCCAGGTACACCCAGGGGTGCACACGGGCCAACCCGAAGGCCTGTCATACGGCGCGACGAAACTTACTGTCCCACCAGGTTGTCGACGCGGTGTGAGACCCGTGGGTCCGGTGTGGAGTTGTCCAGCATTCCGTCCGACCAGACCTCCTCCCCCCTGGCGCAGCACCGCCAGACGGTGGGTCGCCTGACGCTGGCGCACGAAGTCCTGTCGAGTCATGCGGATCCTCTTGGGCTCGGAAGACCCGGGTGACACCACTCTCTGCCGGTTCTAGAACGAGCTGGTTCAAACCGTTAGGGGCATGACCGTAGCTCGCGATCGGAAGGGAGAAGTAAAATAGGAGGGCAAGACTGGCGTTGGTCCCGCCAAGGACCGGGGACGTATCTAGATGGACATTGCTCCCCACCTGGGGCGATGTCAGGAGCTAGGGGGCACTGCGGAAACCGCTGTGCGCAGTGCAGACTGTGCGCGGCGGAGAGCTCCTGGGCTGAGGGCGTGAACCATCCTTTCGTGGATGGGCACGCCCTTCTTGCGTGTCCAGTCCGTTATGGCCGGCACCCACCAACAACAGGCCAGGCAGATGGGCGGGTGGCTTTCGGTGCGGGGACTAGCGCCTCGGTCTCGACCCAGCCGGCCATGGCATGGGTAATCGAGGACGGCGGCCACGGTGGGCCTCCCGGGTTCGCCCCGGCCGCCTCACGAAAAGGTGCGGCGATGCTGGGCACCCCCCAGCAGCTCGCCAAACTCGAGGAAACGTGGAGGGGCCAGAGACCGGAGACGGGACCTGTAGCTGATGACCCCCCACCACCAGGCCGGCCCCGGCGTGGCTGCCGCCATCCCGGGGTGCACGGAGGATCCAGCCGTGACCTCCTTGGCGTAGTCGATCGTCACCAGCCAGCGGTCCGAGATCCAGTACCTGGAAAAGTTGCTGGCCACCCACTGGCCCCCGAGCCACCCAGACGCCGCGTATGAGGCGGTGAGATTCCCGGCGCAGCCCAGGAGGCCGTCGCTGAGACCTGCGGAGGGGCGGGGTCGATCCTGTGGGGCTGGGGTGGGGTGGCCGGCAGGGACAATGGAGGCAACCCGCCTCCCCTTCTTCAGCGGCGGGTGAAGGAGATCAGCTCATGAGTACGAGAACGCCCGAGCACACCGGGCAGGCGCACCCCGGGCGGGGCAGGCTGGGCGGTCCCGGGGTGAGGCCGTGGCAGCTCGCTGTTGCCGTGGTGGTGGCCTTGGTGGTGTTGATTCTGGCGATGTTCTACAGCGGCTCGGGGGCCGCTCGTCTGGCGGCGGATCCGGGGGCGCTGGTGCGCTGGGGTCTGCCCGTGGTCGAGGTGGTGCACAACAGCGCCTTGGTCGTGGTGCTGGGTTCCCTGCTCTTCGCTCTGGGCGTCGTGCCGAAAACACGTGGTGGGTTCCGCCGCCGCGCCGACGAGCGGAACGAGGGCCAGGAGGCGGAGCACCCGCTGTTCACGGCCACGATGGGTCTGGCCGAGGTGGCGTCGGTGGTGTGGACGGTGGCTGCCGTGGTGGTGCTGGTGCTGTCCTATTCCGATGTGGCGGGGGTGCCGGTGGGCGGGGACGAGGCCTACGCGCAGCAGCTGCTGTACTACGCCACGGATCTTTCCCTGGGGCAGGCGCAGGCGGCGACCGTGGTGGCCGCTGCCGTGGTCACCACCCTGGTCTTCGGCGTCCGGGCCCTGATGGGGCTGTTGCTCACCTTCGGCCTGGCGTGCACGGCCCTGGTGGCGATGGCCCTGACCGGTCACTCCTCCGCCGGCGCGGACCATATGGGTGCGGTGAACTCCTTGGGCCTGCACCTGTTGGGCGTGTGCTTGTGGACCGGTGGGCTGGTGGTGCTCGCCTGGCTCTCCCCGCAACTGAGCGGATCAGCTGCCGGCACCGGCAGCCTGCCGGCAGGGGCCGGCCGCGGCGCTGGTGTTCGGCGTCAGGTGCCGATGGCCGCCGTGGTGCTGCGGCGCTTCTCCACGGTTGCCTTCGGCGCCTTCTTCTTGGTGTTTCTTTCCGGGACCATCAATGCGGCGGTGCGCATCGGATCCTGGGAACAGCTGTTCAGCCCGTACGGGCAGCTGGTGCTCCTCAAGGCCGCCCTGACCCTGGGGCTGGGCCTGGCGGGGCTGGCTCACCGCCGGTGGCTGATCCCGGCCCTGGAGGCCGGCCGTCTCACCGCCCGGCGCGCGGTGTGGCAGCTGGTGGCCGGGGAGGTGCTGGTCATGGGTGCGGTCATGGGCGTGGCCGTAGCCCTGTCCCGCACCGCCCCACCGGTGCCCGAGGAGATCGCCCCGGATGCCACCCCGGCAGAGATCCTCACCTGGTACCCGTTGCCTCCCCAGCCCACCGCCGCCTCCTGGTTCACCACCTGGCGGGTGGACCCGCTGTGGTTGGCGGTGGTGGTCGTCCTCGCCGCCCTCTACCTGTGGGCGTTCGTACAGGTCCGCCGCCGCGGGGACTCCTGGTCGGTGCTGCGCAGCCTCTCCTGGCTGACCGGGCTGGCGGTGCTGTTCTACGTCACCTCCGGCGGGGTCGCCGTCTACGGCCTGGTGCTGTTCTCCGCACACATGGTCGAGCACATGATGTTGACCATGGTGGTGCCGATCTTCCTCGTCCTGGGGGCGCCGGTGACGCTGGTGCTCAAGGCCCTGGAGCCCCGCCAGGACGGTTCCCGCGGGCCGCGCGAGTGGATCCTGGCCCTGGTGCACTCCCCGTTCTCCAAGATCGTGACGCACCCGATCTTCGCCGGGGTGAACTTCGCGGCCTCGATCGTGATCTTCTACTTCACCCCACTGTTCGGATTCACCCTGCAGTACCACGTGGGGCACGTGTTCATGATCACCCACTTCCTGATCACCGGGTACCTGTTCATGCTCGTGCTGATCGGCATCGACCCGATCCCGCACCGTCCCGGCCACATGATGCGCCTGATCCTGCTGCTGGCCACGATGGTCTACCACGCCTTCGTCGGGGTGGCCCTGATGGGCTCCGACACCCTGCTGCAAGCGTGGTGGTTCGCGAACATGGGCCGGGATTGGGGCCGTAGCCCGATCGAGGACCAGCAGTTCGGTGGGGCCCTGATGTGGGGGATCGGAGAGTTCCCCACCGTCGTCGTCGCCGTGGTCGTGGCGATCATGTGGGCGATCGAAGGCAAGAAGGAAAACCGTCGCGTGGACCGCCAGGCGGACCGCACCGATGATGCCGAGCTCAAGGCCTACAACGCGATGATGGCCGGACTCGCCGAGCGGGACGAGTCCACGAGGCGCACCTGAGCCAGGACCATGCAAGGAGGCCATGACCTTCATGGTGGCCTGACAACAGAGAAGAGACGACGCACCGCGGTGTCGACCCGGCCGGCAGCTGCCGCCACGGCCTGTCGATGTGGTGGGGCTCTCGAGTGCCCGCACATAATGGGATCGCCGCCTCGGGCGGCTGATGAATTGAGGGGGGTGGAGGCGTGAACGCACGGGCGCACCGTCTTGCCCGCGGGTGGGCCGGAGCCGGGATGGCCACGGCCTTCGCCGCCGCCTCTCACCTGGCCGCCGGCGGTCAGGTCCCTCCGGTGTTGTTGGTGTTGCTGTCCCTGGCGCTGTCCGGGCCGGTGTGCATGGCGCTGGCCGGCCGGGTCCTCTCCCGCTCCTCGTTGCTCGCCGGCGTGCTGGTCAGTCAGGGCGTCTTCCACCTGCTCTTCACCGTCGCCGGATCCGTGGCGACCGTGGTTGATACCACCCACCACACGGTGGTGAGCTCACCGCCCGTCGGACCGTCCCTGGTGCTCCAGGCCCAGGCTCACGCGGTGCATGGTGGCACCGGCATGCTGGTCTTCCACGTGCTGGCCGCCGCGGCCACCTACGCGTTCCTGCGCCACGGCGAAGTGGCCCTCGTGGGCCTGCTCGACGCCCTGCGGATACGCGTGCGCCGGCTGTGGCGAGTCCTGTCCGCCCCGGTCGTGGTGCACCGGCCCCGACCTGTCCCACAGGGGCGCCCGCACGCACTGACGGATCAGTCGCTGCTGCAACCGGTGCGCTCCTACCGCGGACCACCGGCAGCTCGTCGTCGGAATCTTCCGCTCCCGACCGGGCTCACCCGGTCGCCCGCCGGCTGAACACCACCACCCTTGTTGGGCCCGGCCGTGGTCATGGGTTCGGACAGCAGGCTCGACGACTCCCTCACGGCCGCCTCCGATCATCGGCTCGGCGGCTCTGTCTGACCCACTCACTCATTGCCCCTCGAAGGGACCCCTCTGCCATGCTGACCATTACTTCTGCTCTGCGCCGTACCGCCGCCACTGTGAGCGCGGTAGGCGCCCTGACCGCCCTGGGACTGGCCCCCGCCGCCGCCCATGACGAGGTGCTGAGCACCTCCCCCGAGCAGAATGCCGTGCTGGAGACCGCCCCCGAACAGATCGAGCTCTCCTACAGCGGGGAGATCATGGACATCGGCCACCAGGTGCTGGTGACCGGCCCCGACGGGCAGTCCGTGACCGAGGGCCCGCTCGAGCGCGACGGTTCCCAAGTGGTCCAGCCCCTGGCCGAGACCGGGTCCGAGGAAGGGACCTACCAGGTGGTCTGGCGGGTGGTCTCCAGCGACGGCCACCCCATCGAAGGCACCTACACCTACGAGGTCGGCGACGGCGCGGACACCACCACCGCGGCCCCCAGCCTCAGCAACACCCCGACCGAGGCCCCGGCCGGTGACGGTGCCGACAGCTCCGCCCAAGCCCAGGACGCGGCCGCACCGGAGAACTCCGGGGATCTCACCGGATGGGCCGTCGGCGCCACCGTAGTGGCGCTGGCCCTGGTCGTGATCGGGCTTCTGGCCGTGGTATCCCGTCGCCGCCGCAAGAGCTGAGCCCCTCGCAGCCGGACCGGCGCAGACGCTCTACGGCACAGGCCCCAGCGAAGTCCCAGCGGCGGCGCTTCCGTTCCCCGTGGGAGGGTGAGGAGGACGCGATGCTGGACGCCCTGGAGACGCCCGCCGCGGTCCGGAGCGGAACCTAGGCCCCGCTGCGGTCCGCGGACGAGTTGCGCTGACCCGCAGCGTTGTTGATGCGCTCCGACACGAGGCGGTGGGCCAGGACGGAAAGTCTCGGCCCACCGCTCACGGTCGCTCAGGAGCTGGCATCCGCCCCCGCAGTGCCCTGCCGGACGGCCTTGGCCGCCAGGAGGTAGGCGAGGATCCACGGCTCGACGAGATACCGGTGGCCCAGCCGCCGCGGCTGGGTGGCCAGCCGGTAGGCCCATTCCAGACCCATGGGCCCGAGCCAGCGCGGGGCGGATTTCTGGATACCGGAGTACTGGTCGATCACCCCGCCGACGGCGGCGTAGATCGCCGTGGGCAGCTCCTCCCAGTGCCGGCTCAGGAATTCCTCCTGCAGCGGCATGCCCAGGCCCACGATGACGAAGTCCGGCTGGAACTCCTGGAGGGTTCCGACGATGCGGTCCTCGAGGGTGGGGCCCCACCCTTCGCCGGGCCAGCCCTCGACCGTGCGCTCGGGGTCCTCCGCACGGAGGAGAGCGACCGTGGCGGCGTTGCTTTCGGGGCTCGCGCCGATGACGGCCACGCGCCGGACCGGGGTGTTCCGGATCAGGCCGGGCAGCCAGTCCATGGTGCCGATACGGTGTCGCCTGGCGCTGAGCGGCCGCCCGGACTGCCACTTAGCCATTTTGAGGATGGGAAAGCCATCCGTCAGCACCACGTCGGCCTTGTCGTAGAAGGCGCGGAACGTCGGGTTGACCTCCCACGTGTAGAGACTGTGCAGATTGTGGCCGAGGATCACGGTCTTGCGCCGCTCCTCCCAGGTGGCCGCAATCCACCGGTGCAGCTCATTGGTGTCCATCGGTGTTACTCGGATGCCGCTGACCGGGATCTCGATCTTGCCCAGCCTGTCCGTCTGGGTCTGGTACTTGAGCATGTGTTCCCCCACTGGTTCGGCAGTTGCTGCCTCATCGTTTGTCGGTCGGCACGTTGGCCTACCGCCGTGGGATCCCCCAGATCCTGATTGGCGCACGGGACACCGTCCCGTGGGCGCAGCATTCGGGAACACCAGCCCGTGTTTCCCCGAATACTCGCCAACATTCACGTTAGCAATCCTTGACTTTCCTTGAATGCCCCCACTTCCGTGCCGCCCTGTCCCCTAATGTGCAATTATTTGCATGGATGAGCGTTTGTGAACGATTCCTGGGAGGGCGGCCCTTCCCCTCGCCTGGCCGGCACCGCTGGTGGGACGACGACCAGCTGAGCGGCCCGGTGTCGAACCACTCCGCCTCTCCGCGCCTCTGGTTGCCTGGTTGCCTCAGACCCGGCGCTGGTCGTGCAGTGTCGCAGCCCGCCTACAGGATTCCCTCCACTGATCAAGGAGCCCTTATGCCCCCGCCGCTGACCGGACGGATTCTGGTGGTCGACGATGAAATCGATCTGGCGCAGCTGATCGAGGGATACCTGCGCAAGGCCGGGCTGGAGGTGGCGGTGCGCCACGACGGCCTCGGGGCCGTCACCGCCGTAGGCGACTTCGACCCGGACGTGCTGGTGCTCGATCTCGGATTGCCCGGCATCGACGGGATCGAGGTGTGCCGTCAGGTGCGGACCTTCTCGGACTGCCACGTGCTGATGCTCACCGCCCGCGACGACGAGGTCGACAAGATCGTGGGCCTGTCCATGGGTGCTGACGACTACGTGACCAAGCCCTTCAGCCCACGTGAGCTCGTGGCCCGGGTGCAGGCCATGCTGCGTCGGGCCCGGGCTCGAAGCGTCGAATCCGCTGGGACCTCACAACACGGTGGGCAAGCGCTGGTGATCGGGAACCTGGTGGTGGATGAGTCCTCCCGCCAGGTGCATCTGGGCGGGGAGCCGGTGTCGCTGACCCGGATCGAGTTCGACCTGCTCCTGTGCCTGGCGGCCAACCCGCAACTGGTGCTGTCGCGCCGGCAGCTGGTGGAGATGGTCTGGGACACGCACTGGACCGGGGACGAGCACCTGGTGGACGTGCACATCGGGCGGATCCGCAAGAAACTCGGCGACGAGGCCGCCAGCCCGCGGTTCATTCACACCCTCCGCGGGATCGGCTACCGGATAGGCACCGGGCGATGAGCACCATCACGGCGACAGACCGACGCTGGTCCTGGAGTCCGTTGACGGTGCGGTTGATGCTGGCCCAGACTGCGGTGCTGGCCGTCGGGCTGATCATCGTGGCGGTCACTGCGGTAGTGGTGGGACCGAAGATGTTCTACCACGAGCTCATCGAGGCCGGCCACGCCGACGCAGCCAACGGGCTGGTGCACTTAGACCTGGTCTCAAAACCTGATCGGTCGTTGCCCACCTGCCTGGGAACGGTCCACAGTGCCTGCATGACGACGAG
>NZ_JBNAFK010000019.1:0-75151 GCF_049716185.1 Kocuria sp. CH-021 | reverse complement strand
CAGCAACAACCCATCAACCGAAAAAACATTCGGTATCAACAAACATGGCACACTATTGAGTTCTCAAACAACAGACCAGCAACCAGGCACCACACCCGGAAACCGTGTTGGAATTCTTTTTCGCTGCGGTTCTTGCGATCTCTCGCTTTCCCCTCGGCGACCTCCTCAGCTTATCCGCATCTTCTCCGCTTTCCCAAATCGCTTTTCCACCGTTCAACGGTGCTGGCTCTTCAGAATGGAGAGTTCGTGGATCTGCCGGATTCGGCGCCGTGGACCGCGACGGTTTCCCGTCACTGCCCGAAACAGCTCCACCAGCGTACCGGACCCGTTCCCGGCCCACAAGCGGCCGGCCACCGCGCAGCGGTGATCGGTCGGGTGGTTCGAGGAGGTCGGTCCGCCGGATTCGGCGTTGCCGTCCGGGGCGATCTCTCGCGTCCCTTGCGGCGACTCGAAATACATTACACACGCCCCGGAGGGCCGTCAAAACCCGTGCGGGACCGGGCGGGCACCCGGCTTCGGGGCGGACGGGAGAGGGCGGCAGGAGCGGCGGGGGCGGCAGGAGCGGCGGGGGCGGCAGGAGCGGCGGGGGCGGCAGGAGCGGCGGGGGCGGCAGTGCGTAGGCTGATGGAACACCGATGCCCCGACCCGAAAGGACAGCAGATGAGCACCTCACCGGAAGAGCTGCCGGAGACCCCCGACACCTACGAGGGCGCCGCCGAGGTCGATCCCGAGCACTGGCGCGAGGATCCGCTGGTCGAGGACGCGGAGGCCGGCGTGCCGGACGAGCGCGTGGACCCCGAGCACCCCGAGGTCCCCTCGGAGCAGGAGCTCCGGGACGAGACGGCGGAGGGCCGCTACGAGGCGGGGGACGAGCAGGTCCCGCCCGAGGAGCCCGCCATGGGCGAGGCGATTGCGGACCTCGACGTTCCCGAGGACCCCGCGTTCGAGGACGAGATCGACCCGAGCAACGACTCCTTCCACGGCGGCGCGGACCTCTGAGCGTCCCCCCGGGAAGAGCACGACGGCGCCCCTGCCGGCAGGGGCGCCGTCGTCGTTCCGGGGCCCGGGACGCCCCCCGCAGCGACGCCCCCCGCAGCGGAGGGTCGGGCATCGGGCCGGTCGGGGTCGCGGGAGCTCAGGCGAAGGCGGAGATGCCGGTGATGCTGCGCCCGACGATCAGGGCCTGCACCGTCTCGGTGCCCTCGTAGGTGTGCAGGGCCTCGATGTCGGCGAAGTGACGGGCCACGCGGTTCTCGATCAGGATGCCGTTGCCGCCCAGGAGGTCCCGGGCGTTGGCCGCGATCGAGCGGGCGGTGCGCGTGGAGGTGTACTTCGCCAGCGACGCCTGCTCGGCGGTGAGCTTCCCGGCCTCCTCCCGCTCGGTCATCCGCGCCACGAGAAGCTGGATCTGGGTCAGCTCGCTGAGCATCCGGGCCAGGCGCTCCTGGACGATCTGCGAGGCGGCCAGCGGCCGGCCGAACTGCACGCGCTGCTTGGCGTACTGCACCGCGGTCTCGTAGCAGGCCTGGGCGTGGCCCACCGCGCCCCAGGCCACGCTGATCCGGGTGGCGAACAGGACGTCGGCGGTGTTCTTGAAGGACCGTGCCGCCGGCAGTGCGTTCTCCTCGGGCACGAAGACGCCGTCGAACCGCAGGTGCGCCTGGTGGATGGCGCGTAGGGCGAGCTTCCCGCGGATGGTCGTGCCGGTGTAGCCCTCGCTCTCCTGCGGGACCACGAAGCCGCGGACCTGGCCGTCCTCGTCGGAGCGGGCCCACACCACGGTGATCCCGCCCATCGAGCCGTTGCCGATCCACTTCTTCTCGCCGTTGAGCACCCAGCCGCCGTCCACCGGGGTGGCCCGGGTCTCGAGGCTCACCGAGTCCGAGCCGTGGGTGGGCTCCGTGAGGGCGAACGCGCCGAGGAGCTCGCCCGTGGCCATCCGCGGGAGCCAGCGCCGGCGCTGCTCCTCGGAGCCGCACATCGCGATCGAGCGCATCGCGAGCCCGCCCTGGACGCCGGAGACGGTCGCGATGGACCCGTCGCCCCGGGAGAGCTCCATGCTGACCAGGCCCGCGGCGGTCTTGGACATCTCCGCGTAGCCGTCGACGGCCACGCCATCGCGCAGCAGGTCGAGCTCCCCGAGCCTGCGGACGAGGTCGAGGGAGTACTCCGAGCGGTCCCAGTGCTCGCCGATGACGGGCAGGAGGTCCTCCTGGACGAACCGGCGGGCGCGCATCCAGTGCTCCCGGTCGGTGTCGGAGACCGCGTCGAAGGCCCCGGCGACATCGGTGTCGAGGGCCTCGTCGAGGACGTAGTCGGGCTCCACGGTGCCGGCGGGGAACAGGTTCGCGCCGGTCTCGGGGGTGGCGGTCATGGAAGGATCCTTCGTTCGGTGTGCGGGCAGGACGTCGGGGTCGGGCTCAGCGCCCGTGGAAGGGCCGGCCGAGGACGCGCTCGGAGGCGCCCGTGCGGTCGAGGTACGGGGTGATCCCGCCCAGGTGGAAGGGGTAGTTGGCGCCGAGGACCATGCACAGGTCCACGTCCTCGGGCCCGGCGACGACGCCCTCGGCCAGCATGGCGCCGATCTCCTCGGCCAGGGCGTCCTGGATCCGCACGAGCAGCTCCTCCGGCGAGGCCGGAGCGCCCGGGGCGCCGGCGGGACGCCGCGTCCGGGTCCGCTCGAGCAGCCGGGCGGCGTCCGCCGCGAGGTAGCCGTCCGCGCCCGTCTCCGGGGCCTGCTCGGTGGGCAGCACGTGGGTCAGGCCCGCCTCGACCACTGCATCCATCCACGGGGACCGCGCGAAGCGCTCGGGATAGGCCCGGTGCATGGTCTCGTCCACGTGGTGCAGCACGGCCGGGCCCACGAAGTCGAGCAGCCGCAGCGGGGTCATGGGCAGGCCCATCGGATCGGGGGCGTGGTCGGCGGCCGCCACGTCCGTGCCCGCGTCGATCGCCTGGACGACCACGTCGAACAGCCGGGTCAGCACCCGGTTGACCACGAAGCCCGGGGCGTCCTGGACGCGCACCGCCGTGCGGCGCAGCACCGCGGCGAGCTCGAAGGCGGTCGCGAGGGCCGTGTCACCGGTCCGCCGCCCGGCGACGATCTCCAGGAGCGGGGTGACCTCCACGGGGTTGAAGACGTGGAAGCCGACCACCCGCTCGGGGTGCCGGAGGTCCTCCGCCATGGCGGTGACGGACAGGGAGCTCGTGTTCGTCGCGAGGATCGCGTCCGGCCGGACGACCTCCTCCCACTGGGCGAAGACCTTCTTCTTCACGTCGAGGTCCTCGAAGACGGCCTCGATCACGAAGTCCGCGTCGGCGAGGTCCTCCGGCCCGCTCGCCCCCGTGACGAGGGCGGACAGCTGCTCGGCCTGCTCCGCGCTGATCCTGCCCCTGGCCGCCTGGGCGGCGAAGCGCTCCCGGGTGCGGGCCACGCCGGCGGCGAGCCGTTCGTCGTCGAGGTCGGTCATGACCACGGGGATCCGGGCTCCGCTCGCGATGAGCGAGGCGAGCTGGCCGGCCATCAGGCCGGCGCCGATCACCGCGGCCTTGCGCAGGGGCACGGGGTCCGCCGCGGGCACGTCCGCGGCCTGCCGGGACCGTGCCGAGACGAGCTCGAACGCGTAGAGGGAGGCCTTCGCCACGTCCCCGCGGACCAGCTCGGCGAAGGCGGCCACGGCCTTCGCCCCGTTCTCGGTGCGGGTCTCGGTGCGGGCCGCGGCCACCAGGTCGATCGCCACGAGCGGGGCCGGGGCCGCGCCGTGCCAGATGCGCTCGGCGCGGACCCGGGCCTGCTCCACGGCCTCGTGCCACTCCTGCTCGCCGGTGCCGCCGGGGGTGCCCGCACGGCGGCGGGGCTCGCCCGCGTCGAGCGCGGCGAGCGTGCCGGCGACCCACCCCTGCCAGGCGGAGTCCCACTCCCCGGTCCCCGGAGCCGCGTCGAGCACGACGTCCACGAGGCCCAGTTCGAAGGCCTCCGCCGCCTTGGCGTTCCGGCCCCGCAGGGAGTCGAACACGATGACGCGCAGCGCCGCGGCCGGGCCGATCAGGTGCGGGAGCAGGTGCACGCCGCCCCAGCCCGGGAAGAAGCCGAGCCGGCACTCCGGCAGCCCGAGCGGACCGGTGCGCGGATGGGCGGCGCGGTAGTCCGTGTGCAGGGCGAGCTCGAGCCCTCCGCCCAGGGCCTGCCCCGTGAGCAGGGAGAACGTGGGCACGCTCGCGTCGGCCAGGACGCCGAAGGCCTCGTGGCCGAGTCCCACGTACCGGTCGGAGACGCCGCTGAGCTGGGCGTGGCGGATCTCCTTGAGGTTGGCCCCCGCGCCGAAGGACCGGGCGTTGCCGGTGACCACGATCGCCTCGACCGCCGACTGGTCGATGGAGCCCAGGACGTCCCGGAGCTGCTCCAGGGCCGTGGAGCCCCAGATGATCAGTCCGCCCGGCGGGGTGGAGTCCAGCCGCACGAGGGCGACGGGGACGGACCGGCCGGGCAGGACCAGCTGCTCGACGTCCACCGTGACGGTGGAGGGGAAGGACGGGGCGGGCGCGGCGGGTGCCATGGGCGGACTCCTGACGAACGATGTGATCGCCACCACTCTGACTGATACTCAGTCTCAGGTCAAGGGATTGAGTCTCACAGTGGTTTGTACAGGTCGCGGTCGGTTGCTTTGGTGAACGTCTGGGTATGCTCATGGCAGCACGAGAAGAACGAGGATCCCCATGCCCACCCCCCTCCGCCGCGACGTCGCCGTCCTCCTGGATCTGGAGAACCTCTTCGGCGGACACCACCAGGACGTGAGGTCCGCACCCGTGCGCGAGATCGTCCGGGGCTCGGGCGAGTTCGTGCGCCGCAACGGCCTCGGCGGTCTGGTCGCCTCGGCCCGCGCCTACTCGGACTGGAGCCGGCCCGAGATGGGCGCCTACCGCCGCACGATGCTGGAGAGCGGCGTCGAACCCGTGCAGGTGTTTTCCTTCGGCCAGGGGATCAAGAACGCCGCCGACATGGAGATGGTAGTGGACGCGCTGCGGATCGCCAGCGACTGTCCCTGGGTGGGGGTCTTCGTCCTGGCCACGGGGGACGCCGGGTTCGTCCCCCTGGTACGGCGGCTGCACTCGCTGGGCAAGCACGTCGTCCTGGTGACCACCACGGGGCGCAACGCCGGCGGCGTCAGCCCGCTCCTGCGCTCCGTCGTCGACCACCACCACGTCGTCGAGCTCGCGGAGCCGGTGACCGCCCCGGCGAGGACCGTGGCGCCGGTGGAGGTCCCCGCGCCGCAGCCTCCACCGGTGGCCCCGGCCGGGCTCCAGGAGTACCGGAGCGCCGCCATGCGGCTCGTCGCCGAGAATCCCGCGGTGCTCGTCGACGGGGCCGTCCACGGCTCGCGTCTGGGGGTCCTCCTGCGCCGGACGATGCCGCACCGGAGCTACACCGACTTCGGCTACCGCAGTCTGGCGAAGTTCGTGGAAGAGGGGTGCGGCCTCCGGCTGCACCGCCCGTGAGTCCGCGGCGCACCGGGCGTGCTCTCCGGCCCGTGCGCCGGATACGCTGGCCGGTGATGATCGACGTGCTGCCCCCAGAGACCGAACGCCTCGCGTTCCGCCGCTTCGACGCCGCGGACCTCGACCCCATGCACTCCTACCAGAGCCGCGAGGACTACGCGCAGTACGCGTGGCGCGGCCCGCGCACGCGCGAGGAGTGCGAGCGCGCGCTGGCCGAGAACAGCGGCATGCGCCCCTGGAGCCGGGACGGCGACCACGTCCGCTTCGCCGTCTCCCCGAAGGGTTCACGGGAGCTGGCGGGCGAGGTCGTGCTGACCCTCACGGACGCCGCCGCCGCGCAGGTCGAGATCGGCTGGGTGGTCCATCCCGACCACGCGGGCCGGGGCATCGCCTCCGAGGCCGCCCGCGCCGCGATCGAGTTCGCGTTCGCCGAGCTGGGGGCGCACCGGGTCTGCGCGAGCCTGGACGCCCTCAACGTGAGCTCCGCCAAGGTCTGCGAGCGCATCGGCATGCGCCTGGAGGCGACCCTGCGCGAGAGCCACCACCAGCTGGGCGAGTGGCGCGACGAGCTGATCTACGCGATCCTCGCCGACGAGGTCTGAGCCCTCAGCCCAGGGCCTCCCGCACGGACGCCAGGACCTGCTCCGTGTCCGCGCCGGGGTCCAGGACGGTGACGACGACGGCGGGGCGCGTCCCGGCCGCCGCCGGCCGCGCGGCGCCGCCGGCCTCGTAGCCGGAGAGCAGCGTGCGCGCGAGCCGCTCGAGCTGCGCCGCCAGCTCGGCCGAGGGGTCGGTGTCCGGGGCGCGCAGCCAGGCCCGCAGGGCGGCGTTGTGCACCGCCACCGCGGCCGCGGACAGCGCCGTGGCCAGGGTGGCCCGTCCCGGGGAGTCCGGCAGCGCCGAGCGCAGGTAGCGCTGCAGGACCCGTTCGTAGCGGTGGGACGTGATGAGCTCCCGGTCCCGCAGCTGGGGGACCTGCCGCAGCAGGGCGTTGCGGGCCAGGGCGCGCTCGCGGTGGTCGAGGTGGTGGCGGAAGACGAGCAGCACGCCGTCCCGCAGCGCGGCGGCCGGATCCGCGTCCGGGTCGGCGGCCGCGCGGGCCAGCAGCTGCTCGAGCTGCTCGAGGTTCGCGGCGTGGTCCGCGAAGACGATGTCCTCCTTGGACCCGTACTTGCGGAAGAACGTGGCCCGGCTGATCCCCGCGGCCAGCGCGAGCCGGTCCACGGTCGTGGCCTCCCAACCCTGCTCCGCGAGCAGCCGGATGGAGGCGGTGACGACGTCCGTGGTCGCCCGGGGGGTCTCGGTCATGGGTGTCCTCCTCGCGTCGATGGTAGACCGGCGGGCGCGGGGCCGGGACAGCCGGCGGGGTCCGTCAGCCCGCGGCGCGGTCGGCGTTCGCGTGAATCGCGTCGCGGACGTACTGCGCCAACCCGGGCTCCAGGTCCTCGTACGTCTTCGTGAACCGCGGGTCCGCCACGTACATGTCCCCCAGGGCCCGGTGGAGCTCCGGCGGGAGGTCGTAGAAGCGCTCGTGGATCTGGCGCCGGGCGGCCTCCGCGGCGTCCATCGCCTCGGCCGAGTCCGCGGGCAGCCCGGCGCGCCGGGCCTGCACGAACCGCTCGTTGATCGCCGCGGTCTCGGCGGCGATCCGCTGCCAGTCCTCCTTGTCGTAGCCTGCCGTGCGCCGGCGGGACTGCTGCCACGCGTCGGTGTCCCCCCAGCGGCGCTCGGCCTCCGCCGCGTGCTCGTCGCTGAAGCCGTCGCCGAACAGCTCGCGCCGCTCCTCCGGGGTCAGGTCGATTCCGGTCATGTCCTTCTCCAGTGCTCGATCGATCGCGGTGACGAGCTCGGCCAGCTCGGCCTGCCTCGCCAGGACGGTCTCGCGCTGCCGGCGCAGGTGCGCCCGCACGGACCCGGGCTCCCCGTCGGCCAGCAGCTCCTCGATGTGCCCGAGGGAGAAGCCGAGCCGGCGGTAGACCACGACGTGCTGCAGACGGAGCAGGTCGTCCTCCGTGTACAGGCGGTAGCCGCCGGCCGAGCGCTCGCTGGGGCGCAGCAGGCCGACGTCGTCGTAGTGGTGGAGCGTGCGCACGGTGACGCCGAAGCGCCGCGCCACCTGTCCCACGGTGAGCCGTCCGCCGGCCGTCGCGGCTCGCTGTCCGTCCATGCCCTCCACCCTGGGCCCTTCCGCGGCGTGAGGGTCAAGCCCGTCGGTGCCCTCAGCCCGCGAAGGGCAGGACGGGCAGGCCGGGGACGTCCACCCGGACGGCGAACAGGGAGCCGGCGGCCGGATCCTCGTCGGCGGCGAGGTTCTCCCGGGACGTGGTGACGTAGAGGGTGCGCAGGTCCTCCCCGCCCAGGCAGCAGGCGGTGGTCTGGCGCGCGCCGACCTCCACGACGGTGTCCAGGACCCCCTCGGCCGTGTAGCGGTGCACCTGGCCGGCGCCGTGCAGCGCCACCCACACGGCGCCCTCGGAGTCGACGGTCAGCCCGTCGGGGTGGACGTCCCCCTCCTCGAGCTCGGGCACCACGAAGGTGCGCCGGCCGTGCAGCCCTGCGGCCTCCGACCAGTCGAGGACGTCGACCTTCCCGGTGGGCGTGTCGTTGTAGTAGGCCAGGGCGCCGTCCGGGGACCAGGCGATGCCGTTGGAGACGGTCACGCCCTCCAGGACCGGCTCCCACCGCAGGTCCGGGGCCACGCGGTAGAGCGCGGCCGCCCCCTCGGCCTGGTCCCAGGCCATGGACCCCACGTAGAGGGAGCCGTCCGGGGCGGCCCCTCCCTCGTTCATCCGCACCGCCCGGGGCTCCCAGAGCGGCTCAGCCGGGTGCACGGTGCCGTCGGGGTCCTCGAGAGCCACCCCCGTCTCGAGCGCGAGCACCGCGCCACCGGTCGCGCGCGGGCGCACGCACGCCACGACGTCCCCGACGTGCTTGCGGAGCACCTCGCCGTCCGCGCCGAAGGACAGGAGGTCCCCCGCGGTCAGGTCGACCCAGCGCAGCCCGCCCCAGGACGCCGACCAGCACGGCCCCTCGCCGTGGTGGGTGACGGAGTCGGTGATCCGTTCGGCCCGCAGGCGCCGCACCGTCATCTCAGCGGCTCCTCTCGGGCGCCGCCGGCAGCGCCGTGGTGGGGATCCGGTCCCGGTCGTAGGTGATCTCGGTGTAGCCGTGCGGGACGGGCCGGCCCTCCGGGTCGAGGTTCACGAAGACGATCTTGTCGATGCTCAGGATGAGGTCCCGGGTGATCATGTTGCGCACCTGGGCGCGCATGGTCAGGGACGTGCGCCCGAAGGCCGTGGCCGTGAGGCCCATCTCGATGATGTCGCCCTGCTCGGCGGAGCTCACGAAGTTGATCTCCGACATGTACTTGGTCACCGCGCGCCGGTTGCCGAGCTGGACGATCGCGTAGATCGCCGCCTCCTCGTCGATCCAGCGGAGCAGGCTCCCGCCGAAGAGGGTGCCGTTGGCGTTGAGATCCTCCGGCTTGACCCACTTGCGGGTGCGGAAGGTGATGTCCTGGGTCGTCATGCCCCCACGATACTGAGGCCGCGCGCCCCGCGGGCCGTCGCCTACAGCTCCACGGTGCCGCGGACCACCGGGCTGACGTGCCCGCCGACCCAGACGGTCTCCCCGTCCCGCTCCACCAGCACGCGCCCGGTGCGCCCGAGGACCGTGCCCTGGGCGGCGACGTAGCGGTCCGGGGCCCACCCGTGGTCGGTCAGCCACCGGGCCAGGCCGGCCTGGAGGCTGCCCGTGACCGGGTCCTCCACGACCCAGTCGCCCACGAACGCCCGCACCTCGACCGCGCACTCCGCGCCCTGCGGGTGCGGCCCGACCACGCCGAGCTTGAGCCCCGCCATGGCGGACCAGTCCGCGCGGATCCCCAGGACGGTCTCGGCGTCCGCCACGCGCACACCGATCCAGCCGGGACCGTTGTCCACCCACGACACGTCGAGGAGCGCGGACGGGTCCGTCCGCAGGGACCGCGCCACCCGGTCCAGCAGCGCGGGCTCGGCCACGGGCTCGTAGCGCAGCAGGGGCGGGGCCGCGAAGGCGAGCCCGCCCGCCCGGCGCCGCACGCTCACGAGCCCGACCCCGCACTCCTGCACGACGTCCTCGCCCGCGGGCTCCCCGCCGAGGGCGAGCCAGGCCGAGGCCGTCCCGAGCGTGGGGTGGCCCGCGAACGGGAGCTCCCCGCCGGGCGTGAAGATCCGCACCCGGTAGTCGGCGCCCGGGGCGGAGGGCTCGAGCAGGAACGTGGTCTCGGAGAGGTTGGTCCAGCGGGCGAAGCGCGCCATCGTGTCCTCGTCGAGGCCGTCGGCCGCGTGCACGACGGCGAGCGGGTTGCCGCCCAGCGGCGCGGCCGAGAAGACGTCCACCCAGCTGATCGCGTGGCTCGTCACGGCCTCAGAGCACCGGCCCGCGCGAGTTCCTCCGGACGGGCCGGGTCCGTCCCGCCCGCCGGGCGCCCCGCCCGGGCGTCTCACCGCGTGCCGCCGCCCGGTCCTCCCGGAGCCGGCGCACCACCATGCCGACCAGGACGGAGCCCACGGTGCTCAGCACCAGGGGCAGCACCGCGCTGCGCTGCTCGCTGTTGTCGTACATGGCCGGGCCTCCTGCCGGAAGGCGACGCGGGGCGTCGTCGGGTTCGGTGCCAGAAATCCTACGCACCGTCCGGCGCGTCCGGCCACACCCCGGAGCTGCCGCGGCGGTGGCTGCCCACCAGGTGGGTGTCCACGATCCCGACCGCCTCCATGAGGGCGTGCATCGTGGTCGGCCCCACGAAGCGGAACCCGCGCGCCCGCAGGGCCCGGGACAGGGCCTCGGACTCCGGCGAGCGGGTCGGGACCTCTTCCGCCGTGCGCGGACGCGGGGTCCGTGCCGGGCGGAACGACCACACCAGCTCGGCCAGCCCGCCCTCCGCGCGCAGGGCCACGGTGGCGCGGGCGTTGCCGACGGCGGCCTCGATCTTGCCCCGGTGGCGCACGATCCCGGCGTCGCCCAGGAGCCGGTCGACGTCGGCCGGCCCGAAGCCGGCGACCGTGTCCGGGTCGAAGTCCGCGAAGGCGGCGCGGAAGGCGGGCCGCTTGCGCAGGATCGTGGCCCAGGACAGCCCGGACTGGAAGCCCTCGAGGCAGATCCGCTCGTAGAGCCCCCGCTCGTCCCGCACGGGGACACCCCACTCGGTGTCGTAGTAGTCGCGCAGCAGGGGGTCCGACGCCGCCCAGACGGGGCGGGCGAGGCCGTCCTCGCCGCGCACGAGGCCGGTTGTGGCGCCGGGCCGGGCCGCGGGATCAGGCAGGGAGCACATGCCGTGCATCGAACCACACCGCAGGCCGCGACACACACCGCCGGGTTACCCCCAGGGGTATAGGATGGCGGTCATGCACCCGACGAACTCCACCGTGGACCGGCGCGCCCTGCAACAGAGAGTGGTCCGCGTCCTGGCGCTCGGCCAGATCCTCGGCGGGCTGGGCGTCGGCGCCACCCTGGCCCTGGGCGCCCTCCTCGTCACCGAGGTCTCCGGCTCCTCGGCCTGGTCCGGCATGGCCGCGACCATGAACACCCTGGGCGCCGCCCTGCTCGCCGTCCCCCTCGCCCGGCTCGCCCAGGCCCGCGGCCGGCGGATCTCGCTGAGCACCGGGGCGTTCACCGCCATGGCCGGCGCCTCGATCACGATCGGCGCCGCCGTCCTCTCGAGCTTCCCCGTCCTGCTGGTGGGCCTGGCGCTGCTCGGCGCCGGCTCGGCCCTCAACCTGCAGTCCCGGTTCGCGGCGACCGACCTCGCCGCCGACGACACCCGGGCCCGGGACCTGTCCCTGGTGGTGTGGTCCACGACGATCGGCGCGGTGCTGGGCCCCAACCTCTTCGAGCCCGGCGAGCTGATCGGACGGGCCCTGGGCCTGCCGGAGCTCACGGGCGGGTTCGTCATCGCCCTCGTGGCGCAGGCCTTCGGCGCCCTGGTCTACCTCACGGCGCTGCGGCCCGACCCGCTGCTGCTGGCCGTGGCCGACGGCGAGGCCGCGGGGAAGGACAAGCCCTCCCCCGCGGGCGGGCTGGCGGTGCTGCGGGCGTCGTCGCCCGCCCGCCGGGCCGTGCTCACCGTGGCGCTGAGCCACGCCGTGATGGTGGCGCTCATGTCCATGACGCCCGTGCACCTGACGATCCACGGGGCGTCGCTGAGCGTCGTCGGCCTGACCATCAGCCTGCACGTGGCCGGGATGTACGCCCTCGCCCCCGTGTTCGGCTGGCTCGCGGACCGGGCCGGGCGCCGCCCCACGGTGCTGCTCGGACAGGCCCTGTTCGTGGCGTCCCTCGTGCTGTCCTGGTTCGGCTCGACCTCCCCGGTGCTCGTGACGGTCAGCCTGGTGCTGCTCGGGCTCGGGTGGTCGGCCTCGACGGTCGCCGGCTCCACGCTCGTGGCCGAGGCCGTCCCGCCCGCCGAGCGGCCGAAGCTGCAGGGCGTCTCGGACCTGTTCATGAACCTCGCCGGCGCGACCGGGGGCGCGCTCGCCGGACCGGTGCTGGCGCTGATCGGCTTCGACGGTCTCAGCGCCGCGCTGCTCGTCCTCGTGGCGGTCGTGGTGCTCGCGCACCGGGCCGCGCCCGTACCCGTCCGACAGGACTAGTTCAGCACCGGCAGCTGGAGCGGGTAGCGGTACACCTCGCCCTTGTTGGCCTTCAGCACGGCCAGGACGTGGCACACGACCAGCAGCACCGCGGCGACGATCCAGAGCACGATCGCCACGGGGATCAGGATCACGGTGAACAAGCACACCCACGCGGCCACGTTGAGCAGCCACATGGACAGGTTGAAGTTGAACGACCCGGCCGAGGTGGCCCGCAGGAACGCGTTCTTCTCGCGGTAGACCAGCCAGACGACGAGGGGACCCACGAAGCCGAGCCACCCGACGGAGACCAGCGCGCCGACCAGGCCGGACAGGTGGGTGAGGACCGCGATGGTGCGGTCGTCCCCCTGCGCCCGGTACTGCGGGCGGGGTGCTGACGGTGGAAGGTAGGACATCGGGTTCTCCTGGTGGACAGAGGCGGAACCGGTCGCGGCACCCGGTGCCGCGGGCGCCGGACCGGCGCGGTGCTGCCAGCGTATCGGGGCGGGACCCGCGCCCGGTATGGGGGATGACCGCACTCCGCGGCGGCGGCTGACCGCCGTTGCGCACGGCACCGGCGCCCCCGCCCCGCCCTGGTCTACGATTCTCGGCAGACCGTTCCCGGCCCGCCCTCCGCGGGCCTGTCCCCGAGGGAGGCCCGTGGCCCTGCAGCTGCGCCCCAACAAGTACGCCTACCGGGCCATCGTGCTCGCCGGCCTGGCCGCCGTGAAGCTCTTCCGCGTGCCCCTGCTGGCCTCGGGCGAGGAGCACCTGCCCACCGACCAGGTGGTGCACGGGCTGGACCGGGAGGTCCGGCCCGGCCGGGGTGCCGTGGTGGCGGTGACCCACTTCGGCTACCTCGACTTCGTCTTCGCGCAGCTGGTGGTCTGGCGCCGGCTGCGGGCCCACTCCCGCTTCCTCATCACCCGCAAGCACACCGGCAGCGCCTTCGTCACCGCGGTGTGCCAGTTGTGCGACCACGTCGTCGTCGACCGCGCCGACGGCGCCCCGGCCTACGCCGAGGCCGTGGCGAAGCTGGCCCGCGGCGAGTTCCTCGCCGTCTTCCCCGAGGGCGGGGTCAGCCGAAGCTGGACCGTGCGCCCGCTGCGCACCGGCGCCGTGCGCATGGCCGCCGAGACCGGCGCCCCCGTCATCCCGGTGTCCGTGTGGGGCGGCCACCGGATGTTCACCCGGGGACGCGGCGGGCTCCGGCTGCGCGACCTGTGGCGCACACCGGTGCGCGTCCACGTCGGCCCGGTGCTGCGGGTGGCCCCGGGGGAGGACGTCCGCGCCGCGAGCGCGCGGCTGCGCTCCGTGCTGCAGGACGGGATCGACCGCTGCATCGCGGACTACCCCGTCACCCCCGAGCCCGGCGCGTGGTGGATGCCGGCGCACCTGGGCGGGAGCGCGATCACGGTCCAGGAGCAGATCGACTCCGACGCCCGGGAGCGGGAGGCCTACAAGCGGACCGGCTGAGCCCGCCGGGGCGCCCGGCTCAGCGGAACCCTGCGCGCAGGACCAGCTCGAGCTCGAAGCGGCTCTTGGGCTCGTGCAGGGCGTCCCCGAAGACCTCCCGCAGCTGGTTCACCCGGTACCCGACCGTCTGCTCGTGGATGTTCAGCTCGGCGGCCATCGCCGCGCGCTGCCCGTGGTGCTCGAGCCAGCACAGGAGGGTGGTGGCCAGCCGCTCCCGCTGGCCCGGCTTGAGCTCGACCAGCGGGGCGAGGCGCTGCGCGGCGAGGTCCTCGACCACGCTGCGCTCGCTGTGCAGGACGAGCTCCACGAGGTGCTCCGAGACCCACAGCGGCCCGGGGTCGGCAGGCTCCTCCCGCTGCAGCAGGTCCCGGGTCAGCACGGCCAGGCGCAGCGAGTCGGGGGCCGCGTACCAGGGCCGGCCCGGGCCGATCACCGCGCCGCGCCCCGTGAGGGCGCGCGCCAGCTCCTTGCGGCCGGTCGGGGAGGCGGGCTCGGGGACCACCGCCACGACGTCCCCGGGGCGGGACGTGAGCAGGGCACGCTCCCCGAGGCGTGAGCGCAGCCCCACGCGCCGGTCGGCGGCCAGCGTCACCACGACCACCCGCTCGGGCACCGGCCACCCGGCGGCACTGGCCGCCGCGCGCACCGCGTCCTCGGCCACGTGGCCGCGCACCAGCATGTCCGCGAGCGCGTCCAGCAGCCGGTCCCGCTCCCCCGCCCGCTCGGACTGCTCCATGGCGTACCCCTCGGCGCTGGCCGCGGAGAGCTCCTCGATGTAGGCGAAGACGGACTCCGCGAGGCCGATCAGCACGGACGCCTCGAACCCGGCGTCCATGGCCACGCGGGAGAGGGAGCGCAGCGTGGTGCGCGCCCCGGAGCGGTAGGCCGCGAAGAGGGCGTCCATCGGGCGGCCCTCCCGCACCTCGCCGCGGCCGAGCCCCTCGTAGACCCGCCGGTCGTCGCCCATCAGCGCCGTCTGCTGGGTGCCGGGCAGCTGCAGGAACCGGGTCAGGGCCACCTCGACCCCGCGGCGGATGCTGTCGCCGAACAGGCCCTCCATCGGCCGGGCGTAGACCGGGACGTCGAGCCGGACGGCGTCCAGGAGCTCCTCGGTCACCGCGGGCAGGTGCGGGACGAGGAGGGGCGTCAGCGCCGGCGGGAGGGACGTCCACGGCAGCTCCCGGTCCGCCCGGCGCGCCGGCTGCGCCTGCACCATGTGCTCCGCCTGCTCCATGTTTCCCCGCTTTCATGCCGGCACCACAAATTCTCTGCTGAAAGAGTACGCGACAGGACGAGAACTGCGGCCGGAATTGGGGCACAGTTATTAGGTGCCCCAACTGCGACTGTTCACCCGCCTGGCTTCGGCCTTCACCACCCCCCGCTCGCCCGAGGACTTCCTGCGGCTCGTCGACCCCCTCGCCAGCGCCCGCCAGCTGCGCGGCCTGGTGACCTCCGTGGTGCCCGAGACCGCGGACTCGGTGACGATCCGCTTCCGTCCCGGCCGGGGCTGGAACGCGCACGAGGCCGGCCAGTGGGCCCGCATCGGCGTGGAGATCGACGGCGTGCGGCACTGGCGCTCCTACTCCCTCAGCACGGGGGCCGGTCAGGACCCCGCCATCACGGTGACGGCGATGGGCAAGGTCTCCACCGCCCTGGTCCGCGGGACCCGGCCCGGCGACGTCCTGTTCCTCGCCCCGCCCGAGGGCGACTTCGTCCTCCCCGAGAGCCCGCGTCCGCTGCTGATGCTCACCGCCGGCAGCGGGCTGACGCCGGTCATGTCCATGATCCGCACCCTCGTGCCCCGCCGCGCGGACGCCGACCTGGTGCTCGTGCACTCCTCGCGCTCCCCGGAGGACTCCCTCTTCCGCGAGGAGCTGCTGGAGCTCACCGACCAGTTCCCGGGCTTCCGGCTCGTGCAGTGGTTCACCGGCGAGCGCGGCCGCCGCCTCGACCTCACGGCCACCGCCGACCTCGACTCCGCGTGCCCCGACTGGCGCGACCGCGCCGCGTACGCCTGCGGGCCCGCCGACTTCCTCGACGCCGCCGAGGCGCTCTGGAACCGCGAGGAGGGCGAGCTGCGGGTCGAGCGCTTCGCCGCCGTGGTCGCCCCCGGCGCCGGCGGGGAGGGCGGGCGCGTGACGTTCGAGAAGTCCGACAAGGAGGTCGAGGCCGACAGCGGCACGACCCTCCTGGCCGCCGGCGAGGACGCCGGCCTGATGATGCGCAGCGGCTGCCGGATGGGCATCTGCCACGCCTGCGTGACCCCGCTGCTCTCCGGGCAGGTCCGCGACACCCGCACCGGTGAGGTGCACGGCGAGCCCGGACACCTCGTGCAGACCTGCGTGTCCACGGCCGCCGGCCCCGTCAGCCTCGACGCCTGACCCGACCACTTCCAGCACTCGTTCTCCGACCCCGTTCCGAAGGAGCGACACCATGACGATCGTCACCCCATTCCTGCTCGACTCGGGCCGGCGCGCAGCGGCGCCCAAGCCGTCCACGGCCGCCCACCTCACCGACGAGCAGGTCGAGGAGCTCGGCCGCGAGCTCGACGCGCTCCGCGAGTCCGTGATCGCCAGCCGCGGCGCCGCGGACGCGGCCTACATCCGCCGGGTCATCGCCACGCAGCGCTCCCTCGAGCTGGCCGGGCGCGCCACCCTGCTGTTCGCCAAGCACAAGCCCGCCTGGATCGCGGGCACCGGCATGCTCACCGTGGCCAAGATCCTGGAGAACATGGAGATCGGCCACAACGTGCTGCACGGCCAGTGGGACTGGATGCGCGACCCCGACATCCACTCCACCACCTGGGAGTGGGACTTCGTGACCCCCTCCAAGGCGTGGCAGCACACCCACAACGACCTGCACCACACGTGGACGAACGTCCTCGGCAAGGACCGCGACGTCGGGTACAACGTCTTCCGCGTGGACGAGGGCCAGCCCTGGCAGTGGTGGAACCTCGGCAACCCGCTCTACAACGCGCTGCTCGCCCCCGTGTTCGAGTTCGGCATCGCCATCTACGACCTCGAGTTCGACCAGGTGCGGGAGGGCACGAAGTCGAAGGCCGACCTCAAGCAGGGGCTCAAGGCCCTGGGCGCCAAGTTCCTCAAGCAGGTCGCCAAGGACTACGTGGCCACGCCCGCCGCCGCGAAGCTCACCGGCTCCGGGAAGCAGGCCCTGGCCGCGACCGTGACGGCCAACGCCGCCCGCAACATCTGGGCGCACGCCGTGATCTTCTGCGGCCACTTCCCCGAGGGCGTGGACACGTTCACCGAGGAGCAGATCGAGGGCGAGACCCGCGGGGACTGGTACCTGCGGCAGATGCTCGGCTCGGCCAACATCTCCGGGTCCAAGCTGATGCACCTGATGACCGGCAACCTGTCCTTCCAGATCGAGCACCACCTGTTCCCGGACCTGCCCTCCAACCGCTACGCCGAGGTCGCCGTGAAGGTCCGGGAGATCTGCGAGCGCTACGGGCTGCCCTACACGACCGGGCCGCTGCCCAAGCAGGTCGGCTCCTACTGGGCGAAGATCTTCCGCCTGGCCCTGCCCTGACCCGTTCCTGCGGGAGGCCCTCCGAACGGCCGCGGTGCTCCGGCACCGCGGCCGTTCCGCGTGCCGGGGCGCGTGCCGGGGCGCATGCCGGGGACGCTCCCGCCCGGGACGCGCCCCGGGGAGCTGTCGGGCCGCGTTGGTAGGCTCGCGGGACCCGCACGAAAGGCAGGCCATGAGCTCTCCCCAGCGCGTCCTCATCACCGGTGCCACCGGCTACGTCGGAGGGCGCCTGGCGCCCCGGATGCTCGAGGCGGGGCACACGGTGCGCGTCGCCGTCCGCTCCCCCGGCAAGCTGCGCGCCGTGCCGTGGCAGGACCAGGTGGAGGTCGCCGAGACGGACCTCAACGACCTCGACGGGATGACCGCCGCGTGCCAGGACGTCCACACCCTGTACTACCTCGTGCACTCCATGGGCGGCTCCCGCCAGTTCGAGGAGGAGGAGGCCGGGATGGCCCGGACCGTGGCCCGGGCCGCGGAGCGTGCCGGGGTGCGCCGCATCGTCTACCTCTCGGGCCTGCACCCCCGGGGCGTGGAGCTCTCCCAGCACATGCGCTCGCGGGTCCGGGTCGGCGAGATCCTGCTCGAGGGCTCCGTCCCGGCGGTGGTCCTCCAGGCCGGGACGGTGATCGGCTCCGGCTCCGCGTCCTTCGAGATGATCCGCCACCTCGGCGACACCCTCCCGGTCATGCCCGCGCCGTCCTGGGTGACCAACAGCATCGAGCCGATCGCGGTCCGCGACGTGCTGTACTACCTCCTCCACGCGATGGACCTGCCGGAGGGGCTCAACCGCACCTTCGACATCGGCTCCCGCGACGTCATGACCTACGCCGACGCCATGCGCCGCTACGCGCGGGTCGCCGGGCTGCGCCGGCGGGTGGTCTTCCACCTGCCCCTCCCGGCGCCCCGGCTGTCGGGGTTCTGGGTGGGCATGGTCACCCCGATCCCCCTGGCCCTGGCCGTGCCGCTCGTGCAGTCGCTGCAGCACGACGCGGTGTCGGACGAGCACGACATCGACGACTACATCCCCCAGCCCCCGGAAGGCCTGGCCGGCTACCGCCGCGCCGTGGCCCTCGCGCTGAAGAAGATCGAGGACAACTCCGTGGAGACCACGTGGGACGTCCACTACAGCTCCTCCGAGGCGGCCGCCGACCCGCTGCCCTCGGACCCGGACTGGGCGGGGCGCACGGTGTTCGTGGACGAGCGCAGCCGCACGGGCCCGGCCCGGCCCGACCAGGTGTGGCGGGTCATCGAGTCCATCGGCGGGCGCAACGGCTGGTACTCGCTGCCCCTCGCGTGGCAGGTCCGCGGGCTCATGGACAAGCTCGTGGGCGGGGCCGGCCTGAACCGCGGCCGCCGCGACGCCACCGACCTCCAGGTGGGCGAGTACGTGGACTGGTGGCGCGTCGAGGAGCTGGAGGAGGGGCACAAGCTGCTCCTGCACGCCGAGATGCGCGCCCCCGGCCGCGCGTGGCTCGAGCTGTCCGTGGAGCCCGAGGGCGAGGGCAGCCGGTACACGCAGCGGGCCATCTTCTTCCCCCGGGGCCTGCCCGGGCGGCTCTACTGGTGGGGAGTGTGGCCCTTCCACGGGTTCATCTTCCCGTCCATGGCGCGCAACATCCTCGCCGCCGCCGCCGCGCTGGACGGCCCCGGGAGCGCCGGGCAGGCCGACCCGGCGGGGCGGAGCGCCGGGCCGGTCACCCCGGCGGGGGAGGTCCCAGCCGGGGGCTGAGCGTCTCCGGCCCCGCCACGGGCCGGGGGCCGGGCCGGCCCCACTCGCTCCACGAGCCGTCGTAGACCGCGACGTCCTCCCGGCCGGCCAGGTGGGCGCCGAGGGCGAGCACGCAGGCGGTGATCCCCGAGCCGCAGCTGGTGACGATGCGCCGTCCCCCGGGCGCGGCGGCCTCGATCCGTTCCCGCAGCCGCGGCAGCGGCAGCAGCCGTCCCTGCCCGTCCTGCAGCTCGGTGTACGGCAGGCTGACCGCCCCCGGCATGTGCCCGGGGCGCAGGCCCGGTCGCGGCTCGGGCTCGGTGCCCGCGAACCGGCCCGCGGAGCGGGCGTCCAGGACGACGGCGCCCGGATCGTCCAGGGCGCGGGCGACGTCCTCCGCCCCGACGAAGCAGCCCGGCCGCGGCGCGAGCTCGACGTCCCCGGGCTCGGCCGGCGGCGCGGCGTGCGCCCCGGTGGGCCGCCCCTCGGCGACCCAGGCCGGGAGGCCGCCGTCGAGGACGGCGACCCGGTCGAAGCCCGCGCCCCGGAGCAGCCACCAGACCCGGGCGGACGCGAAGATCCCCTGGCCGTCGTAGGCCACGACCGTGCTGGTGCGCGAGATGCCGAGGGCCCGCGCCGCCGCCGTGAGCTGCTCCGCCGGCGGCGCCGTGTGCGGCAGGTCCGAGGCCGGGTCCGAGAAGGGCCCGTCCAGGTCCAGGAGCAGGGCCCCGGGCAGGGCCTCACCGGTCCGGTTGAGCGTGGAGCTCGCGTCCACCAGCACGAGCCGGGGGTCGTCGAGGTGCCCGGCCAGCCACTCCGTGCTCACCACGGGACCGGGCAGTTCGAGCGGGGCGTCGTCGTGCGGGGTGCTCATGGGCCCCAGGCTAGCGCCGCGGCGACCACCGCACGAGGCGGGCCCCCGGGCGCCCGCCGGCGCCCGGTAGCCTGGCCGGGTGTCCGGGACTCTTCGACAGCGCGTCCGCGACGGCGTCCGCGGCCTGGCGCCGGGGTACTTCGCCCTCGTCATGGCCAGCGGCATCCTCTCGGTGGGCCTGCAGCTGCAGGGCTTCCCCGTGCTCTCCGCGGTGCTGCTCGCCGTGTGCGCGGGCGGCTGGGCCGTGCTGTGCCTGCTGACCGTCTGGCGGTTCGCCGCCTTCCGGCGGGAGCTGCTCGTCGAGTTCCTCGACCCCCGGCGCGCCTTCGGCTTCTTCACCTTCGTGGCGGGCACCAACGTGCTGGCGGCACGGCTGGCGACGACGGGCTGGCACGGCGCCACGGCCGTGCTCCTGGGCCTGGCCGGCGCCGTCTGGCTGGTCCTGGGCTACGTGGTGCCCTGGACGGCCGTGCTCTCCCGGCGCACGCGGCCGGTGGTCAGCACGGCCAACGGCACGTGGTTCATCTGGGTGGTGGCCAGCCAGTCCGTGGCCGTGGCCGCCGCGGCCCTGGACCCCGTGGTGGCCGACGGCACCGCCCGGCACGCGCTGTCCGTCGTCGCGGTCGTCTGCTGGTCCGTGGGGCTGTTCCTCTACGCGTCCGCGGGCGTGCTGGTGACCCTGCGCATGATGCTGTACCCGCTGCGGCCGGTCGACCTGACCCCGCCCTACTGGGTGGCGATGGGGGCGTGCGCCATCACCGTGCTCGCGGCCTCCCGGATCGTGGAGATGTCCGACACCCCCATGGTCGCGGTGGTCCGCGGGCTCGTGGCCGGCCTGGGCGTGGTGTTCTGGGCGTTCGCCACGTGGTTGATCCCGGCCCTGGTGGCCGCGGGGTGGTGGCGCCACCGCGTGCACCGGGTCCCGCTGCGCTACGAGTCCTCGCTGTGGAGCGTGGTCTTCCCGCTGGGCATGTACGCCGTGGCCAGCATCTACCTGGGCCGGGCGGACGGCCTGCCGATCGTGGGGCTGGTCGGGGCCGCCTGGCTGTGGGTGGCCCTGGGCGCCTGGGCCGTCGTGTTCACCGCGATGCTCGTGCACCTGGTCCGGCGGCTGCTCCTCGGCCGGCAGGTCCCCGCCCCGGTCTGGCCGGGGCCGGACCCGGCGGACGACCCGGACACCACAGGCCGTTCCGGCCCGGTCGGCGGCGCGGACACCGCAGGCCGTTCCGGCCCGGCCGGCGGCGCGGACACCGCCGGCAGTCCCGATCCGGCCGGCGGGCCGGACACCGCCCGCTGAGCGGGGCCCGTCCGATGACCGGGCGGAGCACCCCGGTCAGGCGGTGAGGGCCCGCTCGAGGTCGTCGAGCTGGTCCTCGACGTCCTCGATGCCCACCGAGAGCCGCACGAGGTCCACGGGCACGGCCAGCGCGGTGCCCCGGACGGAGGCGTGCGTCATCTCGGAGGGATAGCAGACCAGGGACTCCACCCCGCCCAGGCTCACGGACAGTGAGTACAGCCGGGTGCCCTCCGCCACCGCCCGGGCCGCGGCCTCCCCGCCGGTCAGCCGGAAGGAGACCATGCCGCCGAACCCGCGCATCTGCGCGGCGGCGAGCGCGTGCCCGGGGTGCTCGGGCAGCCCGGGGTAGAGCACCTGCGCGACCTCCGGGCGCTCCAGCAGCCACTCGGCGATCCGCTGCGCGTTGCGCTGGTGGCGCTCCATCCGCAGGCTCAGGGTCTTGAGCCCGCGGGCGGCCAGGTAGCTGTCCTGGGGACCGGCCACGGCGCCGGCGGCGAACTGCTGGAAGCCGACCGTCTCCGCGAGGGGGACCCCGCGCCACTCGGCCGCCCCGACGACCACGGCGCCGCCGAGCACGTCGGAGTGCCCGCCGATGTACTTGGTGGTGGAGTGCACCACGGCGTGCGCGCCGAGCTCGAGGGGGGTCTGCAGGTACGGGGACGCGAAGGTGTTGTCGACGACGAGCAGCGCCCCGGCCTCCTCGGCCAGCCGCGCCCAGGCCGCGACGTCGGCGATGCCGAGCAGCGGGTTGGACGGCGTCTCGAGCCACAGCACCCGGGTGCTGCCGGGCCGCACGGCCGCGCGGACGGCGTCGAGGTCGGTGCTGTCCACGGGCGTGGAGGCGATGTCCCACGGGGCGAGGACCCTGGTGATCAGCCGGTTGGTGCCGCCGTAGCCGTCGGCGCCGAGCACGATGTGGTCGCCGGGGCGCAGCACCGCGCGCAGCAGGGCGTCCTCGGCGGCGATCCCCGAGGCGAACGCGAAGCCGCGCTCCCCCCGCTCCAGGGCCGCGAGCTGCTCCTCGAAGCCGCTGCGGGTGGGGTTGGAGCCGCGGCTGTACTCGTGGCCGGCGCGCAGCACGTTGATCCCGTCCTGGGCGAACGTGGAGGTCTGGTAGATCGGCGGGATGACCGCGCCGGTCAGGGGGTCCGGCTCCTGCCCGGCGTGGACGGCGGTGGTCGTGAAGCCCCGTCGGCGGGTGCGGGTGTCGGTGGCGGGCGTCATGGCGGGGCTCACTTCCGGGTGGTCTGGACGGTGGTGACGACGGTGTCGAGGGCCTGGCCGAGGTCGGCGACGAGGTCCTGCGGGGACTCGAGGCCGATCGACAGCCGGATCGTGGTCCCGGCGATCCCGCCGGCCCGGCGCTGCTCGGGGGTCAGGCGGCAGTGCGTCATGGCCGCGGGGTGGGCCACGAGGCTGCGGGTGTCCCCCACGTTGGCGACCAGCTTGAACAGCCGCAGCGCGTCGATGAAGGGGCCCACGGCGGCGTCCGGGGCGGCCAGGTCGAAGGAGAACACGGAGCCGGTCCCGCGCGGGAAGTCCCGGGCCGCGATCCCGGCGCCGGGGTCCCCGGGCACGCCGGGGTGGTGGACGCGGGCGACGGCGGGGTGCCCGGCCAGGAACTCGGCCACCGCCAGGGCCGAGGCCGTGTGGCGGGCCACGCGCAGGTCGAGGGTCTCGGTGCCCTGCAGGATCTGCCCGGCGTTGAACGGGGAGAGCGTGGTGCCGAGGTCGTGCACGTACTTGGCCCGGACCAGGTGCAGGTAGGGGCTGGCCCCGGCGCACTTCTCGACCAGGCTCAGCCCGCCCCAGCGGGCGCGGGCCTGCGTGAACTGCGGCCACCTCTCCGGCCGCGCGGACCAGTCGAAGGTCCCGCCGTCCACGACCGCCCCGGCCAGCGCGTTGCCGTGCCCGCCCAGGAACTTGGTGGCCGAGTGCACCACGATGTCGGCGCCCTTCTCGAGCGGCCGGTACAGGGCCGGGGACGCGAGGGTGTTGTCGACGACGACGGGCACCCCGGCGGCCCGGGCGACGTCGGCGATGCCGGGCAGGTCCGGGAGGGTGGCCAGCGGGTTGCCGATGGACTCCAGCAGGAACGCCCGGGTGCCGGGGCGCACGGCCGCGGCCCACGCCCCCGGGGCGGTGGGGTCCACGAAGGAGACCTCGATGCCGCAGTCCGCGAAGGTGTCGGTGAGCAGGTCCACGGTGCCGCCGTAGAGCTTCTCCGAGGCCACGAGGTGCTTGCCGTCGCCCTGCCCGAGCAGCGCGAGCAGCGCGACGGCCACCGCGGACTGCCCGGAGCCGGTGGCCACCGCGCCCGCGCCGCCCTCGAGGTCGCTGATCCGCTGCTCGAGCACCGCCACCGTGGGATTGCCGGTGCGCGTGTAGGTGAAGCCCGGCCGGGTCTGGGCGAACATCTGCCGGGCCGCCTCGTAGTCGGGGAACTCGAACGCCGCGGTCTGGTAGATCGGCACCGTCAGGGTGCGCTGGGCGACCTCGCCGTGGGTGCCCGCGTGGATCTGCCGGGTCGCGAGGTCGTGGTCGGTCACGGGGATGGACATGGCGCTGCTCCTGTGCCTTGCTCTTACCCGCACCGGACGGCCGCGGTCCCCCGGTGGGGGCGCGGAGGATGCAGGCCGCTTCTTCATCCGAACCACCCAATGAGCATGGGGTTGGTGCGTGACCCAGTCGGAGCTTCGCGGTCACGTCTCGTGAAGCTGGAACAACACTATGCGCAGAGGTAGTGGCTGTCCCTCCACGACCGAAGATGACGACCGTGACGGAACATGACGCCGGCGGTGCGCGCCGGGCCCGCGGCTCAGGCCCGGGTGTCGATGTCCTCGAAGATCAGGAACGTCTGGGTGTCCACCACCCCGGGCAGCTGCTGGATGTGCTCGAAGATCACCTGCCGCAGGTGCACGGTGTCCACGGCGCGCACGAGGAGCATGACGTCGAAGTTCCCGCCCACCAGGGCGATGTGGTGCACGGCGGGGATCGCCCGCAGCTGGGCGCACAGCTCCCGCCAGGTGTTCTGCTGGAGCTTGAGCGTCACGTAGGCGGAGGCCTGCAGCCCCGCCCGCACCGGGTCGATCACGGTGCTGAAGCTCAGGATCACGCCCTCGTCCCGGAGCCGGTTGATCCGGGCGTAGGCGTGGGCGCGGGAGACGTGCACGGCCGCGGCGATCGCGGTGACCGACTGCCTCGCGTCCCGGGACAGCTCCGCGAGGATCTTCCGGTCGGTCTCGTCCAGGGAGACGGGGGTCGAGGGCACGGCGGGCTCCTTCGGGGTGGGTGGGTCACAGGGTCCGGCACGGCACCGGACGAATGCGTGTGCTCCACGCCACACTAGAACATTTCGTCCACACTGTCTGCGCCGTTCGTCTCAGTCTTCTGCACTTTCCGGCCTCTCTGGATACGAAGCAGGTCCGGTTCGCATACTGGGGAGACAGAGTTGCACCAGCCTTCCTGCCTCCCCGGCCCCGTGCGCGGACCGGGGACCGACCGAGGGGACACCATGAGCCAGACCGTCGAGACCCCCGAGGACCCGATCCTCCGGGCCTCCCAGACCTTCGGCATCACGCCGGAGCAGTACATGCTCCCGGCCCGCGGCGAGATCCGCATGGTCGATCCGAGCGGGCGGCTGCTCGCCCCCGAGGAGCAGGGCACCGGCCCCGGCCACGAGTACCCGCTGCCCGACCGGGACGTCCTGCTGGACGCCTACGAGAAGCTGGTGGTGGGCCGGCGGGTCAACGACCAGAACTCCGCGCTGGTCCGGCAGGGCCGCATGGCCGTCTACCCGTCCAGCCACGGCCAGGAGGCCTGCCAGGTGGCGGCCGCCCTGTGCCTCGAGGAGGGCGACTGGCTGTTCCCCACCTACCGGGACACCGTGGCGGTCATGACCAAGGGCGTGGACCCCCTGCAGGTCATGGCGATCTTCCGCGGCGAGTGGCACGGCGGCTACGACCCGTACGAGCACTGCGTGGGCATCCAGTCCACGCCGCTGACCACCCAGCTGCTGCACGCGGTGGGCGTGGCCCACGCCGCGAAGCTGCGCGGCGAGGACACCGTGGTCCTGGCGATGTGCGGGGACGGCGCCACCAGCGAGGGCGACTTCCACGAGGCCCTGAACTTCGCGGCCGTGTTCAAGCTGCCGGTCGTGTTCTTCGTGCAGAACAACGGCTACGCGATCTCCGTGCCCCTGTCCCAGCAGTCCGCGGCCCCCAGCCTCGCGCACAAGGCGGTCGGCTACGGCATGGCCGGCGAGCGCGTGGACGGCAACGACCTCGTGGCGCTGCTCGCCACGCTGCGCCGCGCCGTGGACCTGGCGCGCTCCGAGTCCGAGCCGCTCCTCGTCGAGGCGCACACCTACCGCATGCAGGCGCACACCAACGCCGACGACGCCACGCGCTACCGCGACGACGCCGAGGTGCAGGAGTGGATCGCCAAGGACCCGGTCACCCGGATGCGGGCCTGGCTCGGCGCCGAGGGCGTGCTCGACGACGCGGCCGAGCAGCGCATCGCCGCGGCCGCCGAGGACGTCGCCACGACGCTGCGCGACGGCATGAACGCCGACGTGGAGATCGACCCGCTCGAGCTGTTCCGCCACGTCTACACCGAGCAGACCCCGCAGCTCGCCGAGCAGGAGCAGTTCCTGGCCGCCGAGCTCGCCCGAGAGGAGACCGGACAGTGAGCACCCTCGAAGCCCCCGCGCCGTCCGGCGAGGCCCCGGCGGTCAAGCCGGCCACCTTCGCCCAGGCCCTCAACACCGCCCTGGCGGACGCCCTGGCCGCCGACGACGGCGTCGTCGTCTTCGGCGAGGACGTCGGCACCCTCGGCGGCGTCTTCCGCATCACCGACGGGCTGACGCAGCGCTTCGGCCGCACCCGCTGCTTCGACACCCCGCTGGCCGAGTCCGGGATCGCCGGCATGGCCGTGGGCATGGCGATGAACCGCATGCGTCCCGTGATCGAGATGCAGTTCGACGCCTTCGCCTACCCCGCCTTCGAGCAGGTCGCCTCGCACATCGCGAAGATGCACAACCGCACCCGCGGCGCCGTGCGCCTGCCCATCGTCATCCGCATCCCCTACGCCGGGGGCATCGGCGGCGTGGAGCACCACTGCGACTCCTCCGAGGCCTACTACGCCCACACCCCGGGCCTGAAGGTCTTCACCCCCGCCACGGTCGAGGACGCCTACCTCATGCTGCGCGAGGCGATCGACTCCGACGACCCCGTCGTGTTCTTCGAGCCCAAGAAGCTCTACTGGTCCAAGGCGCCCGTGGACCTGGCCGAGCTGAGGGACCGCTACGAGAACCGGCCCCCCGAGCGCCGGGAGGGCCGCGCCGTGGTCGCCCGCGCCGGCGAGGACGCCACGCTCCTGGCCTACGGGCCGTCCGTGCCGACCGCCCTGGCGGCCGCGGCGACCGCCGCCGCCGAGGGCCGCTCCCTCGAGGTCGTGGACCTGCGCAGCATCGTCCCGTTCGACGACGAGACGGTCGCCGCGTCGGTGCGCAGGACCGGGCGCGTGGTGGTCGTGGCCGAGGCCCCGGGCTTCGCGTCCGTGGCGGCCGAGATCGTGGCCCGCGTCCAGGAGCGCTGCTTCCACTCCCTGGCCGCGCCCGTGCGCCGCGTGACCGGGTTCGACATCCCGTACCCGGCGCCCAAGCTCGAGGAGCACTACCTGCCGAGCGTCGACCGCATCCTCGACGCCGTGGACGACCTGCAGTGGGAGGACTGACCATGACCGTGAAGACGTTCACCCTGCCGGATCTCGGCGAGGGACTGACCGAGGCCGAGCTCGTGAGCTGGCTCGTCCGGGTGGGCGACACCGTCGCCGTGGACCAGCCGATCGCCGAGGTGGAGACCGCCAAGTCCGCCGTGGAGGTGCCGTGCCCCTTCGCGGGGACCGTGCACCAGCTGCACGGCGACTCCGGGCAGACCCTCGACGTGGGGGCCCCGCTGATCTCCGTGGACACCGGGGACCGGGACGGGACCCCCGCCCCGCAGGGCGGCGGCCCCAAGGGCGGGCAGACCTACCGGGAGGAGGAGCGCGCCGGGGCGGACCCCGCGGCGGCCGCCGGGGCCTCCGACGACGACGCCGGATCGGGCAGCGTGCTCATCGGCTACGGCACGCCGCCCGGCGGCGCGGCCGGGCGCCGGCGCCGGCCGAAGCGCGCCGGGTCCGCGGACGGGTCGGCTGCCGCGGCCACCGCCGTGCCGGCCGCCGCGGCGGCGGCGCAGGGAGCGGCGCAGGCCGCTGCCGCGGACGCCGCCCACGACGCGATGGCCTCGGCCCCGCGCCTGGCGCCCACGGTCGTCTCGCCGATCGTGCGCAAGCTCGCCAAGGACCGCGGGATCGACATCTCCACCGTGCGCGGCTCCGGGCCCGGCGGGCTCGTCCTGCGCCGCGACGTCGTGGCCGCGGCGGACGCCGCCGCGGGGCCGGCCCCGCAGGGGACGGCCGCCCCGTCCTCGCCGGCGCCCGCCCCGGAGCGCTCCGCCCAGGAGCCCTCCGCCGTGGACGCCCGCACGGGGCTGGGGGTCGCCGAGCGGCTGCCGGTCACCGGGATCCGCAAGGCCATCGGGCAGGCCATGACCCGTTCCCGCAGCGAGATCCCCGAGGCCACCGTCTGGGTGGACGTGGACGCCACGAAGCTCGTGGAACTGCGCGCCGAGCTCAAGGCGCAGGACCCCGAGCGGGCCCCGGGGCTCATGGCCCTGATCGCGCGCTTCGTGCTCGCCGGACTGGCCCGGCACCCCGAGCTCGCGACCCGGATCGAGACCCTCGAGGACGGCAGCCAGCAGATCGTGCGCTTCGACGGCGTGAACCTGGGCTTCGCGGCGCAGACCGACCGCGGGCTCGTGGTGCCGAACATCCGCGGCGCGCACGCCCTCAGCGCCCGCGGCCTGGACGCCGAGCTCCGGCGGCTCACCGAGCTCGCGCGCTCCGGGAAGGCCGGCCCCGCCGAGCTGTCCGGCTCCACGTTCACGCTCAACAACTACGGGGTGTTCGGCACGGACGGGGCCGCGGCGATCATCAACCACCCGGAGGTCGCGATCCTGGGGATCGGCCGGATCATCGACCGCCCGTGGGTGGTCGACGGGCAGCTGGCCGTCCGCAAGGTCACCCAGCTCTCCCTCGCGTTCGACCACCGGGTGTGCGACGGCGGGGCCGCCGGCGGCTTCCTGCGCATGGTGGCTGACGCCGTGGAGAACCCGCTCTCGGTGCTCGCGGACCTCTGATCCCCGGGGGCTCCGGAGCACCCCGGGCGGCGGGAGCCCGCCGTCCGGGGTGCTCCGGCCGGCGGCCTCCCCGCCCGCGAGGGGGCGTGCTCAGCGCTGGTCGGCGGGCGCGTCCCGGCGGGCGAGGTCGGGGTGGTGGCGGGTGCCGAGCAGGTGCGGGCCCAGGTCGGCGACCGTCGCGGCGCCCATCAGCTGCATGCTGATCCGGATCTCCTCCGCCAGCAGCTCGACGGCCCGCTCCACGCCCTGCTGCCCGCCGGCCATCAGCCCGTAGAGGTAGGCCCGGCCGATGAGCACGAAGTCCGCGCCGGAGCACAGGGCGGCGAGCACGTCGGCGCCGCTCATGATCCCGGAGTCCAGGATCAGCTCGACGTCCTCGCCCACCTCGTCCCGCACCTCGGGCAGCGCGTGCAGCGAGGCGGGGGCGCGGTCGAGCTGGCGGCCGCCGTGGTTGGAGACGACCAGCCCGTCGGCCCCGGCGGCCAGGGACTGCCGGGCGTCGTCGCGGGTCAGCACGCCCTTCACGAACAGCTTTCCCGGCCACTCGGAGCGGATCCACTCGAGGTCCGCGTAGGACAGGGTCGGGTCGAACATCGAGTTCGTGATGGTGGGCAGGTCGGCGCTCGTGCTCGAGAGGGACGCGAACTTCAGGGAGTCCGTGGTCAGGAAGTTGAACCACCACTCGGGCCGGCGGGCGGCGTCGGCCACCGTCCGCAGCGTGAGCCTCGGCGGGATGACCATGCCGTTGCGCACGTCCCGCAGCCGCTGGCCCGCCACCGGGGTGTCCACGGTGACGAGCAGGGTCCCGTAGCCGTGGGCCGCGGCGCGCGCCAGCAGGTCCCGGGAGCGGGCCCGGTCCTTCCACAGGTACAGCTGGAACCAGCGGGTCGCGTCCGGGGCGGCCGCGGAGACCTCCTCGAGCGACCGGGTGCCCATGGTGGACAGGGTGAAGGGGATGCCGGCCTGCTCGGCCGCGCGGACTCCCCCGATCTCCCCCTCCGAGTGCATGAACCGGGTGAAGCCGGTCGGCGCGATCCCGAACGGCAGCGCGGACCGGGTCCCGGCGATCGGCGCGGACAGGTCCGGGGCGGCGATGCCGTGCAGGATCCGGGGCAGCAGCTCGACCGCGTCGAACGCCTCCCGCGAGCGCCGCCGGGTCAGTTCGCGCTGGGCGGCGCCGTCCGTGTAGTCGAACGCCGGGCGCGGGGTGCGGCGGCGGGCGATCCGGCGCAGGTCCCAGAGGTCCGCGGCCCCGGCCAGCCGGGCCGCGCGGCGGTCGAGGGCGGGGGCCTCGAACTGCAGGAGCGGGCGCAGCTCGGACCACTGGGGCAGACGCCGTTCCATGGCGGACCTCCTGACGGTCGGGGTGCTCCCGACCACACTACGACGGAGGGGCCCCGGGCCCCGCGCCTCGGGGCGGTGCGCCGCTCAGTCGGTCTCGGGGCCCGCGCAGTACGGGCAGTTCTGCTCGACGTCGGTCCACCCGTGCTGCCCGTCGCGGCGGTCCCGGGACGGCGTCGCGGCCTTCGTGCCCACGGCCGGGAGCGAGGAGGTCGGGGTGGAGCGGGGCGGGAGCAGATCGACGGTCATGGTGCGGTCCTCCTGGAGGGTGCTGCCGGGCGGGGCGTCGCCCGGTCCTTCCAGTATCGGGGGCCGCACCCGTGCGGAACAGCGATGTTTTCCGACGCTGATCCGTCAGCCGCGCTGACGGGTCCGTGCGCGGTCGCCGGGCCGGTCGCGGGGCCGGTCGCGGGGCCGGTCGCGGGGCCCCGGTCCCCTGCCCGGAGCGTGCGCGCCGCCCGCGGCCCGGCTCAGAGCCCGGTGAGGACGTCGAGGGCGGTCCGCAGCCCCTGCTCCGCCCGCACCGCGCGGCCCACGCGCTGCGCCCGCTCGCGGCGGGCGAGGGCGTCGCCCACCGCAGGGACCAGGGTCTCCGCGCTCAGCCTCCGGTGCGGGATCGGAGCCGCGGCGACCCCGAGCCGGTGCAGCTGCCGGCCCCAGAAGGGCTGGTCGACGAGGAAGGGCACCACCACGGAGGGGATCCCCGCGCGGGCCACCGTGTGAACGGTCCCGGCGCCACCGTGGTGGACCGCCACCGCGGCGTCCGGGAGCACGGCGTCCAGGGGCGCGCCCGGCACCACGAGCACGTCGTCGCCGCGGCGGTCCTCCGGCAGGGCCAGTCCGCCCCAGCCCGTGACCAGGAGGGTCCGCAGGCCGTGGGCCCGCCCGCTGTCCACGACCGCCCGTCCCCGCGCGGCCGGGTCGCCGGCCGCCATGGAGCCGAAGGTCGCCACCAGGCACGGCCCGCCCCGGACGAATCCGGCCACCGCGGGGTCCGGGGCGGCGGCGCCCGCACCGGCGTGCCAGGCGCCGGTCAGGTGCACCGTGGCCGGCCAGTCGGCGGGTCGCGGCAGCAGCTGCGGGCTGATCCCCATGAGGGTGGCGCGGGACGCCGCGGCGGGCGCGGGCGCCCGGCCGCCGGGCAGCTGCCGGCAGGCGCGCTCGACGTCCCGGCGGAACAGCCGTGCGCCGCTGCGGGGGACCGCGTAGGTGGTCCGGTTGAACCGCCCGAGGTCCTTCGAGACCGTGGGCCCGCCGGGGGCGGAGAACTCGCGGGTGGGGGTCGCCACGGGCACGAACTCGGCCAGCACCCGGGGGACGCCGAGGGCGTCCGCGACGGCCGGCGCCGTGAGGACCAGCGGGTGGTGCAGGACCAGGCCGGGGTCGAACGCGAGGGTCTCCCGCACGGCCGCGGAGAACATCCTCCGCATCCCGGGTCGGACCTCCGCGCGGACGTGGCGCACCGCCGCCCGCGGTGAGGGCCCGGGGACGGCCATCAGCCGGTGGAAGTCCACGTCCAGGCTCACGGTGTCGATCCCGGTGAGGTCGACCCCGCTGTTCGCCGGGACCCCCAGCCGGACGCGGTGGCCCTGTGCCGCGGCGTAGCGCGCCAGGGCCGCGAACGGCTCCACGTCGCCGCGGGTTCCGGAGGTCAGCAGCATCATGCGCACCGCTCCAGTCTGCCCCGCGCACCGGACGGAGCACGAGCCGGCCGTCCGCCGCGCCTGCTCCCGCGGGCCGGGCCGGTCCGGCCCCTGCCCCACCGGCCCCGGAACCCACGTAGTCTGGAGGCACCGGGGCTCCCCGGTCATCTGTCGTCCGAGGAGAGCCGCCGCCGTGACCCAGGCAGGATCCGTCCCCGCCGTGCAGCGGATCGTGCACATCGCCCGGCCGGTGCTCTGGGTCAACACCCTGGGCCCCGGCGTGGTGGGGATGTGGCTCGCCGGGTCGCTGTGGCAGTGGGAGGCGCTGCCGCTCCTGCTGTGGCTCACCCTCCCGTTCAACCTGCTGATCTACGGCGTCAACGACGTCTTCGACCAGGACACCGACGCCCTCAACCCGCGCAAGGGCTCGCTCGAGGGGGCGCTGATCGACTCCTCCGAGGTGCGCACGATCTGGACCGCGGTGCTCGTCACCAACGCGCCGTTCCTCGTCTGGTTCGCCGTCGCCCTGTCCCCGGCCGCGCTGGCCTGGATCGCGCTGTACGTCCTGGTCTTCGTGCTCTACTCGGCCCCGCCCGTGCGCTTCAAGGCCCGGCCCTTCCTGGACTCGCTGAGCAACGCCGCCTACGCCCTGCCCCTGGTCTTCCTCCCCCTTGCCCTCGGGCAGGCCCCCGTGTGGTCCGCCGCACTGGGCCTGATGGCCTGGAGCGTGGCCAAGCACGCCTTCGACGCCGTCCAGGACATCGAGGAGGACCGCGCGGTGGCCATCACGACCACGGCCGTCCGGCTCGGCCCGCGCGGGGCGGGCCTGTGGAGCGGCGGCTGGTGGGCCGTGTCCACGCTGTGCTTCGCGCTGGTCAGCCTCCCGGTGGCCGCGGTCAACGCCCTCATCGCCGGGTGGCTCGTGCTGTCCCTCCTGCGGGACCCGCGGCCCGGGACCGGGCACCGGCTGTACCGGCACTCCATCGCCTTCCCCTACGTCGCCGGCTCCGTGGCCGGGGTGCAGCTGACGGTGGCGCTGTACCTGGGGCTGTACCCGTGAGCCGCGTCGTCGTCGTCGGCGGCGGTCTCGGCGGCCTGACCTCGGCCGCCCTGCTCGGCCACGCCGGTCACCAGGTCACCCTGCTCGAGGCCGCCGACCGGCTCGGGGGCAAGAGCCGCCGCATCGAGGCCGCGGGCCAGCGCATGGACACGGGGCCGTCCCTGTTCACGTTCCCGGGCGTGTGGGAGGAGCTCCTCCGCCGCCTGGACCGGCTGCGGGACGCCGCCGCGCCGGCGGGGGACCGCGGGCCGAGGGCCGCGGAGACGGCCGGGCTCGAGCTGGAGCGCCTGCCCGAGGTCGGCACGTACTACTACCGCGGCGACCGGTGCGAGCTGCCCGTCCCGCCCGGGCACCCCTGGCACGCGGCCTGGGTCCGCTTCGAGGCCGAGCACGGGCCGCTCGGCCCGGACATCACCCGGCTGCTGACCACGGAGGTGATGGACCGGGCGGCCCGTCCCGCGCTGGGCCGGCTCGGGAGCCTCTACGGGCGGCGGCTCACGACCCGCAGCTACCTCGACAGCCTCACCTGGATGCCCGAGGGCCTGCGCGAGGTCATCGCCATCCACACCCTCAACGCCGGGGTCGGCCCGGCGCGCACCCCGGCCCTGTACGCGAGCATGCCCGCCGTGATGGCACGCGACGGGGTCTGGATCCCCCGGGGCGGCGTGCACGAGCTCGTCGAGGCCCTGCGGCGGCTGGCAGTGGCGTCCGGGGTGGAGATCCGCACCGGTGAACCGGTGACCTCCGTCGCCCGCCGCCGGGTCCGCACGGAGCAGGGCACGTACCCGGCCGACGCCGTGGTCGGCGGGCTGGACGCCCACCGGCTGGACGGGCTGCTCGCCGGGCGCGCGCCCCGGGTGCCGCGCCGGCTCAGCTGCTCGGCGATCGGGATCTACGCGGTGCTCGGCGCCGGGCTGCCCGAGGGGACGCCCCGGCACGGCGTCGTCCTGCCCGACCGCCCGGCCGATCTCTACGCCGACCTGGAGGCCGGGACCGAGCCCGAGCAGACCATGGCGTTCGCGAACTACTACCCGGCGCACGGGGTCTACCCCAACAGTGCCCCCACGCTCGCCGTGCTGCTCACCGCACCGGCCAACGGGAAGTCGTACACCCTCGAGGACCCGTTCGTCGTGCGGGAGCTCGAGCGCACCGCCCGGGTGCTCGGGCTGCCCGGACGGCTTCCGGACCGCTTCCGGAGCACGGAGGTCCTCGACCCCGCCCACTTCGCCGCGCACGGCTCGGCGGGCGGCGCGCTGTACGGGGCGGTGCACCCGGCCTGGCGCAGCGGCCCGCTGCACGCCCCGTCCTACATGAGTCCCCTGCGGCCGTGGCTGTGCCGGGTGGGGGCCTCCGTCCACCCGGGCGGCGGGCTGCCGGCGGTGCTGGGCGGGGCCATGGTCTCGACCGACAAGCTGCTGCGGCGCCTGCAGCGGGATCCCGGTCCCGTCCGCGGCCCCCGGCCCGGGCGGCGGGAACCGGTCACCGGCTGAGCTCCCACGCCCAGAGCAGCAGCATCGTCACGAGGAAGCCGGTGACGTAGTTGAGCGACAGGAACCGGCGCCAGCCCCGGTTGGCGCGTTCGCAGCCGGCGTCCGTGATGGACAGGAACGGCACGAGGTTGGCGAGGTAGGGCAGCACCAGGAAGGACGCCACCGGCCCGGGCCAGGGGGTGAGCAGCAGGAGCACCCCGGCCGCGAGGTAGAACGCCCCGGCGGCCCACACCGTGCGGCGGGCGCCCAGGACCGTCGCGATCGAGCGCAGCCCGCCCTCCCGGTCCGCCCGGACGTCCTGGACCGCCCCGAACGCCTGCGAGGCCATCGACCAGAGGAAGAACGCGGCGCACAGGGCCACGAGACCCGGTGACCGGTCCGCCCCGGCGAGCACGAGGCCGTAGACCGCCGGGGACACGAAGTGCGTGGCGGAGGTCGCCGAGTCCAGGAACGGGACCTCCTTGAAGCGCAGCCCCTTGACGCTGTAGGCGACCACCGCGAACAGGCTGACCACCAGCATCCCCGCCGCGGCGGCGCCGCCCGCCAGGAACAGGTACGCCAGGAAGGGCAGGGCCACCAGCACCGAGCCCACGAGGATCATCCGGTGCTCGGACCGGTCCACGAGCGCGCCCTCGACACCGCCCTTGCGGGGGTTGCGGAGGTCGGACTCGTAGTCGAAGACGTCGTTGATCCCGTACATCAGCAGGTTGTACGGGAAGAGGAAGAACAGCGTCCCCACCACGAGGGGCACGTCCGCCCGGCCGGTGGTCATGACGTAGGCCGCCGCGAAGGGGTAGGCGGTGTTGACCCAGGAGACCGGCCGGGAGGTGGCCACGAGGGTGCGCACGGTGGCGGCGAGCCGCCCCCGCTCGGCCAGCCCCCACCACAGCGACGGCAGCAGCAGCAGCGCGGCGAGCGGGTACGCGAAGTCCTCGACCGGCACCAGACCGATCCGCAGCTCCGTGATGTGCCCGGCCCCGTAGTCGAAGAACCCGGCGGCGATCATGAGGTTGTCGAAGACCACCGTGAGCACCGCGAGCACCGCGAAGGAGATCCCGAGCACGGCCAGGGCCCGGCGCCGGGGAGGCGCCGGGGAGGGCCTGCGGACCAGCAGGGTGGCCGGGGTCAGGGCGAGCGCGAGGAAGACGGGAATGACGAGGGCGTAGGTCACGGGGCCTCCGCCTCTCCGCGGGCCCGGGCGGAGCGGCGTGCCAGCGCCTTCTCCGTGAGCCGGACCAGGTTCATGGTCAGGTAGCAGAGGAACACGAGGAACACGACCTCCTCGACGGGGATCTGCGGGGCGACCATCCAGCCGGTCGCCCACGCGCTCCGGCTGTGCAGGAAGATCCCGAGGCTGATCCCGGCGACGTCCCAGGCGAGGAAGAACACCAGCCCCGTCAGCAGCACGAGCGCCGCCCGGCGGGGGTCCTGGGCGAAGAACAGCCGCTCGCGCACGTCGAGGAGCACCATCCCGGCCAGGCTGAGCAGCAGGAAGCCGAGGTACACGAAGCTCATCCGCGCGGCACCAGGGGTTCTGCCAGGGGGCCGGTGGAGGTGTCCCCGCGCAGGTCCTTGAGCAGGATCTCCGCGCTGATCAAGCACATCGGCAGGCCGATGCCGGGGATGGTCGAGGCCCCGCAGTAGTGCAGGCCCGCGACCTTCCGGCTGCGGTTGGCGCCCCGGAAGAACGCGGACTGCTTGAGCACGTGGGCGGGGCCCAGCACGTTGCCGCGCCAGGAGTTGAAGTCCCGCCGGAAGTCCTCCGGGCCCACGGTGTGGCGCACCACGACGCGCTCCCGCAGCTCCGGCACGCCGGCCCACGCCGCGATCTGGTCGATCACCCGGTCCGCGACGGCCTCGACCCGCGCGGAGCCGGTGCCGTCCGGCCCGCCCGCTCCCAGCGCGGGGTCGGCGGGGACCGGGATCAGCACGAAGAGGTTCTCGTGCCCCTCGGGCGCCACGGCGGGGTCGGTCGCCGAGGGCTTGCAGACGTACACGGACGCGGGGTCCGGCACGCTGGTGGGCTCCTCGAAGATCGCCCGGAAGTTCGCGTCCCAGTCCTCGCTGAAGAACAGGCTGTGGTGCGGCAGCTCGGGCAGCTCCCCGCGCACCCCGAGCATCACGAGCACCGCGCCGGGGCCGGTCTGGCGCCGGTCCCAGTACCGCTGCGGGTAGCTCTGCAGCTCCCTTGGGAGCAGCGCGGTCTCGGTGTGGTGCAGGTCCGCGGCCGAGACGACCACGTCCGCGGCGAGCTCGTGCTCGGCCCCGTCCGCGTCCCGCCACACGACGCCGGTGGCCCGGACCGGGCCGTCGGCGGCCGGGGAGGTGCTGATCCGCAGCACGTCCGCCCCCGTCCGGATCCGCGCGCCGTGGGCGAGGGCGAGCCCCTCCACGGCCTCGACGACCCGGCGGAACCCGCCCTGCGGGTACTGGACGGAGTCCGTGAGGTCCATGTGGCTCATGAGGTGGTACAGGGACGGCGTCATCCGGGGCGCGCTGGCCAGGAAGACGGCCGGATACCCCAGCACCTGCCGCAGCCGCGTGTCCTGCACGGTGCGGGCGGCGAGGTCGTGCAGGGACCCGGTGAGGTGGCGGGCGAGCTCCGGCAGGCCCCGCACCACCGGCCCGGTGAGCAGCGGCGTGAACGAGGCGTAGGAGGTGTAGAGGAAGTGGTCGACGGCGAGGTCGTAGGTCCGCTTCGCCGAGGCCAGGTACGCGCGGATCCGCCCGCCCGCCCCGGGCTCCACCGACTCGAACAGCGCCACGGTGTCCTCGAGGTCCGAGCGGATGTCGATCGGCCGCTCGTAGCGCTCGCCCCAGACCCGGTAGGCGGGGTCCAGCCGGACGAGCTCGAGCTCCTCGGCAGCGCTGGAGCCCATGAGCCGGAAGAAGTGGTCGAAGACCTCCGGCATGAGGTACCAGGAGGGTCCGGTGTCGAAGCGGAAGCCGTCCCGCTCGAGCAGCCCGGCGCGCCCGCCGGTCGTGCTCCCGCGCTCCAGGACGGTCACGTCCCAGCCGTCCTTCGCGAGCAGGCCCGCGGCGGCCAGTCCGGCGATGCCCGCACCCACCACCACGGCACGGCGTCCCCGGGGCGCGGGGGCGCGACGCCGGGCGCGCGCCCGGACCACGGCGGCCGCGGCGAGCCCGGCCTTGCGCGGGTTCGGCACGCGGATGCGGGAGCTCAGCAGCTCCCGGGCAGGGGTGGCGCGGATCCGCACGGACAGCTCCCGGAACAGTTCGTGGGCGGCGAGGACGGCGGCGCGGGACGACCTGGGGAGGTCGTCGATGACCGCGCGGGCGGCCGCGAGGTCGGCGTCGATGTCGTCGAGGAGGCGGTTCTTCTCGGCCTCGGAGAACTCACCGGGCTCCACGCCGGGGAAGTACACGCGGCCGAGCTCCCCGTAGTCCTCCGCCAGGTCGCGCAGGAAGTTGACCTTCTGGAACGCCGCCCCCAGCCGCCGGGCCCCCGCCACGAGCTGCGCCCGGCGCGGCTCGGGCACGGGGCGACCGGCCAGGAACACCTGCAGGCACATCAGCCCCACGACCTCGGCCGAGCCGTACACGTACTCGTCGAGGGAGTCGGCGCTGTGCCGGTCCGCGCTGAGGTCGGCGCGCATCGACGCGAAGAACGGGCGCACGAGCTCGGGGCCGATCCCGGCCCGGCGGGCCGCGCGGGCGAAGGCGTGCACCACGAGGTTGCTGCTGAAGCCCCGCTCGATCGCGCCGTACGTCTCCTCCTCGAGGGCGTCCAGGAGCTCCCGCGACCCGCGGGGCGGGACGCCGGCGCCGGCGCTGGCGCCGTCGACGATCTCGTCGGCGATCCGCACCAGCGCGTAGACGGCGTAGACGTCCGGGCGGATCTCCGGGCCCAGCAGGCGGCAGGCGAGCCCGAAGGACGTGGAGTAGCGGCGGATGACGGTCGCGGCCGCCTGCTGGGCGGTGTCGTCGTAGCGGGCGGCGGCCTCGGCCGGTGACCCGGTGTGCTGGGCGGCGGTCACCGGATGCGCTCCGTGGCCCCGGCGACGATGCGCCGCAGGTCCTGCTCGAGGGACGCGGGCAGCCCCGCGGCGTCGAGCAGGGCCCGGGCCTCGTCCGCGCACTCGGTGACCATGGCCTCGACCTCCTGCCGGGCCCCGCACCGCTCGAGCAGCTCCCGGGCCCGGAGGGCCTGCTCCCCGCTGATCTCGTGGCGGCCCAGGATCGCGTCGAGCTCCTCGCCGGCGGGGGTGCACAGGGCGGCGGCGACGAGCATGGTCCGCTTGCCCTCCCGCAGGTCGCTGAGCACGGACTTGCCCGTGGCCTCCGGATCCCCGAAGACCCCGAGCAGGTCGTCCACGAGCTGATAGGCGGTGCCCACGGTCCGGCCCAGGCGGCCGAGCACCTCCACGTCCCCGGCGGGGGCCCCGCCCAGCACTCCCCCGGCCTGCAGGGGGGTCTCGAAGGAGTAGACCGCCGTCTTCAGGCACGTCGCCGCGAGGACCTGCTCGCGGCCCGGGCGGGCGCCGGGCAGCGCGTGGTCCACGTCGAGCAGCTCGCCCGCGGCCGAGGAGAACAGGGCGGCGTCGAGCAGGTCGAGGAGGCGGGGTAGCCGTTCGGGCGAGAGCCCGGAGCGGGCCACGAGCCGGTACGCGCCGGCGAGGGCGAGGTCCCCCGCGATGACGCCCACGCTCGCGCCGTACTGGCGCGCCTGGTCCTGCCCCGAGCCCGACGCGAACGCGCGGGTGGCGGCGGCGGCGTTGATCGTGGGCTGGTGCCGGCGCTGCTCGTCCTGGTCGATGACGTCGTCGTGGACGATGAGGGCGGTGTGCAGCAGCTCGAACGCCGCACCGACGGCCTCGACCACGGGCTCCGGCTCGGGCGCGGGATAGGCGCCGGCCGTGAGACGGACCAGGTGCGGGCGGATCCGCTTGCCCCCGGAGCTGAGCCGGGCGACCTCGCCCCACAGCCGGGCGAAGCCGGGGTCCACGGCCTCCGCGCGACCGGTGGCCTCGGCCAGGAACTCCTCCAGGACGGGAACCGGGGCGGGTTCCCCGCCGCCGCCGTGCCCGGTCCGTGTCCCGGTGCCCTGCCGGGCGCTCGGAAAGGCCGATTCGCGCGAGAAGACCGTCACCATTCCCCCATTCCACCACAGTCCTTCGAAAATCGAATCAATGGTCCGCGTCACGCCGGGCGCGGGACCGCTCCGGGGCCCGCCGGCGCGGCCCCCTGCTCCTCGGCGACCCCCGTCGCCGAGCCCTCCCCCGTCGCCGGGCCCTCCCCCGCCCGGCGGCCGGCCCGCCGGACCGCGTCGGTGAGCTGGGGCAGGCGCCGCCGCAGCACCTCGATCTCCTCGTCGGTGCAGTCGTCGAGCACCGCCAGGACCTCCTCGCCCATGGCCGAGAACATCTGCCGGCCGGAGCGGTAGGCCTGGTCGGTGGCCAGCAGGCTGACCTCCCGCCGGTCCCGGGGGTCGACCGCGCGCACCAGGTGGCCTGCGGAGACCAGGCGCTTGATCACCGACGTGGTCGCCGAGCCGCTCAGCACGAGCCGCTGGGCGATGTCGCCGGCGCGGATCGGCCGGCCCGCACGGTTGGCCTGCATGACCTCGTTGAGGGCGTGGACGTCCTTGTGCGCCAGGCCGAAACGGCGGCGGACCTGGTCCGCGTAGCGCTCGGCCTCGGTGCTGAAGTGCTGCAGCAGGAAGAGCACGTCGAACCCCCGCCGTCCCTGGTGCGGGTTGCCGCCCGGGAACCGGTCCGGCGCCTCGGCGCCGGACCTGCTGTTCGTGCCCTCGTCGGACTGCATGTCCCGAGTCTAGGGCGCGGGCACGGGAGAATGGGGCCATGACCGACAGCAGAGATCACGCCGGCCCGGACCTCCCGCCGCCGGAGGCGCCCGGGAGCCCGGCGGTGTCCGTGGTCGTGCCCGCCCGGGACGACGCCGTGCACCTCGCGCGGTGCCTGCGGCTGCTCACGGCGCAGACCCGGCCGCCGGACGAGATCGTGGTGGTGGACAACGCCTCGAGCGACGGCACCGCCGAGGTCGCCCGCGCCGCCGGGGCCCGCGTGGTGTTCGAGCCCGTGCCGGGCATCCCGCCCGCCGCCGCCGCCGGCTACGACGCCGCCCGGGGCGACGTGGTGGTGCGCTGCGACGCGGACAGCCTCCCCGGCCCGGAGTGGATCGCCGGGCTGCTCGCGGCCCTCGGATCCCGCCCGGGCGTGGTCGCCGTGGCCGGCCCCGGCCGCTTCCACGGCCTCCCGCCCGGCGTCGACCGGCTGCTGTCCGTGCTCTACATGGGCCTGTACGTGCTCAGCACGGCCGCCGCGCTGGCCCACCCGCCCCTGTTCGGCACGAACATGGCGATGCGCCGGTCCTGGTGGCTCGAGGTGCGGGACCGCGTCCACCGGCAGGACCCGGAGCTGCACGACGACCTGGACCTCAGCTTCCGGCTGGACCCCGGGCACCGGATCCTCTTCCGGCCCGGCCTGTCCGTGGGCATGTCCCCCCGGGCGCTGCGGGGCGGTCGCCCCGCCGCCCGCCGGCTGGCGCGCGGCTTCCGGACGATCCGGCTGAACTGGGCCGACGAGCGCCCGTGGGAGCGGTGGCAGGCGCGCCTGGGGCACCGGCCGGACGGGGGCCGCGGATGAGCCGGCTCGCCCTCGTGGTGCGGTGGCTCGGCCCCCTCTCCGTGCTGCTCACCGTTCTGTTCTTCGACCTCGTGGGCGCCTCCGTCATGATGCTCGTGTGCCTGGCCGTCACCATCACGTGGCGGGCCCGGCTGCCGGCGGCCCTGGAGATCACCACGGACCTGACGCTGCTGCTCGCGGCCTGGAGCTCCGTGTTCCTGCTCTACGAGAAGCTCGAGCACTGGGACCTGGTCGTCCACTTCGCGGCCACCGCCGTGCTGGCCGAGCTCGCGTTCCGCGCCCTCGAGCGCTGGTCCCGGCTCTCGTCCCCGGGCCCGGTGTCCCACGTGGTCGTGGTCAGCTCCCTGGGCGCGGCACTGGCCCTCGTGTGGGAGTACCTCGAGTTCGCCGGCTTCTACCTGGTGGACCCCCAGGTGAACGTGGGCTATCTGGACACCATGGGCGATCTGGCCGCCGGCCACGCCGGGTCGCTCGTCGCCGGCATCCTCGGCACCTGGGCGCGGCAGCGGGCGGGCGCCGGAGGGAAGCCGCGCGCCACGGAGCGACCGGGCAGCACAGCGCGACCGGGCGGCACGCAGCGATCCGGCACCGTGCGGAGGCCGGGCAGCACCGAGGACCAAGACACCACCGAGAAGAAGGACTGACCCATGTTCTGGACGAACCTGCTCAAGACCACCGTGCAGACGGGGGCCGCCGCCGCGGCCGGCACCGCGGCCTCCGCCGGGGTGGACAGCCCCTGGTACCGGCACCTGCGCAAGCCCGCGCTGCAGCCGCCGGCCGCCGTCTTCCCGGTCGTGTGGACCGCGCTCTACGCGGACCTGGCGATCACCTCCGCCGCCGTGCTCACCGAGCTGCAGCGGCAGGCCGGCTCGGGCCTGCACCGCCGCGGCTCGCGGGTGCGCACGATCCGGCGGCCGGTGCGTCCCCCGTCCGAGGCGGCGCGGCTCGAGCGCGGCTACCGCCGGGCGCTCGCGCTGAACCTCGCCCTGAACGCGGGCTGGAGCTGGGTCTTCTTCACGAAGCACGACACGGCCCTGGCCACGGCGACGGCCGCGGCGCTGACCGTCAGCACCGCCGACCTCGCACGCCGTGCGGCGCAGGCACGCCCGCTCCACGGCGCCGCGCTGCTCCCCTACGCCGGCTGGTGCGGCTTCGCGACCGTCCTGAGCGCCCGCATCCACCGGCTCAACGCCTGAGCCGGGCCGTCCCCGGCGCCGGCCGGGCCCGGTCAGCGGGAGGAGATCGTGATCCCGCCGTGGCGGTAGCGGATCGTTCCGCCCTGGAAGTGCTGGACGACCGAGTCCCCGGAGCGGTGCTCCGGGGTCACCGGGTAGCCCAGGCGGCCCTGCTCGCCCCGGAGGTCGGCGTGCGCCCGGCCGATCGCCCCGCGCACGGGCTGCGCGCCGGTGGCGGGTGACCACAGCACCCGTCCCCGCTCGAAGTCCTGCCGCGCCCCGCCGCCGACCAGGCCGCCGCGCTCGCGGCCCAGCGGGTACCCCAGCAGACCCGTCTCCGCGCCCAGGGCCGCCCAGCGCCCGCCGATGGCCCCCCGCACGGCGGCCCCGCCGGTCCCGGCGCTCCAGACGACCGTGCCCCCCTGGAAGAGCTGCTGCACGCCCCCGGCGCCGTTGCTCCGCTCCCCGGACCGCGGATAGCCGAGGACGCCGTTGACGCCACCGGCCCGGTGCCAGGCGCTCCGCACGCCGCCGTGCACCCACCGGGCGCCGGAGTCGGGGCTCCAGTAGATCGCTCCGTGCTCGAACTCCTGGTAGCAGCCCTCCTGCGCGAGGCCGCACCGTTCGTGCGAGCGCGGCGCCCCGGTGGACGAGCCGATCCGGGCGTGCAGCCACCCGATGGCGCCCTGCACGGTGTAGCCCTCCTGGAGCGTGGCCCGGGCCACGGCGGCTCTGGGGTGCACGAGCCCGGCGCCGCAGCCGCCCGGGCAGGGCCCGGGCAGCGGCCGGGCCGTGGCGGCCAGGACGTCCTTGACCTGGGCCGGGGAGAGGGACGGATCCGTCTCGCGGACCAGGGCCACGACCCCGGCGACCGTGGGACTGGCCATCGACGTGCCGTACTTGTAGGAGTAGGAGCCGCTGCCGGGCCGGGCGCTCCCGGCGTTGGCGGTGGAGAGGATCTGCCGGGAGGGGTCCCCGCCCGGGGCGGCCAGCGTGACCCTGCCCCAGTTGGAGTACCCGGCACGCGCGCCCTGAGCGGTGGTGGCGGCCACGGTGATCACGCCCCGGCAGTTGGCCGGGGACTCCTCCCGGGCGTCGCGGTCGTTGTTGCCCGCCGCCACGACCACGCTCGTCCCGCGGGCGAGGGCCCGGTCGATCCCCTCCTGCAGGACGGCCGGGCACGTGCTGGAGCGGAAGCCGAGGCTGAGGTTCACCACGGTCGCCGGGTGGGGGTTCGCCGGGACGCCCTCGACGTCGTGGCCCGCGGCCCAGGCGATCGCCACGGCGATGTCCGAGATGTACCCGTCCCCGCAGGCCCCGAGGGCGCGCACCGGCAGCAGCTTCGCGTCGTAGGCGACACCGGCCACGCCGGTGGCGTTGTTCCCCCGTGCCGCCGCGATGCCGGCCGTGTGCGTGCCGTGCCAGGAGGAGGTCCTGGCCGCGGAGCCGGACCAGCACTCGTCCAGGCCCGCGTAGTCGCCCTCGTCCTGGGGGTCCGGATCCCATCCGTCGCCGTCGCGGGAGTGGCCCGGCTGCACACCGCCGGCGTGCAGGGAGACGAAGTCGTGGCCCGGCAGGACGTTGGCGTCCAGGTCCGGGTGGGGCGTGATCCCGGTGTCCACGACCGCGATGGTCTGGCCCGCACCGGTGGCCCGGTCCCACGCGGCGGGCAGGTCGAGGCCCGCCGCCGCGGGCCGGAGGTTCCACTGGGACGTCGCGTAGTAGGGGTCGTCGGGCACCGCGGCGATGCCCGCGAGGTGGTCCGGCTCGGCGTACTCGACGGCCGGGTCCTCCTCGAGGGCGGCGGTCAGGGTCTCGAGCTGCCGCGCGTCGAGGAGCCCGTCCGCCGCCACGACCCGGGCCGAGTCCACGGTCTCGCTGACCTCGTCCAGCCGGGGCGCCGTCCCCCCGGACCCGCCCGCCGCCGCGCCCCGCGGCAGGGCCTGCTCCGCGGCCTCCGCGTAGACGCGCTCCCGGGTCCGCGGGGCGGCCTCCGCGCCGTCCCGGAACTTCACGACCACCCGGTCGGTCGCGCCGGTGCGCCGGGGCTCGTCCGCGCCGGACTCCTCCGTCCCGGGGACTTCCGCCCCGAGGTCTTCCGTCCCGGGCGCGTGCCGGGACGGGACCGGCACGGTGGTGTCCACGGGGGGCCGGGCGGCTGCGGGGACGGCGGCACCGACCAGGGTCAGGACCAGGGCGGCCGCCAGGGCGCGGCCGGGGAAGGACGTCATGGATGCTCCAGCCGGTGGGGGGTGCGGCGCGCGGCGAGGACCCGCAGCGCACCGGCCGCGAAGGGGGGGGTGGGGTCGGCGCCGCTGCGCTCAGCGTACGGAGCGGTTGCTTCTGTTACCGAATGGGAAGTTCCATGCGTTTCACTGTACTTGCGGAGGTGGCCCGGAGAACCGGGCCGCGGACGACGACGGCGCCGTCCACCCCCAGGGGTGGACGGCGCCGCAGGGCCGGGGCGTCAGCGGGTGGAGGTGATCTCCCACCACCGGTTCGGCAGGTCCGGCTGCCAGCGAGCACCCTGGCCGGCGTTCCAGACGATCCATCCCCGGGCGAACTCCTGGAAGCACGGGGTGCCGCCCAGGGCGCACAGCTCGCGGGAGCGGGCCTCACCGGTGGTCGTGCCGATCTTGCGGTGCAGCGTGCCGATGCCGCCCCGGGTGGTGAAGGGCTTGCCGCCCTGCACCGCGATCAGCGCGGAGACCGGGTCCACGATTCCCGCGCCGCACCCCGGCGCGCACCCGCCGGGGGCCTGCCGGGCCGTGGAGGTCAGTGCGTCCCGCAGGCCCGCCACGCCCAGCCGGGGCGAGAGCTGGCGGAGCTGCGCCACGGCGCCGGAGACGGCGGGCGCCGCCATGGAGGTGCCGTTGCGCTCCGTGTACGTGGGCGCCCCGAGGCCCTGGGTCCCGGCGTTGCCGGTGGAGAGGATCTGCGCGTAGGGATCGCCGCCCGGGGCCGCGAGCGTGACCGAGCCGAAGTTGGAGTAGGGGGCCAGGGCGCCCGCGACGTCGGTCGCGGCGACCGAGATCACGCCGGCGCAGTTGGCCGGCGCGGACTGCGCGGCGTCCACACCCTGGTTGCCCGCGGCCGCGACCACGGGGATCCCCCGGCCCAGGGCCTCGCTGATCGCGGACTGCAGCACCGCCGGGCACTCCCCCGGCACGCCGAGGCTGAGGTTGATGACGGTCGCGGGGTTCGGGTTGGCGGCGGCGCCCGCCACCGGGGCGCCACTGGCCCACCGGATGCCCGCGGCGACGTCGGTGATGTACCCCTGGCTGCAGGCGCCCACGGCGCGCACGGGGAGGATCTTCGCGTCCGGGGCCACGCCCGAGATGCCCACGCCGTTGTTCGCGTCGGCCGCGGCGACGCCGGCCGTGTGGGTGCCGTGCCAGGTGGCGCTCACCGGCATGGGGCTGTTGGGGCACAGCACGGAGTCCGGGTGGTCGCCCATGTCGGTCGGGTCCGCGTCCCACCCGTCGCCGTCCCGGCCGTTCTGGGCCGTGGAGACGAAGTCGTAGCCGGGCAGGACGTTCGCGTCCAGGTCGGGGTGGGAGGTGATGCCGGTGTCCACGATCGCGATGGTCTGCCCGGCGCCGGTGGCCCGGTCCCACGCGAGAGGCATGCCCAGCCCGGCCGGGTCGTCCCACAGGCTCCACTGCAGCGTCGCGTAGGACGGGTCGTTCGGCACCGCGGCGGTGGTCGCCAGCAGGTCCGGCTCCGCGTACTCGACGGCGGGGTCCTGCTCCAGGGCGGTGGTGAGCGCCTCGAGCTCGTCGCCGGCCAGCATCGCGCCGGTGCGCACCACCTGTGCGCCGTCCGCGGTGGCCGCGGTCTCCACGAGCCCGGCGTCCCCGGAGCGGCTGGCCGCCTGCGCGTACACGACGTCGCGCGAGTCCTCGGGGACGGCCTCCTCGTGGAACTTCACGACGAGGCGGTCCGTCGCCCGGGCCGGCCCCGGGGCGGGAGCCGCTCCGGGAGCGGTCCCGGCGGCCTCGGGAACCGGCTGCGAGGCCGGGGCCCCGGGCAGTGCGGTCCCGGTCGTCGCCGCGGCGGAGCCCAGCGGGACGAGGGCGAGTGCGGCCGCGAGCGCGAGCGCGGCGGTGGTGCGGGTGGTCGTCAAGGATTCCTCCGGCCGTCGGGACGGGAGGCGGCACGGCGCGCACAGCCCACCCCCCGATGGACTGGAGCGAGAGCGATCCCCCTGCGGAAACGGAGCCCCCACTCCTGTGCTCCGTCCAGCGTAGGAAGCGTGTGCGTGTGTGACCCAATGCGACCCTCGCGGCGCGGGCACCGGTGGGCGCGCCGCCGGGCGGTCGGCGTTCCGCCGGGCGGTGGGCGTTCAGCCGGTCCGGGCGATGCGCAGCGCCGCGGCGATCATCGGGACCTGCAGCGGGAGCCGCGCGAGCGTCACGGCCCGCCGCGCCGGGGAGCCGCGGCGGGCGCGCCAGGCCATGGTGACGTTGCCCGGCCACACGCCCACGAGGAGGGCCGCCGCGGCCCAGCCCCCGGCGCGGCGGGTGCGGGGGTGGAGCAGCAGCGCCCCGACGCCGAGCTCGGCCGCCCCGGAGCCCAGCGTCCAGGTGCGCGGCGCCCCGGGCAGCGAACGGGGGATCAGCCCGTCGAAGAGGGCGGGCCGGGCGAGATGCAGCGTGCCCGTCGTGCACAGGGCCGCCCCCATCCGCAGCGCCGGGGACGCCGCGGCACCGCCGCGGCCGCCGCGGGGCCCGCGCCGGCCGGGGGCTGCGGGGAACGGGCGCTGCCGGGGACGAGGGATCATGGGGCCAGCGTACCCACCGCGGCGTGACGGACCGCACAGTCCTTCCCGGCATAGACCGGCCTCCCGCTTTGTTGACGTGTACACCAGTAAGTGCGTGCACCCGAAAGGACATCCCATGGCTCTCGACGCCCTGCAGGACCAGCTCACCCTCGACGCCCTCGCCGCGGACCTGCTCTTCCGCGAGGCCCGCACGGCCTCCGAGTTCCTCGACGAGCCCGTGTCCGACGAGCAGCTCCGCGCGATCTTCGAGCTCGCCAGGATGGGCCCCACCGCCATGAACATCCAGCCGCTGCGCGTCACGTGGATCCGCTCCGCGGACGCCCGGGAGCGGCTGCTCCCCCACATGGCCGAGGGCAACCGGGCGAAGACCGCCGCCGCCCCCGTCGTCGCGGTGCTCGGCTACGACGTGGACTGGCACGAGCACCTGCCCGTCGTCTTCCCGCCGGCCGCCGGCAAGCAGGAGATGTTCGCCGGCAACGAGGAGCTGCGCGAGCGGATGGGCCGGGACAACGCCCACCTGCAGGCCGGGTACTTCGTGCTGGCCGTGCGGGCCGTGGGCCTCGCCGCGGGCCCCATGGGCGGGTTCGACCCCGCCGGCGTGGACGCCGAGTTCCACGCCGGGACCACCCGCCGCTCCCTGCTGGTCGTGAACATCGGCGCCCCCGCCGCCCCGCGCCACGACCGGCTGCCGCGCCTGGACTTCGACACCGCGACCAGCACCGTCTGAGGCCCTTCCGGACGGGCCCGCCCGTGCGCGGGCCCGTCCGGCCCTCCGCGCCGCCACCGCCCTCCGCGCGTCCTCCGTGGCACCTGTCGGCCCGAGGACGGATACTGGAGAGGATGACGCCCGCACTCCTGTCCCTCGGCACGGCCCTCCCGCCGCACGTGCTCGAGCAGACCGACGCCCAGGACCTCTACCAGGCCCAGCCCGGCACCGACCGGCTCAACGCCCGGCTGCTGCGCACGGTGTTCGGCGCCTCCGGGGTCGAGCGCCGGCACACGGTGCTCCCGGAGCTGGTCGAGGACGGAGCCCGCGGCGGCTCGCCGTACATCACCCCGGACGGCCGGTTCCTGGGGCCCCTGACCGGCGTCCGCAACGCCACCTACGTGGAGCGCGCCCCGGCCCTCTTCGCGGAGGCCGCGCGGGACGCCCTCGCACGGTGCCCCGGCCTCGACCCCGCGTCGATCACCGACGTGGTGACCGTCTCCTGCACCGGCTTCTTCGCCCCCGGCCCCGACTACCACCTGGTCCGGGACCTCGGCCTCGACCCGTCCGCCCGCCGCGCGCACATCGGCTTCATGGGCTGCCACGGCGGGCTGATCGGACTGCGCCAGGCCGCGTCCATCGCCACGGCGGGCCCGGACGCCGTCGTCCTGCTGGTCGCCGTGGAGCTGTGCACGCTGCACCTGCGCCCGGCCCGGGACCCGGACGCCATCCGGGGCGCCGCCCTCTTCGCCGACGGCGCGGCGGCGGCCGTGGTCAGCGCGAGGGTCCCCGAGGGCGTCACGCCGCTGCTCGAGCTCGACCGCTTCCGCACCCTCGTGATCCCGGACGGCGAGGAGGCCATGGCCTGGACCATCGGCGACGCCGGGTTCGAGATGATCCTCGGCGCCGCCGTGCCCCAGGTCCTCGAGGACAACATCCACGCCGCCCTGGAGGCCCTGCTCGACGGTCCCGAGGGCGCCGTGGACCGGGACAGCATCACCGACTGGGCCCTCCACCCGGGCGGCCGGGGCATCCTCGACAAGCTCGAGCACACCCTGGGGCTGCCGCCCGAGGCGCTGCGGGAGTCCCGGGACGTGCTCGCCACGCGGGGCAACATGAGCAGCGTGACCGTCCTGCACGTCCTGCGCCAGGTGATCGACGAGGCCCCCGCGGACGAGGTCCGCACCGTCTGCGCCCTGGCGTTCGGGCCGGGCCTGACCGTAGAGTCGGCGCTGTTCACCATCCCCGCCCGGGTCGCCGCACCGGCCGCGGAGCTCGACCCCGCCGCGGCCGTCCCGATCCGCTAGGAGGTTCCCGTGGACCACGACGTCGTCGTCGTCGGCGCCGGACTCGCAGGCCTGCAGTGCGCCCGGCTGCTCGAGCAGCACGGACTGGACGTGGCGGTCCTGGAGGCCTCGGACGGGGTCGGGGGCCGGGTCCGCACCGACGTGGTCGACGGCTTCCGCTGCGACCGCGGGTTCCAGGTGCTCAACCCCGCCTACACCGAGCTGCGGCGCAGCGTGGACGTCGCGGCGCTGAGGATCCAGAAGTTCGACGCCGCGGCCGGTGTCCGCCGCGGCGACGGGATCGACGTCCTCGCCGATCCGCGGCGCGTCCCGTCCCGGCTGGCGGACACGCTGCGCAGCCCGCTCGTGGAGCTGCGCCGGCTGCCCGCCCTGGCGGCCTGGCTCGCCACGGGTCTGGACCCCCGCACCCGGCGGCGGCAGGAGCGGGACCTCGCCTGGCACGACTCGCTCGACGCCGCCGGGGTGCGGGGCCCGCTGCGGGACCTGGTGCTCGAGCCGTTCCTGGCCGGCGTGATCCTCGAGGACGAGGGCCGCACCTCGGCCGCCTTCGTGCGCGAGCTCGTCGGCTGGTTCCTGCTCGGCACGCCGGGACTGCCGGCCGCGGGCATGGGTGCGCTGCCGGACTGGATCCACGACGGGCTCCGGGCCCCCGCCGTCCTCGGGACCCGTGTGGACTCGGTGCGGCGCACCGGCGACGGGTGGGCCGTGGGCGCCGGCGACGCCGTCCGGCGGGCGCCCTCGGTGGTCGTGGCCGCCGAGGCCCCTGCCGCCGCCGGGCTCCTGGACCTGCCGGAGACCCCCATGAAGGGCGAGGCGACCTGGTGGTTCGCGGCGGAGTCCGCGCCCTCGGAGCTCGGGTGCCTCGTCCTGCCGGGCGAGACCGACGGCCCGCTGATCGACACGGCCGTGGTCAGCAACGCCGCCCCCAGCTACACCCCGGACGGCCGTGCGCTGATCCAGGCGAGCGCCCTGCTCCCGCGGGGCGCCGCGCTCCCGGCCGAGGCCGACGTCCGCCGGCAGCTGGCCGCGATCTGGTCCGCCGACACCGCCGCCTGGGACCTGCTGACCGTGCACGAGGTGCGCCGGGCGCTGCCCGAGCAGCCGCCCGGGCTCGTGGCCGACCGGCCCGTGGCCCTCGGCGACGGCCTCTACGTGTGCGGTGACCACCGCACCGACGGCTCGACCCAGGGCGCCCTGCGCTCCGGGCGCCGGGCCGCGGAGGCCCTGCTGGCCTGAGCCCGGCTCCCCGGACGGAACCGGCCGGCCGCCGGCGACATCGCCCTCAGTCCTCGTAGGTGTCGGCGAGCTGGCGGCGCTGGTGCTCCCGCCGGCTGTAGGTGGCCTCGCGGATGGCCTCGTCGCTGTCGAAGTTCGAGCCGAGGGCCCCGGCCAGGGTGCCCAGGGACGCGGCCAGCCACGCCAGGTGCCCGTAGTCCAGCACATTCACCGGATGCCCCAGCTGGGACTCGAGGTAGCCGGCCTCGATCACCGCCAGGCCCACGACGAAGAGCATCGCCCACAGGAGCACGTACATCATGGCCACGCTCAGCCACACGGTGATGACCGTGGAGGCGTTGTCCGAGCCCGCCCGCCAGGGCGCCTCGGCGTCCCGGGTGCGGTTCCAGAGGTTGTTGTGGAAGATCAGCCACCCGCTCAGCGCCGCGGTGACCACCAGACTGACCATGGCCAGCCGGACCGGGGACAGGGCGTCTGACATGTTCCAGATGGAGGCGTAGAAGATGCCGAAGGCGCCGGTGGCCGCGGCGGCGGCCACGCAGCTGGCCAGGGCCGGCAGCAGCCGTCCGGGACGGTTGCTCAGCACCATGCCGATCAGCAGCCGCAGCCGGTTCACCCACCCGGGCAGCACGAGGTACGAGGTGTCCCCGCCGTCCGCCGGGGACACGCGGCGCACCGCCGTCCGGCCCAGGGCCTCGTGCACCGCGGACGGGGACGGGCGGCGCCGGGCATCGTTGCGGATCTCGCCGACCAGGGCGGCCATCAGCCGGCAGGCCTTGCGGGAGAAGTGGTCCGCGCCCAGGCTCGGCAGCGAGACCAGTGCGGCGGCGGCCCCCGCGCTGACCTCGCACAGCATGGGGTCCCCGTCGTGGTCGCGCGGCAGGTCCGTCAGGTACACCACACAGTCCCAGCCGTGCGCCTCGCGCAGCGCGTCGGCCTTGTCCAGGATCGGGATGTCGCCCTCGGGCGTCAGGGGCAGGGTCTCACGGCTGACCTCCACCTCCCAGGACACCTCCGGGCCGGTGCGCTGGGACAGCGCGCCCGGCAGGTCCTCGGCCACCCGGTGGGCCACCTTCTCCGGCAGGCCGGGGTCGGCCAGCACTCCTACGGTCAGCGTCTGCACTCTGCCTCCTACCCCGGGGCGCACGTGCTGCCGCGGCCGCGGGAACCGCTCCGGGGAACACCTCGACGTCGTCCCACGAGCATAGTCAGCAGGAGGGTGACGACCGGGCCGGCGGACGGCCACGGCCGATGCCGTCCTGGAGCCGGTCGCGGGCGCGGCGGGTCGCGGAGTTCAGATGTTGGAGCCGTCCGGGGGCAGGCCGGCCGGCGGCCGGGAGGACCCGCCCGCACCGGCCGCCGGCAGGTGATCCATGCCCAGGGTGTAGGCGGTCATCGACAGGGAGCCGTAGGAGTAGCCGTCGACGAGCACGTCCGTGTCCGTGGCCCCGGCGGCCCCGGCGAGCCCGGCCAGGTACAGGGAGGGGATGAAGTGGTCGGGGGTGGGCACGGCCAGCTCCCAGTCGCGGTGGGCGTCCAGGGCCGCCAGCTCGGTGGGGTCGGTGAGGATCCGCTCCTTGGCGTCCTCGTTGAAGCGCCGCGCCCAGTCGTAGCCCTCGTCGGTGCGCGTCCAGTCCATCCCGCCCAGGTTGTGCACGATGTTGCCGCTGGCGATGATCAGCACGCCCGCCTCCCGCAGCGGGGCGAGGCGGGCGCCGAGGTCCAGGTGGTAGTCCAGGGGCTTGTCGGCGTTGATGCTCATCTGCAGCACCGGGATCGTGGCGTCCGGGAAGGCGTGGGTGAGCACGGACCAGGTGCCGTGGTCGATGCCCCAGCTGTCGACGTCGGCCCCGATCCAGGTGGGGTGGACGGTGTCGCTGATCTCCTCGACCAGGCCCGGCAGCCCGGGGGCGGGGTACTGCACGTCGAAGAGCTCCTGCGGGAAGCCGTAGAAGTCGTGGATCGTGCGCGGCGCCGGCATCGCGGTGACCGCGGTGGCGTTGATGTACCAGTGCGCGCTGACCACCAGGATGGCCCGGGGACGCGGCACCGAGGCCCCGAACGCCCGCCAGGCGGAGGTGTACCGGTTGACCTCCAGGGCGTTCATGGGGTTGCCGTGCCCGAAGAACGCCGCCGGCATCACGACGTCCGCACCAGGGTTCCGCGTGCTCATCCCGCCTCCTCGGCGCCGGCCCCGAGGGGCGCGGCCACAGTGGTCTGTTGCGGCCATCCTGCCCGGCGCCGGCGCTCCCGCCAAGCCTGCCCGGTCAGCGTCCCGTGCGGCGCCGCCTCGGGGCGAAGCCGGCCGGCTTGTCGGCGGCGTGGAAGTCGGTGATCAGCCGCGCGCACAGCTGCGGCTTCTCGACGAGCACGCCGTGGGAGGCGTGCGGGACCACGGCCAGCTCCCCGTGCGGCAGGGCGCGGTACAGGGCCACGGCGTGCTCGAGCCGCACCTCGTCGTCGTCGCCGACGAGCACGAGGACGGGAAGGCCGAGGTCCGCCAGGTCCGCGTCCGTGCAGGCCGGTTCCGCCGCGTGCATCCGCCGCAGCTTTGCCACCACCTCGCCGTAGTGCTCGCGGCCGTCCGGGGAGACCTCCGCGTAGGCGTCGGCCATGAACTCCGGCGCCTCCGCCTCCTCCGCCAGGACGCCGGGCTCCCAGCCGTCGTGGTGGTACACCCCGCCCGCGACCACGAGGTCCCGGACCAGGTCGGGCCGTCGCAGCGCCACGGTCAGGGCGACGACGGCGCCGTCGCTGAACCCCAGCAGGTGCACCGGCGTCTCGGCCGCGGCGCCGAGGAAGGCGATGGTGTCCTCGGCCATCGCCGCGTAGGAGAGCGGGCCCTCCCGGTCGGGGGTGCGTCCGTGCCCGCGCTGGTCGGGGGTGATCACCCGGTACCGGCCGATCAGCTCCGCCACCAGTGGGCCCAGGGCGCGGGAGTCCGTGCCCCCGGGGTGCAGCAGGACGAAGTGCGGCCCGTTCCCGCGGGCGCTGGACCACAGGCCCCCGATCCGGCCGGTCGGCTCCTCGCTCATGCGGCCAGTATCGCCCCTGCCGGGGACACCGCAGCAGCACGGGCACGGGGCAGGACCGCGTGGGGCAGGACCGCGCGGGGCAGGATCGCGAGGACCTCCCCCACGCGCGTGGCCGAGCGGCCGCCTCGGCCGCTCGGCCGCGCTCCCGCTCAGCCGCGCAGCATCTCGCCCAGCCGCCGGACCCCCTCGGTGATGTCCTCCTCCGAGGCCGCGGAGTAGGCCAGGCGCAGGCTCGTGGAGGCGCGCCCGTCCGCGTAGCAGGCCCCGCCGGGCACGAGCACCACGCCGTGCCCGATGGCCCGGCCCAGGAGGTCCCCGTGGTCGAGGGCCGGGTCGAGGTCCAGCCACGTGAAGAACCCGCCGGCCGGGCGCGTCCAGCGCACCCCCGCCGGCATGAACCGCTCGAGGGCCGCCATCATGGCGGCGCAGCGGGACCGGTAGAGCTCCACCGCCCGGTCCAGGGCGGGCCGCCAGTGCTCGCCGGCCACGTACTCCGCGGCGAGCTCCTGGCTGAGCACGGACGGGTGGATGGTCACGGCCTCGGCCGCGATCTGCAGCCGCGCCCGCACCGCCGGCGCGGCGGCGATCCAGCCCACCCGCAGCCCCGGCGAGAAGATCTTGGAGAAGCTGCCCAGGTGGATCACGGTGCCGGGGTCCAGCGAGTACAGGGACGGGAGCCGGTGGGCGCGGTCGAAGCCGAGCAGCGCGTACGGGTCGTCCTCGAGGACGAGCACGCCGCGCTCGGCGCAGACCTCCACGAGCCGGCGGCGCCGGTCCTCGGTGGTCGTCACGCCCGTGGGGTTGGAGAAGTTCGGCACGGTGTAGACGAACTTCACCCGCCGGCCGGCGGCCCGCAGCCCGTCGATCCGCTCGGCGACCGCCTCGGGGTCCAGCCCGTCGTCGTCGACGTCCACGTGCGCGACCTCGACCTCGTAGCTGCCGAACACGCCGAGGGCCCCCACGTAGGTGGGGCCCTCGGCCACGACCACGTCCCCCGGGTCGCAGAACAGCTTGGTCACGAGGTCGAGACCCGCCTGGGACCCGGTGGTGATCTGGATCGAGTCGGGCGTGGTCTCCGCGCCCTGCAGGCGCATGAGCTCGACGACCAGTCCGGGCAGGCGCTCGATCCCGGCCCCGGAGCCGTACTGCAGCACCTCGGGCCCGCGCTCGGTGAGGATCCGCGCCGCCATCGCGGCCACGGCGTCGTGCGGGAGCACGCTCATGTCCGGGTTCCCGCCGGCCAGGGAGATCATCCCGGGGCGCATCGCGATCTCGAACACGGCGCGGACCGGGGAGGGCCGGAACTCGTCGGCGCGGTGGGCGAACAGCGAGGTGTGGCCGGGCCAGGGGGTCACGGCCGCGCCCCCGGTCACCGCTGCTCCCCCGAGGTCTCCTGCGCCGGGCCCTGCGCCGGCCCCGGCGCGGCGTCCCCGTAGACGTGCCCGGACAGACCGTAGGCGGGCCCGTCCGGGGCCGCGCCGGGGCCCAGCGCGAGGAGGCTGATGAGCTCGTAGGCCACGTGCGCGGCGGCCACCCCGGTGATCTCCGCGTGGTCGTAGGCCGGGGCGACCTCGACGACGTCGGCCCCGACCACGTGCGTGCCCCGCAGCCCGCGCAGGATCTCGAGCACCTCCCGGCTGGTCATGCCGCCGGCCTCCGGGGTCCCCGTGCCGGGGGCGTGGGCCGGGTCCAGAACGTCGATGTCCAGGGACACGTAGAGCGGGCGGTCGCCGACGCGCTCCCGCAGGTGCGCCACGACGGCGTCCACCCCCAGCCGCATGACGTCGGCGGAGGAGACGATGCCGAAGCCGAAGCGGGCGTCGTCGTCGAGGTCCTCGGTGCCGTAGAGCGGACCGCGGGTGCCGACGTGGCACACCGCGTCCGTGTCGAGCAGGCCCTCCTCGAACGCGCGGCGGAAGGGCGTGCCGTGGGTGTACTCGGCGCCGAAGTAGGTGTCCCACGTGTCCAGGTGGGCGTCGAAGTGCAGCAGCGCGACCTTGCCGTGGCGGGCGTGGACGGCGCGCAGCAGCGGCAGGGCGATGGTGTGGTCGCCGCCGATCGCCACGAGCCGGGTGTCCTCGCCCATGAGCTCCGCGGCCTGGGCCTCGATGGCGGCGATCGCCTCGGGGATGTCGAAGGGGTTGGCCACGATGTCCCCGGCGTCGGCGACCTGCGTCCCGGCGAACGGGGAGACGTTCTGCGCGGGGTTGTAGGGGCGCAGCAGGCGGGAGGACTCCCGGACGTGGTTGGCCCCGAACCGGGCGCCGGGCCGGTAGGAGACGCCGGCGTCGAACGGCACGCCCACCACGGCGATGTCCGTGTGCGCGACCTCGTCCGTGCGCGGCAGGCGGGCGAACGTGCCCAGTCCGGCCCAGCGCGGGGTCAGGGCGGCGTTGACGGGCCCGACGACGGGGGTGCCGTCCGGGGCGGAGCCGGTGATGCGCTCGGGATTCATGGCGTGGTGTCCTCTCGGTGGGTGGAGACGGGGATGGTGGACGGGACGGGCGGGGAGCTCAGGAGCCGAGGATCCACAGCAGCACGGCCTCCTCGGTGCCGGGGTTCTCCCACGTGTGCGGCTCGGAGCCGGGGAACGTCACGGTGTCCCCGGCCGCCAGGTCGTAGGTGCGGTCCGGGACGTGGAGGCGGAACAGGCCGCTGACCAGATGCAGCACCTCGGTCTCGCAGTCCATGCTGTACATCGCGTCCTCGCCCCGGCCGCCGGCGGCCACGCGGGCCCGGATGACCTGGACCGAGCGCTGGGCCGCCGGCGTGACGAGCTGCTCCTCGATCCCCTCGCCGCCGAGGTCGATGTGCGGGGCGTCCGCGAGCCGGACCACCTCCACGTCGGCGGGCCCGGCGAAGAGCGCCCCCACGTCGATCCGCAGCACCTGGCACATCCGCACCAGGGAGTCCACGGACGGGGAGGTGATGTCCCGCTCGACCCGGCTCACGAAGCCCTTGGTGAGACCCGCCGCGGAGGCGAGCTGGTCGATGGTCATGTGGCTGCGCCGCCGGTGGTTGCGCAGCCGCGATCCCACGGCGGCGGAGTGCCCGGAGCTCTCGATGGGCAGTGCTTTCACGACGACGCCTCCTCCTCCCGGACGGGTTCACCCGCCCGTCACGACCCGGACCCGTTCCCAAAACATGATCTGCATCATACTATGTGGGACAACTTTTGTTTCTTGCTGGACAACCCGCGGTGAGGAACTCCCCCGACCGACCCCGTGGGCGGCAGCGCCCCGAGGAAGCAGTGACATCCATGAACGTGCTGATCATCGTGCTGTACCTGGTCGCCATGGTGGCGGTCGGGCTCTGGGCCAGCCGCCGGGCGCACGACGCCGAGGACTACCGGGTGGCCGGCCGCCGCCTGGGCCCCGGCTTCTACACGGGCACCATGGCCGCCGTGGTCCTGGGCGGCGCCTCCACCGTGGGCGGGGTGGGCCTCGGCTTCACCTACGGCATCTCCGGGATGTGGCTGGTCGTGGCGATCGCCGCGGGCCTGGCCGCGCTCAGCCTGTTCTTCGCCGGCCGCATCCAGTCCCTCAGGGTCTTCACGGTCTCCCAGATGCTGCAGCTGCGCTACGGCGAGCGCGGCGGGGCCAAGGCGTCCTCGTTCGTGATGCTCGCCTACACCGTGATGCTGTCCGTGACGTCCACGTCCGCGTACGCCGCGATCTTCTCCGTCCTCTTCCCGGTCGACCGGGCCTGGGCGATCCTGCTCGGCGGCGTGGTGGTCGTGGCCTACTCCGTGCTCGGCGGGATGTGGTCGATCACGCTCACCGACATGATGCAGTTCGTGTTCATGACGATCGGGCTGTTCCTGATCCTGCTGCCGTTCTCCCTCTCCGCCGCGGGCGGCTGGTCCGGGCTCGAGGAGCGGCTCGACGCCACGTACTTCACCTGGGACGGCATGGGCACGCAGGCGATCGTCACCCAGTTCGTGGTCTACGGCTTCGGCATGCTGATCGGCCAGGACATCTGGCAGCGCGTCTTCACCGCCCGCTCGCCCCGGGTCGCCCGCTGGGGCGGGCTCGCCTCCGCCGCCTACGTGGGGCTCTACGGCGTGGCCGGGGCCGTCATCGGGATGACGGCCGCCGCGGTCGCCCCGGACCTCGCCTCCCCGGACGACGCGTTCGCCACGATGGCGCAGCAGTACGTCCCGGCCGGGCTCGGCGGGGTGGTGCTCGCCGCCGGTGTCGCCGCCATGATGTCCACGGCCTCGGGCGCGCTCATCGCCGCGGCCACGGTCGCCCGGGTGGACGTCGTGCCGACCCTGCGGTCCCTGGTCACCCGGCACGCGGCCCCCGCCCCGGAGGGCACCGCCGAGGCGCTGCGCGGTGACCGGGTCTACGTGCTCGTCTTCGGCGTGGTGATCACCGGGATCTCGATCTTCGTCTCGGACACCGTCACCGCCCTGACCATCGCCTACGACATCCTGGTGGGCGGTCTGCTCGTCGCGATCCTCGGCGGGCTCGTGTGGCGGCGGGGCACGAGCCTCGGCGCGGCCCTGTCCATGCTCGTCGGGTCCGTGGTGACCGTGGCGTCCATGGCGGTGTTCGGCGTGCTCGCCAACGCCCCCATCTACCTGGGGCTGGCGAGCTCGGCGCTCGTCTACGTGGTCGTCTCGCTGCTGTCCCGTCCCACCCACGCCGGGGTGCTGCGGCAGTGGAACGAGCGCCTCGCGGGCTCCGGTCCGGCCGGCGCCGAGCGCACGGAGGTCCGCTCGTGAGCGCCTGGTCCCGGCTCTCCGACCACCTGGACGAGAACTCCGAGGGCTACGGCCCGCTGCGGGGCACGCTGGGGGCCGGCCGGATCGGGATGATCTGGCTCGCGGCGAACCTCGTGGTGACCACGCTGCTGACGGGAACGCTGTTCGTGCCCGGGGTCTACTGGCCCACGGCCCTGGCCATGATCGTGCTGGGCACGCTGATCGGCGGGACGGTGCTGGTGCTCGTGGGGAACATGGGCACGCGCACCGGCCTCCCCACCATGTCCCTGACCAAGGGCTCCTTCGGGCTGCGCGGCTCCTTCCTCCCGGTGGCCGCGAACGTGGTCATCCTCATGGGCTGGAGCTGGGTGCAGGCCATGCTCGCCGGCGTCACCGTGAACTTCCTGGTGGCGCAGGCGACCGGCTACTCCAACCCGGTGCTGTTCTCCGTGCTCTGCCAGACGCTGGTCGTGACCCTGGCCGTCTTCGGCCACGAGGGCATCGCCCGGGTCGAGCCGTGGCTGGCGGCGGTGATCCTGGGCATCATGGCCTGGGTCTTCGCCGTGGCGTTCACCTCCTACCCGCCGGCCGGCTTCGCCGCCCTGCCCGTGGACGCCGGGGCGGGCTGGTCCTCCATCACGGTCCTCGACGTGGTCATCGCCACGGCCGTCTCCTGGACGGTGCTCTCCGCGGAGTTCAACCGCCTCGCCCGGACGCAGGCCGCGGGCATGGTCGGCTCCGGCACGGGCTACGTCCTGTCCACGGTCGCCGCCATGAGCCTCGGGGCGACCGCGATCGGCTACGTGGTGCTCGACGGCGGGGAGGCGGTCGGCTTCGACCCGACGGTGCTCGTCGCCGCCTTCGGCGCGCCCCTGGCGGTGGTGATCTTCCTGTCGGTGATGGCCACCAACACCATGGTCGTCTACGGCATGGTCTCCTCGGTGGTGAACCTCGCGCCCTCGCGCCGGGTGCGGTTCCTGCCCACGGCGCTGGTGCTGGGAGCCGTGTCGGTCCTCGGGTCCACCTGGCTGGGCCTGCTGGACCAGTTCACCGGCTTCCTGGTGCTGATCGGCTCCCTGTTCCTGCCGGTCTTCGCGATCATGCTGGTGGACTACTACGTGGTCAAGCGCGGCGCCTACGCCGCGGACATCCTGCGGGGGCACGGCGGCCGGTACTGGTACCGGGGCGGGGTCAATCCCGCCGCCGTGCCGGTGTGGCTCGTCGGCGCGGCCACGTCCCTCGTGCTCACCTACGTGCTGCCGAGCCCGGTGGGCGCCACGATCCCCACGTTCGCCGTGTCCGCGGCGCTCTACCTGGGCTGGGCCGTGGCGGCCGGGAGGGTCGTGGCGGGCCGGCCGGTGCAGCGCCACCTCTCCGACGCGGCGGACGAGGCGCACGCGCCCGGCGCCGGGCCCGGCCGGGCCTCCGCCCTGGACGGGCCCGGCGCCCCGGACGGGGCCGCCGCCCCGGACGGGTGCGGCAGGGCCGGCGAGGCCGGCCGGCCGGAGGAGGCCGCCGATGCTCCTCGTTGACCTGAGCCACCCTGTGGAGGCCGGCATGCAGGTCTTCCCGGGGGATCCGCCGGTGGACGGCCGGCTCGCGGCGTCCGTCCCGCAGGACGGCTTCCAGGTGGCCGAGCTGCACCTGGGCACGCACAGCGGGACGCACGTGGACGCGCCCCTGCACACCGTGGACGGCGGCTCGCCCGTGGACGAGCTCGATCTCTCCCGGCTGGTCGGACCGGCCCGCGTGGTGCACGTGCCGGACCTCCGGGAGCACGCCGTGATCGGCTGGGACGACGTCCGCGCGCAGCTGGAGGACGTCCCCGCCGGCACGATCGTGCTGTTCCGCACCGACTGGTCCCGGCACTTCGGCACGCCGCGCTACCTGCGGCACCCGGTGCTGGACGTGGGCGTCGCCGAGCGGCTGCTGTCGGCGGGCGTGCGCGTGCTCGGCGTCGACACCCTCAACCCGGACCGCACCCCGGACGCCTCCTCGACCGGCCCGCTCGAGCTGCCGGTGCACGCGGCGGTCCTGGGAGCGGGCGGGGCGATCATCGAGAACCTGACGAACCTGCACGCCGTCACCTGGCCGGATCCGCTGCTGAGCGCCCTGCCGCTGCGGCTGCGCGGCCTGGACGGCTCCCCGGTCCGGGCGGTGGCGATGCAGCTGTGAGCCCCGCACCGCCGCCCCGGGCACGGACGGCCGGGCCCCGCCCGCACCCCGGCGGGTCCCGCTCCGGCGGCCCCCTTCCCGGCACTCCCCACCCCGACGACACCGACGACACCCCGTTCCCCGAGGAGAGATCCCGCCATGTCCGCTGATGTCCCCGTCACCGCCCCGTCCCCCTACCGGTCCGTCAACCCTGCCACCGGCCAGGTGCTGGCCGAGTACCCCACGGCCACCGAGGACCAGGTCCAGGAGGCGCTGGCCGCCGCCGACGCCGCCTTCCACGACTGGCGGTCCCGGCCGATCCAGGAGCGGGCGGCCGTCGCCGCCCGGGCCGGCGAGCTGTTCGCCGAGCGGACCGAGGAGCTCGCCGCGATCATCACCGAGGAGATGGGCAAACCCCTCTCCGAGGCCCGCGAGGAGGTGCAGTTCTGTGCCGAGATCTTCGGCTACTTCGCCGAGCAGGGCCCGGAACTCGCCGCCGACCAGCCCATCACGGCCTCCGGCGGAGGCCGGGCGGTGATCCAGAAGCGCCCGGTGGGGGTGCTGCTGGGGATCATGCCGTGGAACTACCCCTACTACCAGGTGGCCCGCTTCGCGGCCCCCAACCTGGTGCTGGGCAACACGATCCTGCTCAAGCACGCCGAGTCCTGCCCCCGGGCCGCCCTGGCCCTGGAGCAGCTGCTGGCCGACGCCGGGGTGCCGGCCGGCGGATACGTCAATGTCTTCGCGAGCCACGACCAGGTCGCGGACATCATCGCCGACCCCCGGGTCCAGGGGGTGTCCCTCACGGGGTCCGAGCGGGCCGGGGCGGCCGTCGCCGAGGTCGCCGGGCGGAACCTGAAGAAGGTCGTCCTCGAGCTCGGCGGCTCCGACCCCTACGTCGTGCTGGACGCCGAGGACCCGGCCGAGGCCGCCCGGGCGGCCTTCGCGACCCGGATGGGCAACACCGGCCAGGCCTGCAACTCCAACAAGCGGATGATCGTCTCCGCGGACCTCTACGACGAGTTCGTCGCCGAGCTGACCCGCCAGGCCCGGGCGCTGACCCCGGGCGACCCGGCCGCCGACGCACCCGGCACCTTCGCGCCCCTGTCCTCCCGCGCCGCGGCCGAGGGGCTGGCGGCCCGGATCCAGGAGGCCGTGGACGCCGGGGCGACCCTGCACGCCGGCGGGCGGCTGCTCGAGGGCCCGGGCGCCTACCTGGAGCCGGCCGTGCTCACCGGGATCACCCCGGGCATGGCCGCCCACCACCAGGAGCTCTTCGGCCCCGTGGCCGTCGTGTACCGGGCGGCCGACGACGACGAGGCGCTGACCCTGGCCAACGACACCCCCTACGGCCTCGGCGGTGCCGTCTTCAGCACCGACCCCGAGCGCGCCCGGCGGGTCGCCGAGCAGCTGGAGTGCGGGATGGCCGCCGTCAACGCCGCCGAGGCCGAGGGCGCCGGGATGCCCTTCGGCGGGGTCAAGCGCTCCGGCTACGGCCGCGAGCTCGGCCCGCTCGGCATGGACGAGTTCGTCAACAAGCGCCTGCTCTACGTCCAGGACTGACCTCCGCCCCTGCTCCTTCCGTCCCGCTCCCACCACCCCTTGGAGGACCGCTCATGACCGCCCGCAGGACCACCGCCCGTGCCGTGCTGGAGACCCTCCGGGGCTACGGCGTCGACACCGTCTTCGGCATCCCCGGAACCCACTCCCTCGAGTTCTACCGCCCGCTGCGCGAGCTGGGCATCCGCGCGGTCACCCCGCGGCACGAGCAGGGCGCCGCGTACGGCGCGGACGGGTGGAGCCAGGTCTCGGGGCTGCCCGGGGTCGTCATCACCACGTCCGGGCCGGGCCTGCTGAACTCGCTGTCCGGCGCGGCCACGGCCTACGCCGAGTCCCGGCCCATGATCCTGCTCTCCCCCGGCCGGCCGCTGGGCCAGGACTTCCGGGACATCGGCTCGCTGCACGAGACGAAGAACCCGTCCGCGGCCGTGGACGCGATCGTGGGCCGCAGCCGCCGGGTGACGAGCGGCTCCGAGGCCGTGACCATGGTCCACGACGCCTTCCGGGACTTCGCCCACTCCCGCCCCCGCCCGGTGCACATCGAGATCCCCCTGGACGTGCTGGAGGCGGAGCTCCACTGCACCGACCGGCAGCTGGCGCCCCGCCCGCTCGGCGCGCCGCAGCCGGCCCCGGCCGACGACGTGCGCCGCGCCGCCGAGGCGCTCCGCGGCGCCGAGCGCCCCGTGATCCTGGCCGGCGGCGGCTCGCTGGCCGCCGGCAGGCGGCTGCTCGAGCTCGCCGAGCTGCTCGAGGCGCCCGTGATCACCACGACCAACGGCAAGGGAGCGATCCCCGAGCGGCACCGCCTCGCACTGGGCGCCGACCTGCGCCTGTCCACCGCGCACGAGTTCCTGCGCTCCGCCGACGCCCTGCTGGTCATCGGCTCGAAGGTCGGCGAGGCCGAGCTGTGGGGCGGGGACATCACGCCCCGGGGGCCGATCGTGCGCGTGGACATCATGCGCGACCAGATGCTGTGCAACCTCGACCCGGACATCGAGCTGCCCGGCCACTCCGCGGCCGTGGTCCCGCAGCTGCTCGAGGCGATCGGCCCGATCGCGCCGCGCCCCCCGCGCGACCTCACCGAGGTCTTCGCCCGGCTCGACGACGAGGGCCGCCGCACCGCGCCGGAGCTCGCGGCGCTCAACGAGACGATCATGGCCGTGGTGCCGGAGGACACGATCATCGGCGGCGACTCCTCCCAGGTCACCTATCTGGGCTCCACCACGTTCTTCCGCGCCCAGCTCCCGCACTCCCTGCTCTACATGGGGACCTACGCGACCCTCGGCTACGGCCTGCCGGCCTCGATCGGGGCGAAGCTCGCCGCCCCGCACCGTCCCGTGCTGTGCCTCGTGGGCGACGGCGCCCTGATGTTCTCGATCCAGGAGCTGATGACCGCCGTGGAGCTCGGCGTGGACCTCCCGATCGTGTGCGTGGACAACGGCGGCTACGGCGAGATCCGGCAGAACATGGCCGACCGGGACATCGACCCGCTCGCCGTGGACCTGCGGCAGCCGGATTGGCCCGCCCTCGCTGAGGCCTTCGGCGCGGTCGGCTTCGAGGCCACCCCGGAGGACCTCGCCGAGAAGGTCGTCGAGGCGCTCGCGGTGAAGGGGCCGAGCCTCGTCCACCTGCGGATCTGAGCCGGCCGGCCGGCGCGTCACGCGGCGGTCACGGCTCGCGCAGAGTGTCCTCGGAAGACCCGTGGAGCCCCCGCAGAGTCGGACGTCATCCCTTGTGAGCCGAGGAAAAGCCTGCTTACGGTGAAGGAGCACGCAGCCGGATCCGGTGCCCCACCGCCGAGGCGCCGGACCGGTGACCATGGCCAACACCAGGAGGCACATCATGAGCACGCGTGAGACCCACAGCACCCGCAAGGCCGCGGCCAGTCTGCTCGCCGCCGCCGGACTTGCCCTGGCCGGATGCGGTGGCGGTGAGGAGGAGACCGGCACCGACGTCGAGGACGTGCAGGAGAGCGAGGTCCTGGAGTCCTCGCCGGCGCCGCAGGAGGGCACGACAGGGCCCGCGGACGTCGTCGCCCCCTACAACGGCGCGTACAACCGGGAGTTCAGCGACGACCGGGCCCTCTACGAGGGCCAGGAGGTGACCCTCACCGGTGAGGTCGAGGACGTCGTCTCGCCGAACGCGCTGCAGCTCACGGACCCGGACGACGTCGAGCTGGGCTCGCTGCTCGTGCTGCACGACGCCGACCTGCCGGAGCTCGAGGACGGTGCCGTGGTCGAGCTCACCGGCACGCTCCAGGCGTCCCTGGACGTGGCCGCCGCCGAGGAGGACCTCGGGGTGGACCTCGGCGACGAGCTCACCGACATGGAGGGCGAGTCCTACGTCCGGGCCACCGAGGTCACCGTGACCCAGCAGGAGGGGTGAGGCCGCGTCCCCTGCGCCGAGGGCCGTGCCCCGCCGGAGTGCTCAGCGCACCGCGGCGGGGCACTGCTCTGCCGGCCCGCCCGGAACGGGCGCACGACGGACGGCCCGGGCCGCGGCGCGGGACGGGGTGCGGGACGGGGTGCGGCGCGGGACGGGGTGCGGGACGGGGTGCGGAAAACCGCAGGAGGAACAGGTGGAGAACGTCGCAGTGCCGGGAGCCCCCGCGACCGTAGCGTGAGGGCATGAGCACACCGCACGAGACCCGACCCCTTCCACCCGTGCCGTGGGGCAACCCCGGCACCGGTCCCGACACCGGTCCCGGGCGCCCCGCCGACGCCCCCGGCACCGGTCCCGGGGCCCCGGCCGCCGCCCACGGCCCGGCCGCCGCCCACGGCCCGGCCGCCGGCTCCCGCGCCGCGGGCCCCGGCCCCCGCTTCCGGGAGTGGGGACCGTGGTCCCCCAGGACCCTCTTCTTCGGCACCACCGACCTCGTGGTGGACGCCGCGCTCGGCACGCTGTGGCTGACCGCCCTCGTGTCCCTGGTCTCCGCCGGCTTCGCCTCGCTCGCCGCCCTGGTGGGCGTGGTCCTGCTCGTGGCCGCGATCTACGCCGTCCGCGGGGTCGAGTGGGTCGAGCGCCGCCGCACGCAAGCCGCGTTCGGGCTGCACCTGCCCGCCCCGCGCCGGCGCCGCTCGTCCCGCACCGACGGCTGGCGGATCGTCCACCAGTGGTGGCTGGACGTCTCCGACGCCGCGTTCTGGACGGGCCTGCTGCACCTGCTCCTCACCACGGCCCTGGGCTGGGTGGCCGTGGCCGCCCTGGCCGGCACCGGCGCCGCCGTGGCCCTGGCCTTCGCGCCGCTGTACGCGGCGCCGAACAACCCGCTGTGGCCCTCCGACGTGGTCGGGACGTGGCCGGACTGGGCCGTGGTCCTGACCGGGATCACCCTGGCGCTCCTCGGGCTGCTCGTCGTGCTCCTCGCCGTGGCCGCGCACCGGGGCCTGTCCCGGCTGCTGCTGCGGGTGGACGAGGCGGCGGAGCTGCGCCGCCGGGCCGCCGAGGCCGCGGCCGCCCGCGAGACCGCGGTCCGCGGCGCCCGCACCGAGCGCTCCCGGATCGAGCGCGACCTGCACGACGGCGTGCAGCCCCAGCTCGTGTCCGTGGCCATGAACCTGTCGATGGCCCAGCGGCGGATCGACCACGACCCCGCCGGGGCCAAGGACCTCATCGGGGAGGCGCACGCCACCACGAAGGCCGCGATCGCCGAGCTGCGCCGCCTCGCCCGCGGCTTCCACCCGGCGGTCCTGGAGGACCGGGGCCTCGACGCCGCTCTCTCCGCCGTGGCCGCCCAGTCCCCCGTCCCGGTCGCCGTGGACGTCCGGGTGCCGCGGCTGGCGCCGGAGACCGAGGCCGCCGTGTACTTCGCGGTCTCCGAGGGCATCGCCAACCTGGTCAAGCACGCCCAGGCCGGCGCCGCGTCGGTGCGGGTGGGCCTCGAGGACGACCCCGCGGGAGGCACCCGCGTGGTCGCCCGGATCGCCGACGACGGCCGCGGCGGCGCCGTGGTGGTCCCCGGCGGCGGCCTGTCCGGGATCGCCGACCGGATCCGCTCCGCGGGCGGGCACTTCTTCCTCGACTCGCCCGCGGGCGGGCCGACCGAGCTGACCGTCGAGCTGCCGGTCGCCCTGGGGGCGGGTTCCTGATGCGCATCGTCATCGCCGAGGACGCCGTCCTCCTGCGCGCGGGCCTCGTCCGCCTGCTGACCGAGGCGGGGCACGACGTGGTCGCCGACGTCGACACCGCCGAGGACCTGCTGAAGGCCGTCGAGCAGCACGAGCCGGACTTCGCCCTCGTGGACGTGCGGCTCCCGCCGACGTTCACGGACGAGGGCATCCGCGCCGCCGTCCTGGTCCGCTCCCAGCACCCGCGGATCGCGGTGCTCGTGCTCTCGCAGTACGTCGAGGAGCGCTACGCCTCGGAGCTCATCGCGTCCCGCCGGGACGGGCTGGGGTACCTGCTCAAGGACCGGGTCGCGGACGTCGACCAGTTCCTCGAGTCCGTGGAGACCGTGGGTGCGGGAGGCACCGTCCTGGACCCGGAGGTCGTCTCCCAGCTGCTCGTGCGTTCCCGGCACCGGCAGGACCTGGACCTGCTCTCCCCGCGCGAGCACGAGGTGCTCGGGCTCATGGCCCAGGGGCTCTCGAACGCCTCGGTCGCCGCGAACCTGTTCCTCACCGAGTCCTCGGTGGAGAAGCACATCCGCTCCGTGTTCACCAAGCTGGGCCTCGCCCACGAGGACGGCGGCAACCGCCGCGTCCGCGCGGTCCTGCGCTACCTCGGCTACCCGGACCCCGGGCCCGGCCACTCCGCACCAGCCCACCAGTCGAACCAGGAGTTCCGGCCATGAGCACCCACCCCGAGCACCCCGCCTCCCGCGACGTCACGTCCCCCGGCGCCGTCCCCGGCGACGTCGCCGTCCAGGACGTCGTCAGCGAGAACGAGCGCACCGCGTGGCTCGTGCCCACCGCCGTGCTCGGCGGTCTCGGCGCCCTCCTCCTGCTGGGCGCCGGCGGCGCCACCGCGGCCGCGTCCCTGTCCGTCCAGGAGCACCGGGTGGACACCACGGTGACCGAGTCCGTGGACACGGTCGTGGTCGACGGGCGGTCGGCTGTCATCGAGGTCGTGACGGCCGACGTCCCGCAGCTGCGGGTGGAGTCCGTGTACGCCGGCTTCCACCTCGAGAACGCCCCCGAGCCGCGGGTGGAGGACGGCCGGCTGAGCATCGACTCCCTCCCCTCGGGCTCCTGGCCCGGCGCCGGCAGCGGGATGCACGTGCGGGTCACCGTCCCGGCCGAGGACGAGCCCGTGGACCTGCGGCTCTCCGGGGACGCCGGCGCGCTCGACGTCGAGGGCGACTTCGGCGACGTCCGGCTCGACACCGAGGCCGGCGTGATCGAGATGAGCGGCAGCGCCCGCACCCTGTGGGCGGCCTCGGAGGTCGGCGCCGTCGACCTCGACGGGGTCCGGGTGCGCGAGGACCTGGACGTGCACACCGAGGTCGGGGCCACCGAGGTCCGGCTCCTGGGCGAGGCCCCGCGGCGCGTGTCCGTCACGACCCGCGCGGGGGCCGTCGAGGCCTCGCTCCCGGAGTCCGACTGGTGGGTCCCCGTGGTGCCCGGGGCGGACGAGCGCGAGCCCCAGGACCTGACGGCGGCCACGGTCTGCGCCGCCGCACCCGGTGACCGGCCCTGCCTGTACGTCTCCTCGGCCGTGGGTGCGGCGGAGATCACCTACGGAGACCGGTCCTCCACCCCCGGCAGCGGGGCGCGCGAGCGATAGACTGGCCCCTGTTGTCCGGGTCGGGCGCACCGGGAGGGGGGACGGTGCGCACTTCCTCCGAGGAGCCCTGTGAACCCCCCGACCACCTCTGCCCCCGCTGAGCGCGCCGCCCGGATCCCCGCCGCGGAGCGGCCCGCGGCCGCGCAGCACTCCACCGGCCGCCGGACGACGCCCTCGTCCGGCGGCCGGTACGCGCGGCTCGTGCACCTCGCGGGACGCGACTTCCTGCCGGTCGCCTTCGTGGCCCGCCTGCCCCTGGCGATGCTCACCGTCGGGGCGCTCACGCTCGCCACCGCCGTCAGCGGCTCCTACGTCGTCGGGGGCCTGGCCTCCGGCGCCGTGGGCATCGGCTCGGCACTGGGCGGGCCCCTGATGGGCCACCTCGCCGACCGGCTGGGCCAGCGGATCGTCCTGCTGGTCTCCGCCCTCGCCCACGCCGTGGCCATCGGGCTGCTGCTGGTCACCGCCCACGCCCCCGCGGGGCCGGCCGCACCGCCCGTGCCGCTGCTCGTGGGCGCGTCCCTGCTCGTGGGCGCCACGTGCCCCCAGGTGGGTCCGCTGGCCCGGGTGCGGTGGCGCGGGCTGGTCGGCGGGAACCGGCGGGAGCTGGACACCGCGCTGTCCTACGAGTCCACCGCCGACGAGCTGACCTTCGTGCTCGGCCCGGCCCTGGTGGGCCTGCTCGCCTCCCTGGTCGCCCCCTGGTCCCCCTTCGTCCTCGCGGCGGTCCTGACGCTCACGATGGTCACGTCCTTCGCCGTGCACCCCACGCGCCTGGCGGTCCCGGCCCTCTCCCGCGAGGACCGCCGGCTGGCGGCTGCCCGTCCCGTTCCCGGCCGTGAGCGGCTCCTCGTGCTGCTCCCCGTGCTGGGCATGGTGGCCATGGGCGCGTTCTTCGGCGCCGTGCAGAACGGCCTCAACGCCTTCGGCGGCGAGCTCGGCGTGCAGAGCGCCACCGGGCTGCTCTACGCCGTGCTCGGCATCAGTTCGGCGGCCGCCGCGCTGTCCGTCGCGTGGTGGCCGGAGCGCTTCCGGCCCGCCGCCCGCTGGGTGGTCAGCTCCGCCGCCATGGCCGCCCTGAGCCTGCTGTTCCTCCTGCCGAGCGGCATCGGGACGATGCTCGTGGTGCTGCTGCTCGCGGGACTGCCCCTGGGGCCCGCCATGGTCACGATCTACACCATCGGCGGGGACGTCGCCCGCCCGGAGCGGCTGGGCACGGTCATGACGATGCTCGCGAGCGGCGTGGTCCTCGGGTCCGCCGTGGGCGCGGCGCTGGCCGGTCTCCTGGCCGAGACCGCCGGCCACCGCGGCGCGTTCGCCGCCGCGGTCGGCGCGGCCTGCGCCATGGTCCTGGTCAGCGCGGTGCTGGCCCTGCTCCGGCGCCGCTGACCCGGAGGACCCCCGGGGACGCGGCCGCCCGGGGCGCCGGAACGGCTACACCAGGGGTGAGCTGGGCCGGTGCTCCCGGTTGCCGAGACCCTCGCGGCCGTCGAGGTGGTCCACGATCTGGCGGAGCGCCTCGAGCGAGCTGACGGTCTCCGACCAGCCCGTGACCTCGCGGATCCGCGTGGTGTCCATGATGGGCACGGCCCCGGCGAGGTCGATCCAGCCCGGGTCGGTGGGCTGCAGCCGCAGCCGGTAGGTGATCGCCACGAGGGCCCTGACCAGGGCCGGAGGAACCGGCAGGATCCGCTTGGCGCCGAGCACCTGCGCCACGCCGTCGGCGCCGAGCACCGGCTCGGCCGCGATGTTGAACGCCCCGCCGGCCCGGTGCTGGATGACCCGCCAGAACGCGTCCGCGACGTCGTCGGTGTGCAGCGTCTGGAAGCGGAACTGCTCGGGGAACGGCAGCACGGGCAGGCGCAGCCGGGCGATCAGCCGCTTGGGCACGAGGGCACCGAGGAAGTAGTCCCCGATCTCGGGGGCGGCGCCGGCCTGGAACAGGAAGCCGGGCCGCAGCCTGGTCACCACCACGTCGGGGTGGGACTCCTCGAACCGGTTGAGCACCGCCTCCGTCTCCGCCTTCTGCACGTTGTAGTGCGAGGTCTCGACCCCGCCGACGGGCCAGGACTCGTCCACGGTCCGGTCCTTGGGCCCGGGGCTGTAGGCCCCGAGCGAGGAGGGGTAGACGACCTGGGGCACGCCGGCGAGCACCACGGCGTCGAGCACGTGGACGAGGCCGTCCACGTTCGTCGCGTGCATCAGGGCGAGGTCCCGGTTCGGGCGGATGAGCCACACGAGGTGGATCACGGCGTCCGCGCCGGCCAGGATCTCCGCCAGCGCCGCGGTGGACTCCTTCGCGGCGACGTCGACGGTGTGCCACTCCACGCCGTCGTAGGGCTCACCGTCCCGCTCGGGCCCCTCGCGGGAGACCCCGACGATCTGCGTGACCTCCGGCGCGGCGTGCAGCCGCCGGAGCACTGCGGTGCCCACGTTGCCCGTGGCTCCCAGGACGACGATCTTCACGGTGCTCCCCCTCCGCCGGTGCAGGACCTACTGGTCCTGGACCCGGCCGCTCTCGCCCTGCAGACGGTGGATGTGCTTGGACGCCTCGGCCTTGGTCAGGTCCGCCGGCAGCTCCTCCCCGGCCTCGCGGGCCAGGGTGTCGAGGTAGCTGCGCTGCGCGCTGGTCATCGGCTCCTCGCCGGTGGCCCACTCGTCCGGGTCGCGGTCGAGCCCGCTGCCCGGCTCGGGGCTGGAGGCGCCGAGGGTCTCCTGCTCGTCGGGGTCGGGGGCTCCGTTCGCGTTCTCAGTCATGCGCCCATGATAGTCATGTCCCTTATGGTTCGCGTCCGGGGCCCCTCCTGCCGCACGTCCGCCGCCGCCTGTCTCCCGCCGCCTGTCTCCCGCCGCTTGTCTCCTGCCGCGCGGAGGACGAAGTCAGTAGGCTGGGAGGCCGAGGACATCCCCGCGGGACGACCACCGGCAGGCCCCGGGCGGGCGCCCCGGCAGCGCCCGCCCACGCGCGGTCCCACGAGCCGCCCCACGAACGAGGAGAAGCAGATGAGCGAGCAGCCGCACACCGGCCCGGACGGCGCCGCGGGTGCCGAGGTCCGGCCCGACAAGCTCGAGGCCTACATGCTCGGGCACTACATGGGCGCCCTGTCGGGGGTGCGGCTCTTCGACGAGGCGGCCACCACGTGGGCCGGCACGCCGTACGAGGAGCGGTTCGCCGCGTTCGTCGGCGAGATCAAGAACGACATCGGCCACCTCGAGGCGATGCTCGACCGCCTGGGCTCCGGCCGGCGCCGGGTGGCCAAGGGGCTCGGGACCGTCACCGGCATCGCCTCCCGGCTCAATCCGCTGAGCCGGATCCGGGAGCGGGCCGGCATCGCCGCGCACGGGGAGCTCGAGATGCTGCAATCCCTCGTGGTCGCCAAGCGCAGCATGTGGGTCACGCTCCTGGAGCTCGCCCCCGCCGAGCCGCGCCTGGACGCCGGGGAGCTGACGAAGCTCGAGGCCGACGCCGCCGACCAGTACGACCGTCTGCGGGCCATCGCCGAGGAGACGGCACGGGACCGGTTCCTCGCCCGGAGCTGACGCCGTGACCGACAGCACCGCGCCCCGTGCCCCCGGCGGTTCTCCACCGCCCGCGGACGATGCCGCCCCCGCTCCGCCCGCGGGCGGCGACACCGCCTCCGATGCCGCCTGGGAGGCCCTGCTGGCCGGCCGGGCCCGTCCCGTGCCGCCCCCGGGGGCGGAGCTCGTCGAGCGCTACGGGCCGCTCGTGGCGCACCGCGGGCCCCTCGTGCTCGCCCAGCTGGGACAGAGCCTGGACGGGTTCATCGCCTCCCGCACCGGGCACGCCGAGTTCGTGACCGGCCCCCAGGACCGGGAGCACCTGCACCGGCTGCGCGCGCTCGTGGACGCCGTGGTCGTGGGGGTCGGCACGGTCGTCGCCGACGACTGCCGGCTGACCGTCCGCGCCGTGCCCGGCCCCCACCCCACCCGGGTGGTCCTGGACCCCTCGGCGCGGGCCCCGCTGACCGCGGCGGTGCTCACGGACGGCGCCGCGCCCACCGTGTGGGTCGTCGGGGAGCACGCGGACGTGCCCGCGCCCCCGAGCCCGCACGTCGCGGTGCTGCCCGTGCCCGCGGACGAGCACGGGCTGGCACCCCGGGCCGTGCTCGAGGCCCTGGCTGGGCGAGGCCTGCACCGGGTGCTGGTCGAGGGCGGCGGACGCACCGTCTCGAGGTTCCTCGCGGCCGGGACGCTGGACCGGCTCTACCTCACCACCGCACCCCTGCTGATCGGGGACGGCGTGCCGGGCATCCGGTTCCGCGGCGCGGACCACCTGTCCGGGGCCCTGCGCGCCCCGGTGCGCCGCTTCGTGCTCGGCGACGACCTCTGCACCGAGCTGACCTTCCGGGCCTGAGCTCCGATCCGCCGGGGCCCACCCCCGGACCCCACCCACGCCCTGGGCGTCGTCGGAGGCGTCGCGGGCGAAGGACAGGGCGATGACGTCGATTCCCCGGCGCAGTACCCAGCTCGGCGCGCTCGTCGTCGCAAAGCTCCTTCCGGGCGGGTGCGGCTCAGGCGCCCAGGCGGTCCCGCAGACTCTTGACGTGGCCCTCGGCCTGGACGTTGTACTCCGCGGAGCTCACGGTGCCGTCCTGCTCGATGACGAAGGTCGAGCGGAGCGGGCCGGTCCGGGTCTCCCCGTTGACCGTCTTCTCCCCCCAGGCGCCCCATGCCCGGGCGGCCTGCCCGTCGGGGTCGGAGAGCAGCCGGTAGGGAAGGTGGTACTCCTCGGCGAATCGGGACAGGGTCTCGGGGTCGTCGCCGGAGACCCCGAGCACGGTGTAGCCCAGGTGCTGGAGCGAGGCGAGGTTGTCCCGGAAGTCGCACGCCTCGGAGGTGCAGCCTGGAGTGAAGGCCTTGGGATAGAAGTAGACGATCACCTTGTGGTCGCGCAGCTCGGAGAGCCGAACCTGCTGCCCTTCGTGGTCGGTCAGTGCGAGGTCGGGGGCCTGCCGGCCGGTCCGGATCTGCTGGGTCATGGGTTCTCCTCAAGGGGTGGATCGGTGAAGCGAGCCGGCGCGCTGGTCTGCTCCGGCTCCTGGAGGACGTGGTTACGGGAGGCGTCGAGCGGCCACGCGGCCCACCATCGCGCCCACGCAGGCCGAGGACACCGCGAGCGCCCACAGCGGTGCGGTCCGCCGGTGGCGGTGCAGCGGGCGGCTGAGGTCCGGGTCGCAGTCGATGGCGGTGTAGTCGAAGAAGATCGCTGGTGCGGGCGACGGCGCGGTGTGGTTCACGGGTTCCTCCAGGATTCATACTATGGAATTAAGTTTCCACAATATGAAATTAATACCTTCTCGGGCGCTCGTCAAGAGGGGTCGCGAGAACGGATGCCCCTCGGAGGCAGCGTCGCAGCGGCCCCCGGCGCGGAGTGCGGCGCCGATCCGTCAGCCGCGGCCGGCGAACGGCATCCCCGAGGCGGTCAGCACGAGCGAGTTCACCGTGGCGGAGGCGGGCAGCTCGGCCATCATCAGCACCGCCCGCCCCACCTCCTCGACGGGGAAGCTCGGCTCCGGTCGCAGCGTGCCGTCCGCCTGCAGGGCGCCACCGTCCGTACCCAGGCCCGCCAGCAGCTCCGTAGCCGCGTTGCCGATGTCGATCTGCCCGCAGGTGATGCCGTAGGGGCGCCCGTCCAGGTCCAGGGACCGGGTGAGGCCGGTGACGGCGTGCTTACTCGCGGTGTAGGCCGCAGACAGGGGCCGGGGCGCGTGCGCGGAGATCGAGCCGTTGTTGATGATCCGCCCACCCCGGGGCTGCTGCCGCTTCATGATCCGGACGGCCTGTGCCGAGCACAGGAACGTCCCGGTCAGGTTGACCTGCAGGGTGCGCTGCCATTCGTCGGGATCAATCTCGTCCGCCCCGCCGCGGGGCCCAAAGGTGCCCGCGTTGTTGAACAGCACGTCGATCCGCCCGGTCAGCCCCTCGATCTCCCGGAAGGCCGAGGCCACGCCCTCGGCGTCGGCAACATCCACCGGGACTATCCGGGCACCAGCTGCGCCCTCGGCGGTCTCCTCCAGGGCTGCACGCCGCCGGCCGGCCAGCACCACCACCCACCCGGCCGCCAGGAAGGCGCGCGCCACCGCGCGGCCGATCCCCGAACCGGCGCCCGTCACCACGAGCACCTTCTCCTCCACCCCCGGACCGCCGTGCCGATCACCTGCTCCATCCATGACATTCCTTCCGTGTTCCCTCGGCATGGCCGCAATCCTCCTGCCCCGCAGTGAAACTGACGTTTCAGGCGCGGCACCTCTCTGCAAAAAATCAGTAACACTGAGGATGAAACCATTGACTTTCGGTTTGTGAGCCAGTTCACTATACATAGTGAAAATTTTCTTCCACATTATGGAATACAGAGAGGTGACAGGCACACTCCATGAAGCTCACCGCGTTCAACTCCCTCAGCAGGACCCAGGCGGCCGAGGTCGTCCGGCCGGCGCTCGACATCCCGCGCTGGGTGCAGGCCGTGGTCGACGCCCGGCCCTATGCCCACCATGATGCCCTGCTCAGCACGGCCCGGACGGCCGCGAAACCGTTCAGCCCCGAGGAGATCGAAAGAGCCCTGTCCCACCACCCTCGCATCGGCGAGCGGGCCGAGGGCGACCACGCGGAGGCCGGGCTGTCGCGAGCGGAGCAGTCCGCGGTCGACCCCACGGACACCGACGTCCAGCAGCGCCTGCGCGAGGGCAACCTCGCCTACGAGGAGCGGTTCGGCCAGGTCTTCCTCATCCGCGCCGCGGGGCGCACCCCCGAGGAGATCCTCGAGCAGCTCTCCGCCCGCATGGACAACGACCCCGGGACGGAACGGGCCGTGGTCGCCGACCAGCTGCGCCAGATCGCCCTCCTCCGACTCGAAGGACTCGTCACCCCATGAGCTATGTCACCGCCCACGTCCTCGACTCCGTCACCGGCACCCCCGCCCAGGGGATCACCGTGACCCTCGAGTCCGCCGACGGCACCTCCATCGCGACCGCCGAGACCAACGCCGACGGACGCGTGCCCGAACTGGGCCCAGAGACCCTGGAATCCGGCGACTACCGGATCACCTTCGCCACGGGACAGTACTTCGCCGGCCGGAACCAGCCGACGTTCTATCCCTTCGTGACGGTGAACTTCACGGTGCAGGCCACGGAGAGGCACTACCACGTGCCGCTCCTGCTGAGCCCGTTCGCCTTTTCCACCTACCGGGGCAGTTGACCCAGGAGTCGACGGGTCAGCCCGTCTTCGACCGCCCCGATCAGCAGAAACCTCGAGTGCAAGGAGAAACGTCATGACCGACGTCATCACCGAGAAGACCACGGACACCGTCGTCCTGGGCAAGAACCAGTACGGCAAGGCCGAGAACCACGTGGTGCGCATCAACCGCGACACCGACCGCCACGAGATCCGCGACCTCGTGGTCACCTCGCAGCTGCGCGGCGACCTGGAGGAGGTGCACACCCTCGGCGACAACGCCCACTGCGTGCCCACGGACACGCAGAAGCAGACCGTGTTCGCCTTCGCCCAGCAGTACGGGATCGAGTCCCCCGAGCAGTTCCTGCTCAAGCTCGCCGACCACTTCACCGGCGAGTTCGACTGGATCACCGGTGGTCGCTGGGCGGCCCAGGAGTACGCGTGGAACCGCATCAACGACCACGACCACTGCTTCGTGCAGCACAAGGACGAAGTGCGCACCGCGGTGGTCGTCGCCGACGGCGAGGAGCGGACGGTGATCTCCGGGTTCAAGGACCTCACCGTCCTGAAGTCCACGCAGTCCGGCTTCACGGGCTACCCGAAGGACAAGTACACGGTCCTGCCCGAGACCGAGGACCGGATCATGTCCACGGACGTGGCGACCCGGTGGCGCTACAACACCACCGACGTGGACTACGACGCCGTCTACGAGAACGTCAAGAAGATCATCCTGGCCAAGTTCACCGACCACTACTCCAAGGCCCTGCAGGAGACCCTCTACCTGATGGGCAAGGCCGTCATCGAGGCCCACCCGGAGATCGACGAGATCAAGTTCTCGTGCCCGAACAAGCACCACTTCGTCTACGACCTCGGCTTCTGCGGCCTCGAGAACGACAAGGAGACCCACTGGGCGGCCGACCGCCCCTACGGGCTCATCGAGGCCACGATCCAGCGCAAGGGGGCCGCGGAGAACGAGTCCGCCTGGATGGGCATCGCCGGCTTCTGCTGAGCACCGCACTCCCCGGTGCCGCCCACGGCGGCACCGGCCGGGGGGGGGGGGGGGGGCGGGCGGGGGCCGCGCGGGGCGCCCCCCCCCCCCCCCCCCCCCCCGCCCCCCCCCCCCCCCCCCCCCGCCCCCCCCGCCCCCCCCCCCCCCCCGCCCC
>NZ_JBNAFK010000018.1:0-78810 GCF_049716185.1 Kocuria sp. CH-021 | reverse complement strand
CCCGCTACTGACTGCCCCGCCCCGAAGAAGTCATTTAGCTCTGTCAGAACACCGCCACTTATCGCTGCGGTTCACACATGCGGACGAAAATTTCTTTGACGAGACGTCTCGCATCCCATGGCTTCCAAGACGGCTGGGCAGTACCCAGTGATGCAGCGTAGACGGGTTCACACAGGTAGATAGGTGTGAACTGACTTCACGCTTGACGAATGACTGTGGTCACGTTACATTGGTGACATCACCCCGAGAGGTGACCCGAGATGGGTCACCGAGTTGCTGAGAGGCGCAGAATCATGAAGCGGCAGTACAGCCCGTTGCGGGCCACCGAGGACCGCCGGCTGCACGGCCGGGCCCTTTTCGTAATTGACATCGAAAACATGGTCGGCAGTTGCCGACTCGACGTCGCAGACGTCGCTCGGACCCGGACCCGTATTCATGCGGCCGTCAACCTCGGGGCCGGCGACCACACGGTGATCGCGGCCAGTCACTACAACGCCGAGGCGGCATACTTCGGCTGGGCCGGCCCCGCCCAGCGTTTGGCCCGAAGCGGCAAGGACGGCGCCGACCTCGCCCTGCTGGAGGTCATCGACGACGCTGCCTGGGTCGCTCACCGGTACGAACGTGTGGTCCTGGCCTCGGGTGATCACGCCTTCGCCTACGCGGTGGCAGCGCTCAAGGCTGCTGGGGTCCAGGTCCTCGTGATTCCGCCCGACACCGGGTTCTCGCCCCAGATGCGCCTGGTCGCCGGCCCGGACGTGGCGCGTCTGGGATCGCCCCTCCCTGCCAATGTCATCTCCCTGTTCCGCGCTACCAAGGACGTCGCATGAGCACCCCAACCAACAACCTCACCATCTCCGCCAGCGACATCGCCCAGCTGGCCGGTGTCGGCCGTTCCACGGTGAGTAACTGGCGCGCCCGTCACGAGGACTTCCCCGAGCCGGTGGCCGGCAGCGCTGCCAGCCCTCGCTTTGATGCCGCCGCGGTCCGCGAGTGGCTCACGACCTACGGTAAGGAGGTCAGGGGCTTGTCGGCCGTCCGGACGCTGTGGAGCGCGATGGACGCCTGGCGCGGTGCAGCCTCGCCTGAGAAGCTGGGCGGCTACGCCGGCGCGCTGCTCACCTGGCGGTATGTTTCTGATCCTGATTCTCCGGGGTTCGATGGCGCGTTGCCGCCCGAGACGTGGTGGCCGCGCCTGCGCGAGGATGCAGACGTGCACGACGCTCACGACGTTATCGACCGGATGCACCGCGGCATGGACGCTTACGAGGTCGCGCATCCTGAGCGCGCTCCCTTGTTCGAGTCGTTCACTCGAGGCCGGGTCGGCACCCTGCGCCACGAGGTGGAGCGGCGACCCGAGCGCCTGTTCCGGTTCCTCGACGCTCTGAGCAGTTTCAAGGCCTCCGGCATCGGGGATGTCTTCGTCTCCTTCCAGGACCACCTGACCACCTCCGCCCGCCGCGGATACGACGAGTTCGCCACCAGCGCCACCTTGGTGGAATTGATGACGGCCGCGGCCAAGAGCGTTCCCGGATCCGTGCACGACCCGGCGGCCGGTTCCGGGCGGCTGCTCGTGAGCGTCGGCAGCCAAGGTGAGGGCCGTGTTGCCCTGACGGGCCAGGACATCAGCGTCGACGCCTGCGTGCAGGCGAATCAGCGAGCCCTGGTCACCGGACGTGACAACATGACCGTGCGGGTGGGCGACGTCTTCGAAACCGATTACTTCGGGCAAGGCCTGGCCCAGGTCGTGGTCGTAGACCCCCCCTATGGGCTCTCTTCCCACCACCATGGGCGGCTGGCCCTGGATCCCCGCCTGCGCTACGGGCTCCCGCCGAAATCCAGCATGGATGTCGCCTGGCTGCAGCTTGCCCTCTGGTACCTCGGTACCCAGGGGCGCGCCTTCGTTCTGCAGCCTCCGCGCACCGCCCACCAGGGTGGAGCTGTCGGCGAGGTCCGTGCAGCCATGCTGAAGGACGACACGGTGGAAGCCGTCGTTGCGCTGCCTCCCGGGCTGGCCTCTCAGACGAAGATCCCACTCCACCTGTGGGTCCTAGCCCGGGACAAACAGGTCAGCAACCGTGGACGGGTGTTGCTGATCGACCACAGCGACACCAAGGACATCGACATCAATGCCATCGCCCAGGCCCTGCAGGACTGGCGTGAGCGCACCGTCGTGCCGACGAACCTCACAGCGGGGGCATTCACCGTGGCGGAGCTCCTTGCCAACGGGGGCGATCTCACCCCTCAGCGCTGGATCGCCTCCGGCGAGGGGGCTCCCGATGTGGAGAAGGTGCGTGGGTATGTCGAGGCGCTGCACCGCGCCGCGGCCGAGGCTAAGCCGCTGGACAAGCTCACCGCGGCCTCGCTGACCACCGGCCAGCAGGCCCCGAAGCTTGTGACCGTCTCCGACCTCATCAAGGCCGGCAGCCTCACGTGGCTCAAGACTCGCGAACGCCTCCGAGGATTCACGTCCAGCGCAGAGGGCACCCCGGTCGTCACCGGTGGGTGGATCAGCCGCGCGGAAAAGGACGAGCCTCAATGGATCAACCTGAGCCTTCTCGAGCACGACCCGGTCATCACCCAACCCGGCGACGTCCTCGTCCGGAACACCGGAGAGCTCGCAGCCCGGGTGGACACCGAAGGTGGGCGCGTGCTGCTCAGCGGCAGCTTCCAACTGCTGCGCGTGACCAGCGACGTGGTGCGCCCGGAATACCTCGCCGAGTTCCTGGAGAGCAACTCCAACCGGAAACTGACGGTCGGCGCTACGATCCAGCGCATCCGCGTGCAGGAACTGAAGATTCCGCTGCTGGCGCTGGAGGAACAGGACCGCGTGCTGGAACGCATCGCTGAGATCCGCCGGCTACAGGATGCTGCCCGCGCGATCCTTCAGGCCGCCGACGCTACCCGTGTGGACCTCGTGGAAGGCATCGCCGCAGGGACCATCAAAATCACCTGAACACGCAGATGTTTAGACCTGGTCTCACACCTGATCTGTCGCTGCCGATCCTTCCCCGGGTGGTTCACAGTGCCTGCATGACGACGCGGACGCAGTCGTGGATGGGCGATGACCGCTGGGGAGGCTTATCGCCCTGCCGATCCCTCCTCAGCCACCGCCCCAAGGGTCAGGTGGGCGACCTCGGTTCGAGGACCAAACTGCCCTGGAAGGCATCCTGTTCATGCTCCACACCAACTGCCGGTGGCGGGACTGGAGATGGCGCCTGCGCACTTCATCGCACACCCCGGCCGTCACGTTGCCAGTGACTTACACGTGGTATCAAAATTGATACAGTCGAGCGTACATCTCGAAAGGACGCAAAGTGACCAAGCCGGACCCGAACTTCATCTGGGCGATCGCCGATCTGCTCCGCGGCCCATACCGCCCCAAGGAGTACGGCACGGTGATTCTGCCGTTCACGGTCCTAGCCCGCTTCGAGTCGGTGCTCGCGCCCACCAAAGACGCCATACGCGCCGCTGCCGAGAAATATGAGACTTCGCCAAAGCTAGTGCGTCATGAGATGCTCAAGCGCGCCTCCGGTGAGGAGTTCTACAACACCTCGCAGTTCACCCTGAGCAGCCTCGGCGACCCGGCCAATCTGGCCGCCAACCTGCTCAACCTGGTAGAAGGCTACAACCAGGAGGTTCGTGAGATCTTCGAGCGGTTCGACATGCCGAAGATTATTCGCGACCTCGACGACCGTGACCGCCTCGCCGAGGTTGTTAAGCGCTTCGCGGCTCTTGACGTCCACCCCGACCGAGTCAGCAACGCCGAGATGGGCGACGTGTTCGAGGAACTGATCCGGCGGTTCATGGAGGCCAGTAAGGACGTTGCTGGCGACTACTTCACCCCGCGCGAGGTCGTCCGCCTGATGGCCTCACTGCTGTTTGCTCCAGACACCGAGGACTTGTCCGACCCTCACCTCATCCGTCAGGTCTACGACCCGACCTGTGGCACCGGCGGCATGCTCTCAGAGGCTCATCATTGGATGAAGAAACACAACGGCCAGGCCACGCTGAATTTGTTCGGCCAGGAGTTCAATTCGCTGTCGCATGCGATGGCCAAGGCCGACCTGATCATCCGCCGGCAGGACTCGTCCAACATCTACTTCGGAGACACGTTGCTTGAGGACGGACATAAAGGCAAGACGTTCTCTTATTGCCTGTCCAATCCTCCGTTCGGTCAGGACTGGAAAACGCAGGAGAAGGCAGTCAAGGCCGAGCGCGACCGGGATGGCGAAGAAGGGCGGTTTGCGGCCGGCGTACCCAATGTTGGTGATGGCGCGATGCTGTTCCTACAGCATCTCGTCTCCAAGATGCGGCCTCGCGAGCAGGGTGGCGGCCGCGGTGCCATTGTCCTCAACGGGTCTCCGCTGTTCACTGGCGGCGCAGGTTCTGGCCCCTCCGAAATTCGCCGTTATCTGCTGGAAAATGACTTGGTGGAGGCAATTATCGGTCTGCCAACCTCAATGTTCTATAACACGCCCATTGCTACCTACATCTGGGTGCTCGATAACAACAAGCCCGCCGATCGCCAGCATAAGGTCCAGCTAATCGACGCCACCGCGATGTGGGTACCGATGCGTAAGTCCATCGGAGACAAGCGCCGTATGTTGTCGTCTGACAACATCAAGACCATCGTCAGCACCTACGCCGATTTTGAGGACGCTGACCCTAAGATCTCCAGAGTGTTCCGAACCGAGGAGTTCGGCTACCGGACCGTTACCGTCGAACAACCGCTCCGTCAAATCTTCGCCGTTGATGATGATCGCATAAAAGCTGCATTGGAAATCACCGCAATCAAGAAACTGCCTAAAGAGACCCGCGCGACACTGCGTGAGGCACTAGGCTCACTGGATCGTGGTGTGACGTGGACCCACTCGGACCAGTTCGCTCAGTCGCTCAGCGCAGCACTCAAAAGTCACGAAGTCAGGCTGACCCCTGCCAATCGACGAGCCATCGTAGGCGCGTTCGCAGAGTCCTCACCGGAAGGCAGTCTCGTCACCGATGGCAAAGGTCAGCCGCTGCCCGACTCATCACTTCGCGACAACGAGAATGTGCCCCTGGTTGAAGACATCGAGACTTACATCAAGCGTGAGGTCCTGCCGTGGGCACCCGAGGCGTGGGTGGATCACTCGAAGACAAAGATCGGCTACGAGATTCCTTTCACCCGCGCGTTTTACGTTTATGAGCCGCCCCGGCTGATGATCGAAATCGACGCCGACGTACAAGACGCCATCGCCCGCGTGCAGGCCCTGTTCGCGGAGGTGAAGGCGTGAGTGACTGGCGAACTACGGCCGCACTCGATGAAGTGCTAGACGCTCTGCCTGGAAATTGGACCACCGTCCGTCTCGGAGCCACGGCTTGGGTCCGGGCTCGCTTGGGGTGGCGCGGTTTGACCGCCGATGAGTACGTGGACGAAGGGATCGCCTTTTTGGCGACTCCGGACATCAAGTCAGCCAAGGTCGACTTCATAAATGTAAACCGTATTACTCGACAGCGCTACGAAGAATCACCGGAGATTGCGCTGGCCGCGGGGGACGTTCTCCTCACCAAGGACGGCGCCACCATTGGGATCGTGCACTTGGTGAAGGAACTACCCGAGCCTGCCACCGTGAATGGCTCGGTCGCAGTGATCACTCCCTCGTCACGATGGGAGCCTCGGTTCCTGTACTACGTCCTCGCCAGCTCGTTCGCTCAGTCTTTGATGGCACTACTCCAGGACGGCATGGGTGTCCCCCATCTTTTTCAACGGGACATACGGAAGATTGTGCTCCCCTGTCCCCCCACGCCCGTGCAGACCTCCATCGCCGTTTTCCTTGACCGCGAAATCGCCCAGATTGACGCGATGATCGAGGCTCAGAACGACTTATTGAAGTTGCTCGAACAACGACGCGCCAGTGTTCGACGGCGGTTGTTTTCGGCGCTACGCGAGAACGCCGATATGCGTCCACTGAAGCACTTGGCCCGTCGAATTTCAGGCACTGGATTTCCGTTGGACGAACAGGGGCAAGAAGGACTCGATTTCGAGTTTTTCAAAGTTTCTGCGCTGAGTACGCGAGATGGTCTCGGTCATTTTCAAACAGGCCCAGATTCCGTTTCTGCTGAAACAGCTAGAAAGCTGGGTGCCAAAGTGGTACCTCCAAATTCATCTCTTATGGCCAAGATTGGAGCTGCATCGCTTCTCGGTCGTGTGGGTATCAACGAGCGACCGTGCTGCATCGACAACAATATGATCGCCTTTACTCCGCGAAGCGGAGTGGAGGTGCGCTACCTGTACCACTTGCTGAATGATCTCGACGTCTTTCCCGTCATCAACCATGGGACAATCCCATATCTGAATGAACGCGCGTTGATGTCGACCCTGGTGCCGTGGCCCAACGTCAATGAACAGCATGCCCTCGTAAGCCATGCTGACGAAGAACTGAGGGAGATGGCTTTAATCGTGTCTGAAACTCGCAACGTAATCTCCCTCCTTAAGGAACGCCGCGAGGCACTGATCACCGCGGCTGTCACCGGTCGCATCGACCCCCACACCGGCAAGGAAAGTCCCCAGGAGGCATCGTGAGCCAGCTGTACCAGGAGAAGGCTATGGAGGACGAAGCAGTCACTTGTCTGACCGCGCAAGGCTGGCGCCATGAGGCTGGCTCCGCGAGCCGATACGACCGGCAGCGGGCTTTGTTCCCCGAGGACGTGTTCGAGTGGTTGGAGGCCACCCAGCCCGAAGAGCTGGCCAAGCATCTTAAGCCGGGCATGGATCCCGCCGCCGAATCCAAGGCCCGAGAGGGCATCCTCAACGCCTTAACAGACACCCTGAACAACGCCCAGGGTGGCGGCGCGCTACAGGTTCTCCGCAAAGGCTTCCGGCGCATCTCCTCGCGGTTCGACATGGTCCAGGCCAAGCCAACCGAGACGATGAACCCGACCACGATGAAGCGCTACGAGTCGAACATCCTGCGCGTGGTCCGGCAGGTCCATTACTCGGTGACGAGCCCGAACAAGTCCATCGACCTGGTGCTCTTCTGCAATGGGCTCCCAGTGGCCACCATCGAGCTGAAGACCGAGTTTACGCAGTCCATGACCCGTGGCCAGCTCCAGTACAAGGATGACCGCGACCCCGGCCCGGACGGAAAGGACGTCCTGCTGGCCTGGGGCAAGCGGGCGCTGGTGCACTTCGTCGTCACCGACAACGAGGTCTCCATGACCACTAAGCTGGAGGGCGCCAAGACCACCTTCCTGCCTTTCAACCAGGGTGATGGCACTGGCAAGGGTAACCCGCTGAACCCCAACGGCGCCCGCACCGAGTACTTCTGGCGCGACGTCCTCGCCCCGGACGCTTTCCTGACTATTCTGACCAAATACCTAGTTATTCGCACAGACGAGAAGCCTGACCCGGTCACCGGCAAGAATGTTAAGTCCACGTCGCTGCGGTTCCCGCGGTTCCACCAGTGGGACGCGGTGGAGAAAACCATAACCCGAGTCACCAAGGCCGGCGTGGGCGAGCGCTACCTCATCGAGCACAGTGCTGGCTCAGGCAAGACCGACACGATCGTGTGGACCGCTTTTCGGCTGGCCGCCCTGCACGACGAGGCGAACAAGAAGGTTTTCGCCTCCGTCATCGTCGTCACCGACCGCAACGTGCTAGACAAGCAGATGGCTGCTTCGATGCGCCAGCTGGACCCGCACGCGGCACAGATGGTCCGTATTGACGGCACCGGCGGTTCGAAGTCGGCTGAGTTTGGCGAGGCGCTGCGCACTCGCACCCCGATCATCGTGGTGACCATTCAGACCGCCCCCTTCGCCCTGCAGTTCCTGCGCCAGGAGGCGGACAAGACCGGCGGCCACTACGCGGTGATCGCGGATGAGGCGCACTCATCCCAGACCGGCATGGCCGCGGCCAAGCTTAAGGCCGTCCTCAGCCCCGCTGAGCAGAATGATCTGGACGACGGTGCCGACGTCGACGCCCAAACCATCCTGGCCGCCGAGCTGCCGCAGCGTGCCGAGACCCCCAATCTGACCTACCTCGCCTTCACCGCGACCCCGAAGTCGAAGACGCTGGAGCTGTTCGGTACCCCGGACCCAGACGACCTCGACGACGAGGGCAACCCGCGACCCAAACCGTTCCACCGCTACACCATGCGGCAGGCAATTGAGGAAGGCTTCATCCTTGACGTTCTGCGCAACTACACCGAGTATGACGTGGCCTACGAACTCGGCCAGAAGGTCGCCGAGGATGGCGTGGAATCTGTCGACAAGCAAGCAGCCAAGAAGGCCGCCGCCCGGTGGGTGATGCTGCACGAGCACAACATCTCCCAGAAGGTGGACATCATCGTCCGCCACTTCCGCGAGCACATCGCCGGCATGCTTGGCGGCACTGCCAAGGCCATGATTGTCACCTCTTCGCGCAAGCACGCACTGCGCTACCACAAGGCCGTCGAGCGCTACGTCGCCAAGCACGGTATCGACGATGTTCACGCCTTGGTTGCGTTCTCCGGCAAGGTAACCGTCGACCCCGATGACACCGACATCGCCCCCGATGACCTGCTCCCGGTTGGTGAGTACACCGAGGCTTCGGTAAACACTGGCACCAAGGGTAAGCAACTCGACGACGCCTTCAATGGTCCGGCATACCAGGTGATGATCGTGGCCAACAAGTTCCAGGTCGGTTTCGATCAGCCGTTGCTGTGCGCGATGTATGTCGACAAGCGCCTCGACGGTGTAATGGCCGTGCAGACCCTTTCGCGGCTCAACCGCACCTGGGCTGGCAAGGACCATGTCTACGTCCTCGACTTCGTCAACAAGGCCGAGGACATCCTGGTCGCGTTCAAGCCTTATCACGAGGGTGCCACGTTGGAGCAGATCACCGACCCGGACCTGGTCAACCGCATCGCACTGAAGTTGGACGACGTAGGGCTCGATCGGATCTACACCATGGACGAGGTCGAGCAGGTTGGAATCGCGTCTACTGACCCCAAGGGCACCCACAGCGCAGTCACCGCCGCGATTGACCCTGGCACCAAGCGCTTTCAGAAGCTTAAGAACGACGCGATCGCAGCCAACGATGAGGATGAACGATTCCGCTTGGAAGGCTTCCGCTCCGAGCTGAGCAACTACGCCAAGGCCTACGATTTCCTGTCTCAGATCGTGCCCTACGACTTGGAGATGGAGAGCAGGTCGATCTACTACCGCTTGTTGGCGAAGCGGCTGGCCGACGAGAATGTCGGCATCACCGTCGCAATCGATAACCTCGTCCTCACCAGGTATAAGGTCCAGCAGAAGACGCAGGTGAAGCTTGACCTCGCCGCCGGTCAGGCCACGCCCCTCACTCCCCTTGCCGAGCTCGGCACAGCCGAAACTCGCGAGCGTGATAAGGCCTACTGGTCGGAGATCATCGACGCCATCAACAGCATGTTCGCCGATAGCGGTCTCACAGCTGACGACGTGGTGCCCGAGATCGAGAACATCCTCCGTGACGCCAAAAAGGACCCCGGTCTAGTGGCCAAAGCTAAGGCCAACACCGACGCGGACTTCAACAGTGACAACACCGTCGTTGCGACCATGCTTGGTAAGTTCATTGACCGTCGCGAACGTAGCGAAGAGATCATCAACGCGTTGCTCAAGGGTCAGAACATGGACACCTTCCGCGAGCTGCTCGCGATGCTCGGCTTCCGTGAGTACCTCGCCAGTGACACTTCCGCGCCGAGCCCTGGCGACATCAAGGTCGACGCTCACGACCGAGCCGACGATGATAGCGAACAGTAGCGGACTGGGGGGCGCCATCCGCGCCGCCCGCATCAAGCGTGGCTGGTCCCAGACCGATCTGGCACAACGGTCTGGAGTCTCCCGACCGACGATCGCCCGGCTCGAGGCCGGCCATGGGGTTTCGACGTCTACATTGCTCAAGCTCGCAACAGCTCTCGATCTTGAAGTGGATCTGACCTCCCTCCAGCAGCACAGCAACTGATAATCCCCAACGCATAGGTGGTGAGAGCCGAACCCGACGGCGAGCACGAGTAGGGGAACCTGGACACTGGTCGCGTGACCAATAACTGGAACGTGCGACGTCTGATCCTGTAAATGAAAGTGGAACGCCTCATCGAGAGACATATCCAGAGGTTGATCGTGAAGCTCGAGGCCGGAGACCTGCACCGCGCAGGTCACACTCGACCGTCATTGCTAACAAAAATTGTGCACGGTTTACCACGCCCGGTTGTCCCACCACTCGATTCCTGCAACGGCCGCCGACATATCGATCCGCAACGATACGCCCCTCATGACGCCCCTGAACTTCTTTGATCTTCCATCCCCCTGGCCCCCAGGAGATCCATTCCCTGAGCGCTGAAATCTGCGTGAACCTCGGGATTTTACGCTACAAAGGCTGAAACCCCCCTGTTACGCCAGCGCGTGGACTTCTTTTAACCGCTGCACGAACCCTGCATATCAAGGTGAGGTGAGGCCAGCGGTAGGAGCCGCTCCCGATGATCTCTATGTGGTCGTGCTCGTTGCCTCCTAAGGCGTTTTTAGATGGAGTGCTTTTTTTCGGTAAGGTGAGTTCGCGTCTGAAAGCGTGAAGCACAACCCGCGCCACCTCAGCTGCCCTCAAGGGCATGCGGGAAAGTGAGTCGGTGCCGGAGATTCTGCTTGTGGGCGTACTCCAGCGAAAGACATGACGAGACAAAGGGAAAGGTGCTGTGATGGCCCAGAGCGTGCAGATCATTCTGGAGGACGACCTCGAGGGTGGTCCTGCTGATGAGACCGTCCAGTTCGGTCTGGACGGCCGGCAGTACGAGATCGACCTCTCCACCGCCAACGCGGAGAAGCTGCGGGAGGCCCTGCGCCCCTACGCCACCGCCGGCCGGCGGGCCCAGTCCAAGTCCCCCCGGACTACCGGGACCCGTTCCTCCACTGGTGGTAACCCGGAGACGGCAAAGATCCGGGCCTGGGCGAAGGAAAACGGATACGAGGTCTCCGACCGCGGCCGCATCCACCAGTCCGTCAAGGACGCCTACTACGCCGCCCAGTAGACCCCCACTCCCCTACCCGGGTACCCCATGCCTGTCCGGGTGCTCCGCGACAGCGGGCTCTGATGCCGGCGGCCACGGCCGCGGCATCACCGGGGAACGTCTCGGGGCAGGGCTCGAGCACGTGGACCTCGTCACCGTTGCCCCTCCGCACGGTGAGCAGCCGGTGACGGACTGAGGATCCGTTCCCGGCCACGGTGCCCCCGGGACGCCCCGCGTCCAACCTGGACAGCGCTGGTCGCCCCTTTGGCGCCCGACAACAGGCCTCGCTGGGGCTTGGCCCTGGCAGCTTTCGGATCGAGCGCGGGCACCGGCGTCGTTCGACGACCCACGGAACCACCCACCCCATCCCGCCGCCTGTCCAAAGAATGAGAGAACCCGGCCCACCAGCAACGGTGAGCCGGGTTCCTTCCTCGCCGACCATGGGAAAGCCGCCCGCGACCGGCCCCCTCCCCTACCGGGGTCCGGGTGTTATCGGTTGAGCTGTTGGGCGTAGGCGCGCACCGCGTTCTCGATCACCGCGCGGGCGGTGCCGTCGTGCTCGGTGAGCTCCTCGATCAGGTCAGAGACGTCCTGGGCCACCCGCACCCCCAGTTGGATCGTGGGTTCCCGGCGCGGCCGGCCCCGGCCCCGCTTGGGCGCGGCCACCGCAGGCTCCGCCACCGGTGCCGCCTGGATCGGCGGGGACGACACCTGCGGTGTCGCGAGCTGGGGTGGGGTAGCGCGTGGGGGTGTGTAGTCGACCGGGTCGATGTGCTCATCCGGGGCCGGGCGGGGCCGGCGGCGGGCCAGCGAGGCGGGACGCTCGGGCTTCTCAGTCATCGCAGCACCTTCTTCGCGATCGCCGTGTAGGCATCCAGGACCCGGGAGCCCTTGCGGTATTGGCCGTACCACTCCCCCGAAATGCGTACCTCCTGGACGATGGCCCGGTCCGGGATCAATGGCTCCAAGAACAACCCCGTGGCCCGCAGCTCCTCGAGGCTGGCCACCGCCGCCCGGCTCATAATGGTTTCCTTCACCCCGCCGACCACGATGCCGGCCTCGGTAAGGGTGTCCGGGGCGCCCAGCTGCTGGCGGTGCCGGCGGAACTGGGCGACCGTGCGCCTCGCCCCGTCCACCCCGTCGATGCCATCGCTGGTGGCGGTGGCGGCGTAGACCACGGTGTCCGCCGCGTTCAACGCCGACAGCGTCAACGGCCCACCCTGCCGGTTCGGGCAGTCAATGACCACCACATCCGCCTGAAGGCCGGTCAGGGAGATCTTCAGCCGCAGCTCCGCATGATCTGCCCGGTCAGCCTCCCGGTTGGAGACGTTGCGAGCCGAGGGAATGACCCGGAGGTTCGGGTGCCACCCACTCGGCACCGCGAGATCCTCGGCCCAGCCTTCAGGATTCTCATCGCCCAGGATCGCTCCGACATGCATTCCTTCCGCCGTGGGCTGCACTCCGAACCACTTCGTGGAGGCCGCGCGGGGGTCGAGGTCAACGAGGACGACTCGACGTCCCTCGGCGGCGGCGACCATTGCTAGGGAGACGGCGGTAGTGGTCTTAGTGACTCCACCGGATTCGCTGTACACCATGAGGGTTTGCATGCTTTCAAGCTATCAAGCTTGCGGGCCATCAAGCCACCTACCTAGTTAGCTGGATTGCTACCCAGCTTTCTACCTAGTTATCTAGCATGCTAACTAGCTAGCTATCTACCATTAATTATACAGATCATGCTTCTGGGGTGTCGTCGTGGACAGGGATGTTGGACCAGAGAGTACGTTTCGCAGCCGAGGCTGGCATCCCCGGCGCGTATGACGCCAGGTGCTGGTCAGGGGCGCTTGGTAGACTAGAGCGCATAGCACGGCCCAACACACCACCGGGGAGGTTCCATGGCGCAGCAGCACATTCTGCCACCGACTCTCGATGTAGACCGGGCACAGCAGGTGGTCTCCGTGGTGCACAGTGCGGCCATGGAAGGACTTCACGTCACTGCCGCGACCCGTGCGGAGCTGGATCGTTTCGCCGAGGGTGGGCTCGAGGTCGAGGAGCTGGTTCGGCGCACGCGCGCCCGCTACGGCCTTGAGTGAGGCCCCCGGCCCGCACCGCGACCCGTATCTGGACCCGCACACCGGGATCCTGACCAACCTGATCGGCGCCCGCACCGCCGTAGAGCTCGCCGCCGCGGAAGCCGACCTGGTGGCGGTCCGCACCCTGCAGCTGTGGCGCCATCCACCGGCGCCCACCCGAGATTTGGTTGAGCTGCAAGCCATTCACCGTCAGCTGTTCCAGGACGTCTATCCCTGGGCGGGGCAGCTGCGCACCGTGGATCTGCGCAAGACGGTCCCGAGGGCGCAGCCGTTCCTGCCGGTGTCGATGATCACCCGCTCGGCCGGTTTCGTCTTCGATCAGCTCCGCCAGGACCGCTACCTGCAGCACCTGAATCGGGAGCGGTTCATCGAACGGTTGGCCTATCACTATGACCAGGTCAACTATCTGCATCCGTTCCGGGAGGGCAACGGGCGCACCCAGCGCTTCTTCTTCGATCGTCTGGCGGTAGCCGCCGGCTGGTGGTTGGACTGGATCCAGATCACCGGGGCGGTCAACGACGCTGCGTCCCGGGCCGCAGCCGAAGACCATGACCTCGCTGCCTTGCAGGAAATGTTCGCGGTGATCCTCACTCCCGCACCTCACCACCGTCGGCCGCGTTCCTAACGGACCAGCTAGCGGTCGGACAGGCCCGAGGACAGCGAAGTCCCTGAGAGCACTGCGACACTGACCTTGGACGCGACGCGTCAGTGGACGATGTAGCCGGGGAACCGTGCTGACCACCGGGAGTCGCCAGCGACTCGAGTGACCTCGTAGGAGACGGCGGTCAAGTGTGGGAAGCGCAGTCCGTGGACTTCTCCAACACGGGCCCCAACTTCAGTGACGTGCAGTTCTCGCCCACCCAGCGCAGCCCCGTGGAACGGTCCGTCCTTGACTGTCTCCCAGTAGTCGGAGGCGGTCGTGAAAGACCAGTACCCGGAGCCAGTGGGATGATCCTCCAGGTAGTCCAGGGGCACCCAGAGAGTGAGGCCGCGGTGCTCGGGGAGGAGCCGATCCCGGAAGTCGGGGTCTGGTTCTCCAGGTAGGACGCCTGCGGGCCACTGGTAGGCGGGTTCACTCGTCACGGGGGCATCCTCTTCATCGGCAGGTCCGGGGGGCACTTCCACACTAGGGGAGGGGGCGGGGCACACCTCGGGGGCGGAACCAATACCTGTTGCTTGGAGAACTTCACCCTCCTCGACGGGGCTGCCAGCGGGTGTGATGGGCTCGCTTTTCAACCAGGCCATCACGGTGCGTGTAGTACGCCCTACGGCCTCGGCGATGGCCCGGTAGGTCGCCCCCGCCGCCCGCAACTGCACCGCTAGAGCCCGCAGCTGCCCCACACGGCGGGTGCGGGCCTGACGGGCCTGGGCGGCGTTGTCTGCCGCCGCACGCGCCTTGGCCTCGGTCCTGGCCTTCCCGCCGCGGCGGCCCATCCGCGCTAGATACTCGTGTGCAGCATCGGAACCACTGGTCGAGGTGGGGCGTCCCTTGCCGGCGTTGACCTGACGGACGGCCGAGCGCGCCAGACAGGCGACCTCGCCATCGGGAAGGGGGTGGGGCAGCTGGGCGTTGAGCGCCCTGGCGTGGGCGATCGAGGCGGCCTCCGTCGGGGTCTGGTGGCGGGCCTGCCGCTGGTCCCACAGCCACCGGCGGGTGGCGCGGAAGATCGCGGTGTTGCGCCCCACCTCCGTGGCGGCGTCCGAGACAGAGATTCGCGGGATGCCGGACTGTCCCAGCAGGGGCGTGCCCGGGTCCCAGGCTGGTGTGGCGGGTCCGTCGATGGCCTCGTCGTGGAAGGGGTCGGTGTACTCGGCCATGTGCGCCTTGAGATCCCCTAGAGACCATGGGCTGGCTCTGCGGCCCCACCACACGCGCCCGGCCGGGAACGCAGCGGCTGGGTTGCGCACCAGGTACCGGGTGAAGCACGGGTCCCCGTCCACCAGCCGGTCCAGGGCCCGCTGCACCGCCTCCGCGTAGCGGATCGGGCCCGGCCGAGCGCCCTCGCCCCGGTAGACCGGCTCGATCGCCCATCCGGCCTGGACATGACCAGTCTGCGGGTTCTCGATGATCCAGGTCGGCTCGGGCACGGCCGGGTGCATCAGGTTCAACAACGCGTCCTCGTCATCGACGTCCACGACGAGGAAGTTCAACCAATCGGCCGGGTTGAGCTGGATGAACGCGAAGTCACCAGCAGGCCGCCCACGGTTCGGGAACGCCTGCGACTTGGTCTGACCGCACCGGAAGTACTCGATCCGGTGGTGCTCAAGGAACCGGCGGGTCGGGGTCTCGGGGCAAAAAAGGGCAATGTCGAGTAAGGCGGGGTCCACTTGCGGACGCGCCTCAGGTACACTAGGGGACACAACGGTCCCCTGGTAATGGGTTCATATGCAGTTCTCATCCGGTTTCTGTTGAACCAGCTGTTCTAGGTCGCCAAACTCACGACAGCTGATTGACTTCGACGGCCCGCCCTCCACGGCGGGCCGTCAGTCGTTTAAGCGGTTTTGGTGATGGGGAGCTCCTCAGCGTTCTGCCGATCATCTATCGCATTCGGCAATCCGTGGTCACGGTCGATCAAAGCGCCGACGTAGTCCGCCTGGGACAGCCCTAGAGCAGCTGCCTTCTCCGCCGCACGGCGGTGCTGCTCGGGCAGGACGCGCATGCTGAACGCCACTCGCTTCCCGAGCAGCTTGGGCGGTGTGTACTCCGTCATACGCCCACCCTCTCACATTGCTTGTACTAGCGCTAGAAGTTCGTGGGTGTGTCGGTCGGATCGCTACAGGTCATGGGATTGGTGGCCCACAACGTCCCACTGGCCGTTGAGCTTCTCGAGGTAGATGACGACTTGGCGTTGGCCGGTGGCCTCGATCTGGTGGTCGTCGCGGCTGATCCATCGCCAGGTGAGGTCGTAGGCGCGGATGGCTTTGTCGTCGGCGACGTCGCGGGAGACGTCCCCGACGGCCGGGATAACGCTGGGTGCGCTATAGGCCTGGTGCTCAGCGGGTTCCAGCCAGGCGGCCTGGTTGCCGTTGCGTTCCGGCTCGACCTGATGTGCGGCCCAATCCTCTGACATCAGCGGTTTGGTGCGGATGGCTGCGGCGGTTTGGGTGCGGTCGGTGGCGGTGTCCCAGGAGTGCAGCATCAGGGCGGCGGTTTCGGCGGTGGCCTCCACGTCGCTGCGCTCCACGGTGTCCGGGTCGGGGAAGGTACCTTCCCCGGGGGTGAGCTCGGTGGGGGAGGGCGTGGCCGTGGCAGGAACGGTGGTCTGCTCGCTGGTCTGCTGTGCTCCCTCGGGCCCGCAGGCGGTCAAGGGCAGCAGGCACAGGGCCAGGGCGGTGATCAGGCGGTGTCGGGTCATTTCGGCCATGCTCCTTTCTGTTTGAGGATGGGCTCGGGGTTGAGGTTGTGCCCCTGGTAAGGGAAGACCATCTCCGGGGCGTCGGGTTTGTAGATCTCGAAGTGCAGGTGGGTGACCATGCCGAACCGGCCGCGGTTGCCCTCGGTACCGATGACGTCACCGCGTTTGAGCTGCTGGCCTTTGGCCACGTCCCAGGAGTGCAGGTGGCAGAAGGCGAAGCCGAAGTCGGGGTCGTCTCCGTTCTCCTTGGCGATCACGCACCCGTCGGTGGCGTTGAACCCGGTGATCCGTATGGATGTGGGGGCGACGACGACCCCACCGCGGCCGTTGCCGGCTCCGGGGGTGGCGATGTCCACGCCCTCGTGCTGGTTGGCCCACCCGGGGACTCCGGCCAGGGCGCGGCCGCCGTAGCCGGAGGTGAACACGCCCCCGGGCAGCGGGGTGGTCCACTCGCCGTCGCCGAGGTCTCCGTCCCAGGCCAGGGCCCCGGTGGGGGCCTGGCAGTGGGCGGAAAACTGGGACTGGCCGGTGTCCAGGATCGTGTCGATGTAGTCGCGGGTCTCCTGGTACGGCGGCACGCCCTGGTGCTGCTCAACTGCCCCGGGGCCGGCGTTGTAGGCGGCCAGGGTCAGGCGCACGAGCTGGCCGGCGTCGTCACCGGCGATCGGTCGCACTTCGGTCTTGAGGGCGGCCATGTAGCGGCCGTAAGCAGGGATCGCATCCTCGGGGTCAAAGGGGTCCCCACCCTCGCCGTAGGTGGCCCAGGTGGCGGGCATGAATTGGGCGATGCCTTGGGCGCCGGCCGGGCTGGTGGCGTCCGGGTTCCACCCGGATTCTTGGGCCAGTTGTGCCGCCACCACGCTCACCGGCAGCCCGGCGGTCCTGGCGGCTTCTTCGACCAGTGGTGCCCAGCCGTTGGGGATGTTCGGTGCCCGCTCCTTACCGCTGTCGTTGCCCGTGGTGACGGCGGTGACGGTGCAGGAGCCGGCTGAGGCCTGTTCTTCGTCCTCGGCCAGGGTGGCGACGAGCACGGCTAAGGCCACGATCGAGCCGATGGCGAAGACCAACAGCAGCGCCACGACGGCGCCGAGGGCACGGGGGGATCCAGCCGACATCACAGCCTCCTGGGGGGATGGGAGGTCTGCGGGTCAGAGCTGGTCGATCAGGGTGGCGGTGGCTTCCTCGTAAGCCCGCACAGTGGCTGGGTGCAGGGCGTCGTAGTGGAAGGCGCGTCCTTCTTGGAGGGACTTGTCGAAGGGGATGACGACGGTCCCGGCCAACCCGACCGCTTGGGCGTACTCGCGCAGGCGGGTGAGACGTTCGGTGTTGTTGGTGGCGGTGTTGGAGACCACCAGCACGGACCGGGCCAGCTTCTGCCCGTGGCCCTCGGCGGCGACGGCGGCCACGGTGGCTTCCAGCAGCCGGGCGTCGTCTTCGCGGTTGTGGGCCACCAGCACCAGGGAGTCCGCGACGTCCACGGCGGCGCGCCAGGTGGAGGACTGGGCGGAGTTGCCGGTGTCGAGCAGGATCAGGCTGTAGAGAGACCGCAGCGTCTCGTGCGCGGCGCGTACGGAGCGTCCGTCCACCCGGGTGCGGTCGGTGCCCTCGGGTGGGGAGGCGAGCACGTGGATCCGGTCATCTCCCTGGGGGCGCACGTAGCGCACGAGGTCGGCCGTGCGCCGGGTGACGGTCTCCAGGTTGCGGATCAGATCCAGGGTGGTGCGGTCGTGGCCGCCGGCCAGGGAGCGTTCGGCCAGGGTGCCCTGGTTCTCGTTGAACTCCCCGGCCAGAATGTTGCCCCCGCGCACCCGCCCGGCAGTGGCGGCCAAGTGGTAGGCGGTGGTGGTCTTCCCGCCCCCGCCCTTGAGCTGGAGCACCGCCACGGTGCGGTGGGTCTCCAGCGGCCGCTGAATCCGGGTGCGGCGTGCCCGGGACGCCCGCTCGGCGGCCGAGGCCGCCAGGGACAGTCCGAGCCTCTGGTTGCACCAACCACGCCACCCGTGGCGGGCGGGGGATTCGGGCTGATCCGTGGTCGCTTCCCGGCGCAGCTGCAGGCGGGGATCACCGGCCTCGGCGACGACCGGGGTCGGTGTGGAGCTGCTGGGCGCCGGGTCGCCGGCGGGCGTGTCGCCCGCGGTGGTCTCTGGCAGTGGGTCCGTAGCTGAGAGCTCGGATGCGTCCCCCGAATGGGGGACATCGGCCTTGGGAAGCGTCTGCGGGGTCTCCGCATCGATGGAAGGCTCCGCGCGCTGGTGTTCGCTCAGGTCAGCGGCTGGTTCGGTGGCCGCGACCGGGCGTGTCGCCTCCTCAGGCTCCGGTACGAGGTCGTCGACTGTGACAACACGTGAAGAGCCTCCACGGGAGGGTCGTTTCTTGGCCGAGGCACTGGCATCTGCTGTCACGGAGCCGTCCGCGGCGACGATCAGTCGCGTCTCCGGCTCGGTCACCGAGGCCGGGTCGATGGCCGTCAGCTTCACCGGTCGCCCCAGGTCATCGGCGATGGAGACGACGTGGGCGATGGCTGCCGGCATCGAGGCGAACTCGTAGGGGACCCGGTCGATCGTCACCTCCACGCTGTCGTCGGCGGCGATCCTGGCCGTGCAGACCGGCCGCTCCAGTGCCTGAGCCATGGTGCTCTCCCTACTCCTCGTTCGTGTGCGCCCCGTCATTGTCGGTGGAATGGGGGACGTTGTACTGAGAGCGAAGGTGTTCCTTGATGTCGTCACGCAGGATCAGCCAGGTCTTGCCGAGCTTGATCGCCGGCACGATGCCGTCGCGCAACCAGCGGTAGGTGATGGTGCGATCACCGAGTCCGAGCACCTGCGCGAGCTGGTCGACGGTCAGCCGCTCGGGCAGGCCCTCGAAGAGCCGGTCCAGCGCGTCAGACACGACGATCACCTGCGCCCTCATACTGGGCACTGTACACAGTCATACTCGTTTGTTGTCTACTGTTGTTTAACATTGCTAATCCTCTCTCAGTGTTGTCTAATGCACATAGGGTCCAGTCTATTAGAGGCCCTGCGACCGAGGAGGTGTGATGGACAACCGTTGGGCCGAGCTGGTGTCTCCCTCCACCCAGGAGCAGACCCGCCCGATCTTCGAAGACGTCACCGAGGAGACCGTCACGGTCTTGCGCGGCGCCTCAGGTCCCCAGCGAGGCGTGACCGGTCTTTCCGAGGACGAGGGGCGACTGGGGCGGTTTCTCACTACCGCCCATGACGTGTTCTGGCTCGGTGTCCACGGTGGGGCCGGGGAGTCCGTGCTGGCCGAACTGCTCGGCGGCGTGGCCTGCCATCACCGGTGGCCCGCCCGCCCTGATGAGGAGATCCAGCACGCCCCGGCGCCGGTGTTCCTCGTGGCCCGGCAGAACAAACGGGGCCTCGACGCCGCCCGTCTCGCCGCCCGCGACTGGGCGGCCGGCGCCCACCCCGATGTCGACCTCCAAGGCCTGGTCCTGGTGGCCGATGCCCCAGGCCGCACCCCGAAGTCCCTGGCCGCAGCGACCCGGGTGGTCTCCGGCGGTGTGCCCTCCACCTGGGTGGTGCCGTGGATCGAAGAGCTCCGGCTCACCGGGACCGTGGACTGGGCGTCCATGGCCCGGGAGCCGAGAAAAGTCCTCACCGCCCTCGGTGAGGCAGCCGATGAAGCACTTTCTGAGAGGACCCCCCAATGATCGACCTCGTACTGGCTGCACAGGACACGATGCTGGCGCTGCCGGCCGCCCTGCCCGACTCCGACCCGCTGGCCCCTCCTGGGATCGGTGACACCTGGAACCGCATGGTCGGTGTCGGCAAGTGGATCGCCCTGGGCATCGCCGTGCTGGGCCTGCTGGTTGTCGGCGGAAAGATGGCCTTCGACGCCCGCCGCGGAGAGACCACCGAAGAGGTCTCCGGGATCATCAAGATCGTCCTGGCCGTGGCCCTGATCTCCGGCGGCGCCTCGATCCTCTCCTTCATCTCCGGGGCATGACCTCTGGCCTCCGCAAGACCAACCCCCCGCATCAGAGGAGCAGCAGGTGACAGATCAGATCGAGACCGACGACAACAGCACCTGGTGGAAGGCCCCCCGCTTCCTCGTCTCAACCGTCCTCGTCGCATTGCTGATCGTGCTGGGAATCGTCCTGTGGCTATGGCCCGACGGCGAAGAACCCTCACAGGCTGCACCGGCACCAGCCACGACCGCCGAAGCAGTATCGGGCGAGGAATCGGTGTGCGGTCTAGACGCCACCGGCGGCACCACCCTCACGAAGGCCCCCGAGGACGTCGAATGGACCGCCCTGGGCGCGATCTACGCGCCGTCCTCGGAGGAGCACGGACCGGGCACCGTGGATGAGTCAACGGGTGTGCGCTCCTGCTACTCCCACACTCCCGAAGGGGCGTTACTGAGCGTCGCCAACATGTTGGCCTCCAGCAATGACCCGCAGCTCCTCCTGGACACGACTCAAGCCTTGGCTTTGGACGGCCCGGGCAAGGACATCAACATCGGGCAGATCCGACAGCGCATCGCGGAGAACGACGCATCTACCACTCCTGTGCAGATCGCCGGCTTCCGTCTTCTCTCCTATACCGGCGACAAGGCCAGCGTTGAAGTAGTGGCCGCTGCAGACGACGGATCAGAGAAGACGTACATCACCAGCAGCGCCGACATGGTTTGGCAGGACGGTGATTGGCGCTTCGTGTTCCGCGACAACGGAGACACAGGCCCTGTTGCCGGCCAGGTGTCAGACCTGAACGGGTACATCACGTGGGGACCCCACGATGGCTGAGGAGGAAAGCTGCGGCAGGCTCGACCTCGTCTGCAACACGAAGGAAGGAATCAGCGATGCGCTCACCGGGGCAGCCGGGGATGCGCTGGATCAGATCGCGGACGGTGTGACCTCCGCCGTGGTCGACACGATCGCATCTCTTGGATCCATGTGGACCACGGTGGGTAGCGCCAGCCTCATTAGCGAGAACGGCGGCGCTGCTGAGGCTCCGGTCCGGGGTGTGTTCAACGATCAGGTCGATCTGCTGCTGAGCTACGCGAGCTGGATCGGGCTGGGTGTGTGCGTGTTCGGGGTGCTGTTCCTGGGCATCGTGTTGGCCACCAACGCCCGCCGCGGCGACGGGGCCGGCCTGGTGAACACGGCCACCGTGCTGGCCTCCGGGGCGGCCCTGATTGGTGGGGCCACCAGCCTGATCGGCTTCCTCGTCCCCGCCCGGGCGCCGAACCTGTCCGGGTCGGTGGGGTTCATCCAGGACCAGACCTTCTACCTCACCCTGGCCGTGGCCGCGCTGAGCGTGATGATCGCCGGGGCTCAGATGGCCTGGACCCAGCGCGCTGAACCGGCCCGCGACCTGCTGAAGAATCTGCTCACCCTGGCCGTGGTCACGGCCTCGGGGGTGACGATTCTCAACGTCCTGGTGGCCGGCACCGACGCCCTGGCCGTCCAAATCATCGACTCCGCCATCGGGGAGGACTTCCAGACCGACGTGCTCAAGCTCCTGGCCCTGGACAACGCCACCAGTACAGGTGCGGCGGATCCGGTGTGGTTGGGCGGCAACGTCATCCTGATCATCGTCGGCGGGATCGTGGCGATCATCGTGAACCTCATCCAGTTGATGCTGATGGTGCTGCGCACCGGGATGCTGTTCCTGATGGCCGGGATCCTGCCACTCTCCGCCGCGTTCCTGAACACCGAGACGGGCAAGAACTTCTTCCAGAAGGTCATCGCCTGGACCCTGGCCTTCGCCTTCTACAAACCCGCCGCCGCGTTGATCTACGGGTTGGCGATCAAGATGTCCACCACCGGGGTGTGGGAGGACTCCGGCAGCGGGCTGATCCAGTTCGCCGCCGGGCTGATGATGATCGTCGCCTCCGTGTTCGCCCTGCCCGTGCTCATCGGCTTCCTCAGCCCCGTGCTGGGCTCGATGTCCTCCTCCGGCGGTAGCAGCGGCGGGGCGCTGGGGATCGCGGCGATGGGCGCGGCGATCCCGCAGGGCGCCTCCCACCTGGCCCGGTCCGGGCGCGGGTTCGGCTCTGACTCCTCCTCCACGCCGCCCTCGAAGAGCGGCTCAGGTTCCGCGCCCGCTAGCCCGTCGCCAGCTGCCGGTGGAGCCAGCGGCGCCGCTGGGGCCAGTGCCACGGGCACGGCGGGCTCCGCGGGTGCTGCGGCGGCCGGCGCTGCAGCTGCACCCGTGGCGGCGGGCATGGCGGCCGCCAACGCCGTGCAGAAAACCGGGGAAGCCGTCTCCCAGGCCACCGAGTCCAGCGCGACGGCCGGCACCTCCAGCACCGGCGGAAGCACCGGCGGCACCGGAGCGGCGGGAGCGGGCTACCCGGGTACCCCCGGCCAGGACGGTGCACAGAAGTCCTCGACGGGAACCGGGGCGCAACCGACCCCCGGCACCGGGGCGGCACCTCGCACCGGAGCTGGGACAGGGGCTCGTTACACGCCCGGCTCCGGTGCTGGTGCACCACCGGCACGCTCCGGGGCCCGCCCCACGGGCCCCACCGGCGCGGGACAAGCGGCGAAGGCCGCCCAGCAACAGGCACGTGCGTTCAAGGCGCAGATCGCCAACGAGACCGGAAACGAGGGCCGCCCTGATGGCGCAGACCGAAGCTAGAACGGACGAGAGCCGGCCGCGGGTGTACGGCAACTTCCGCACGCCGGCCTCCAAGGGCTTGGCCGGGCTGTCGACCGCCGGCACCGTGTTGCTGATCGGTGGGGTGGTCGGCGGGATCCTGCTGATGATGCTCAACCTGTGGCTGGTGGCCCTGGGCTTCGAAGCGGTGATCCTCACCCTGATCGCGCTGTCCATGCAGAAGAACAAGCACGGACGCACCCTCATTGAGCGCATCGTGCGGCGCGCCGGGTGGGCAAACACCCGTTACAGCGGAGCCAATGTCTACCGGGCCGGGCCGGTGTCCCGGGTGCCTTCAGGGACCACGAAGCTGCCCGGGGTCTCGGCCCGATCCAGGATCACCGAGCACGTCGACGGCTACGGCCGCCCCTTCGCTCTGCTCGAGGTCCCGCAGAAACACCACTACACCGTGGTGTTCTCCTCCGAGCCCGACGGTGGAGGCATGGTCGATCAGGAGCACATCAACCGGTGGGTGGACCGCTGGGCGCACTGGCTGGGCATGCTCACCGACGAACCCGGGCTGACCGCGGCCTCGGTGACCATCGAGACCGCCCCGGACTCCGGGTACCGGCTGGCCCGGAAGATCGAAGCCCGCATGGTCGACAACGCACCCCAGTTCGCCCGCGACGTCATCAACGAGACCGTGCAGATGCTGCCCACCGGGGCCACCGTCACCCGGGCCTACATCGCGGTGACCTTCAAAGCCTCCGTGCGGGCCGGCGGGCGCATCCGCAACGCCGCCGAGGTGGCGGACGATCTGGCCTCACGGCTGCCCAATCTCACCCTGTCGCTGAACGACACCGGGGCCGGGGTGGCCGCACCATTGACCGCCCAGCAGCTGTGCGAGGTCATCCGGGTGGCCTACGACCCGGCCGAGGCCATCCTCTTCGACCGGGCCCACGCCCAGGGGGTGGCCCCGGAACTGGACTGGAGTGAGGTCGGCCCGCAGGCCGCCGACACCTTCTGGGACTGCTACCACCACAACAACTCCTGGTCGAAGTCCTGGGCGATGTCGGTGCCTCCGCGCTCGACCGTTCAGGCCAACGTGCTCCAGGGGTTGATCGCTCCGAATCCGGAGCTGGTGCGCAAGCGCGTCACCCTGCTCTACCGGCCCATCGACCCGGCGAGGGCGGCGCAGATGGTGGAAACGGATATCAACACCGCCACCTTCAACGCCTCCTCCCGCAACCGCGCCACCGCCCGCGACACGAGAGAAACCCGCGCCGCCCAGGCCACCGCCGCCGAAGAGGCCGACGGGGCCGGCCTGCTGAACTTCGGCCTCGTGGTCACCGCCACCGTCCGTACCCGCGGCGAGCTCGACGAGGCCGAAGCCATCATCGAGAACCTCGGGACCTCGGCGCGGATCCGCCTGGAGGAGGCCTACGGGGCCCAGGACTCCACCTTCGCCGCCGGCCTCCCGCTGGGCGTGGTCATCCCGGACCATCTGGCCCTGCCTTCGACCGTGAGGAACGCCCTCTGATGGCCACCACGAAACGCGATCAGATCATCCTCCCCGCCTCCCGGGGCAACGCCTCAACCACCGTCCTGGACCGTGCCTTCGCCCGGGTGAAGCTGGGCAAGGTGTTCGCCAAGCCCAAGCGCACCGGCAGCACCTCGGTGACTGCCGCCTCCACCCGTCGCCCGGGCCCGCGGGGCCACAAGGGCCGGGGACTGGGCGAGGCGCAGCTGCTGCACCCGATCCGGGAGATGCGCGGCACCAACTACCAGGTCTGCGGACTCTTCCCCTTCCCCATGGGCGGGGGCTCCCCATTGGAAGGCGTCCCTTTGGGCCGGAACCTGCTCTCCGGGGAGCCGGTGTGCTGTGACCCGATCTCCTGGTTCCAGAAGCTGCGGGTGATCGCCAACCCCTCGGCCTTCATCATGGCCAACCCGGGGCTGGGCAAGTCCTCCCTGCTGCGGCGGATGGCCATCGGGCTGGCCGCCTTCGGGGTGTGGCCGATGGTCCTGGGAGACATCAAGGGCGAACACGTCGCCATGATCGAAGCCCTCGGTGGGGCCGTCTTGCCGTTGGGCCGCGGGGTGGGCCACATCAACCCGCTCGATGACGCCGGAGCGGTCGCGGCGGCCAAGCTGCTCTCTGCCGCGAAGGCGGAGGAGCTGCTGGCTGATCTGCACACCCGGCGCTTTGACCTGATCCGGTCGCTGATCGCGATTCTGCGCAAGAAGCCGCTGGACGAGCGCGAGGACCAGATCCTGGATCGGTGCCTCACCGTCCTGGAAGCCCGCCACGCCGAGTCCGGCACGGTCCCGGTCATGGCGGACCTGCGCCAGGTGCTCAAGGACAAGCCGGTCGAGGTGCGCGAGGTCTCCCTGGATCGCGGCAACGACGAGCGTTACGAGGCCATCACGGAGGGTCTGGAGTCCTCGCTGAACTCCTTGTGCGGGACCGGGGCCTTCGGGCAGATGTTCGCCCGCCCCTCCACCAACAAGATCGATGCCTCGAGGCCGATGGTCTTCGACCTCTCTCGCATCTCCCAGTCCGAGTCCGACCTGCGGGCGGCCACGCTGTTGGCCTGCTGGTCCATCGGCACCGGAACGGTGCGGACCTCCAACATGCTCGCCGATGACGGGGTGATCGCCCGGCAGCGGTTCCTGCTCATCCTCGATGAGCTGTGGAACACCCTGGCCGCCGGGCCCGGCATCGTCGATCAGGTCAACGCGCTGACCCGTTTGAACCGGGAGATGGGGGTCGGGCAGATCATGGCCTCCCATACCCCCTCCGACCTGTTGGCCGTCCGCGGCGAGGAGGACCGTGCCAAGGCCAAAGGCATTATGGACCGCTGCGGGATCAAGATCCTGGGTGGGCTGGCCAAGTCCGAGATGCCGCTGCTGACCGAGTCGGTGCCGCTGTCGATGCGTGAGCAGGAGCAGCTGGCGATCTGGCAGGACCCGCCGGCCTGGAATCGCCGGGGTGATGAGGAGATTCAGTACACCAACGATGACGTGTACACCCCCACCGGCGCATCGGCCATCAATGAGGCCGAGCTGCGGGCCTGGTTGGAGGACCCCAAGAACCGCCAGTGGTACTTCGACGATCGCACCACCTCCCCGCCGCCGGGTCAGGGGAAGTTCTTCATCAAGGTCGGTGCGAGGGCCGGGATTCCGTTCTCGATGGAGTTCACCCCCACCGAGCGCCGGTCCCAGGTGCACGACACTGAGAAGAAGTGGCACGAGGCCAAGTTCCGCGCCGCTCAGGAGAGGGGCGAACGATGAGCTCCCTGGACCGCAAGTACAAGGCCGGTGGCGGGGAAGTCGCCCTGCTGCTGACTCTGCTCTTCGCCCTCGTCGGCATCCCGGCCATCCTCTACGTTCTCGCCAGCGCCGGCCATGCCCTGACCCCGCGTACCGACCCGCTGCCCACCGGGTACTGGGAACGGTCCCTGGGTGTCTTCACCGGAGACCTCCCGTGGCGCACCACCGAGATCGTCCTGGCCGCCGCCCTCGGGCTGCTGGCGGCAGCCCTGTTCGTGCTGTGGGGCTTCAAGCGCCACCAGAAGGCGAAGAAGGTCGTCAAGCACGACCGCGCAGCGCCGCGCATGGCGTCGGTGCGCGACGTCGCCCCCTTCACCGAGAAGCAGGCCAAGGCCAAGGCGGCTCGCTTCGGGGTGGAAGCACCGGGGGTGATGATTGGGAAGATGGTCCGCGGCGGGCATACGTTATATGCCTCCTGGGAGGACACCCTCCTGCACATCTGGGGCACCCGTACCGGCAAGACCACCTCCCAGGCGGCCCCGTCGATCATCGAGGCCCCGGGACCGGTGATCGCCACCTCCAACAAGCGCGACCTCTCCGATCTGACCCGCGACGTCCGCGCCACCGACGGCGACGTCTGGGTCTTCGACCCGCAAGGAGTGGCCGGGGAGACACCCACCTGGTGGTGGAACCCGCTGACCTACGTCACCGACAGTGAGCGCGCCGCCGAGATGGCGAACAACTTCGCTGCCGGCTCCCGCCCCGCCGGAGCGAAGATGGGCGATGCCCACTTCGACTCCGCCGGCAAGGACCTCTTGGCCGGGCTCCTGCTCGCCGCCGCCTGTGGCGGGGAGCCGATCGAGCGGGTGCACTACTGGCTGACCCGCTCCACCGACGACACCCCCGCCAAACTCCTCGACGCGCACGGGTGGGGCAAGGAAGCCGACTCGGTGGCCAGCACCATCCGCCAGCCCGAGAAGTACCGGGGCAGCGTGTACTCCACCGCCCTGCAGATGGCCGCGTGCCTGAAGAACGAGAAGATCGCCGCCTGGGTCAACCCCACGGGACCGGACGATGACCGCCCGCAGTTCTCGCCGTCAGCGTTCGTGCGGGGGAAGCACACCCTCTACGCCCTCTCCAAAGAAGGGGCCGGCACCGCCGGTCCCCTGGTGACCGCCCTGACCGTGGCCACCGTGACCGCCGCCGAGGAACACGCCGTCACCCAGGCCGGAGGCCGGCTGGCCACCCCCATGGTCTGCGTGCTCGATGAGGCCGCCAACGTCTGCCGCTGGGCGAACCTGCCCGACCTCTACAGCCACTACGGGTCCCGAGGGATCGTGGTCTCCACGTTCCTGCAGTCCTGGTCCCAGGGCGTGGACGTGTGGGGAGAATCCGGGATGCGCAAGCTGTTCTCCACCGCCAACGTCGTCACCTACGGCGGCAACGTCAAAGAAGAGGGCTTCCTCAAGATGCTCTCGGAGCTGATCGGCAAGTACACCTACACCTCCGTCTCCTCCTCCCGGCAGAAGGACAGTGGTTCCACCTCCCGCCAGGACGCCACCGACGACATCCTCTCCGTGGCGGACCTGGCCGCCCTGCCCAAGGGCAGGGCGGTGATGCTCGGCTCCGGGGCCCGGGCCGTGCTGCTGCGCACCGTCCCGATCAACGACCGCCCCTACGCCGACGCGGCCGCGGCCTCCGAAGCCGCACACAACACACCCACCGACGCCCCCGCCGCAGCAGCGCCCGCACCCGAAATCCAGGCCGCTGAGCCGAGCCCGGCCGAGCCCACGGGGAACCGGTGGGCGGCACTGGTGAAGGAGTAGACCATGGACATGGGTGCCCGCCGCACCAACTGCCACGACGACATCGACGACGAAACCCTCGAGGAAACCGGACCGGGGGAGGGGGAGCGGGAGCTCGTCTACGCGAACGTGGCCGAGTTCGTCACCGAGCACCTGGCCTACCAGTACCGGCGCGACATCGACCTCGCCGGCCGGGCCACCACCTTCACCTGGTGCGCCCAATGGTGGCGCCACGAAGAAGCCGTCAGCCGCCTCACCGGCCTCTGGCGCGCCTGGGAGAACCTGCGCACCGATCCCACCACAGGGTTGGCGGTGTGGTGGCGCGACTACGCCGACCCCACCATGCGAACACTTTTCGACGAAAAAGGGCCCTTCCACGGCTGCACACCCAAAACACACGGACCCAAAGGGATACCCCTACCACTGGATCCACCACCTGCTGGGCTTTTCGAGTAAGCGGCTCAATTAATTCCACACACGGGTGTGCACCAGGGGGATGCACCCGTCAAACCGCTCTTCCCTAAAACACTGTGATCAAAAGTTTGACATATAAGCGCATAAGTGGCTCTTCAACAAGTAGTGTGAGACCGATTGGCCTAACCCCGTACGGGACATGACGGACTCCAACGCGCGGGCCATAAAGGCACTGGTAAAGCGCACCTTCTACTGCTGACACAAAAACCGTAGCCTACAACCAGCAAATGAGGGCGGAGCTGTTGGACGATCACTTGCGCGCTCGGCGTGGCACCACGGTCAGTTCAACAACGGCGATGTGTCGGGTTCGGCTTCCCCGCACCACACACTCCATGCGCCGTCATTTTGTCTTGAACCACAAGAACAATCTGTATCTCATGGAGGGAAGTAAATGCTACCAATTTTCGCTAGACGTATACTCATCACTCGAATACGGCTTATTGAACCACATGACGCATTTCCAGTCATCGCGAAACTCGAACAAACGAATATTTCGGAAAGTGGCATCAATTTCTTTTCCATTGCGAGTACCCTTGAGATAAACAAGGATAATCACGATAGCCTGCGTACCACGAACCTCGATCAGAACAATCTTACTTCTCAGTTCAGAAGTTAAATTTCCCTCGTTCTCAAGTGACGCCAGAAACTCTTCTTTAGTGGCGATTGTTCCATCCCCTCGACGAAATACCATCTCATCGTCCAAGTAGCTTTGGAACTCCGCGCGAGTATCTATCATTTTTTCTTCAGCATCGACTCTATCGGAGAACTTCGTCTCCCCAACCATTTCCCTGGAGGCCTGTAACTCGAGTTCTCCAAACCTAAAATTCATATCGGCAAGCTGAACCACATGTTGTTTTTCAAACATCATATTCCTTATCGACATATAGATACTACGTTTTAAGTGAAACGACATTAGCCTGAATGATATTGTCCAGGAAACACATTGCCACTTCATTTTTCTACAGCCCCAGCTACAAGTCGTAGGCAATACCATAGTGAAAAAACAGAAGGTATTGAGCCGGACAAATTCTAGCCGGTATTCGGGCTCCGTTGTCATGCTGCATCCATCAGCCGATACCTCCACTGTTCAAGCGGTAGCCGGAAGGTTGATCCGGAGGAAGAACGCTCATTTTCCGACAGTGATGGTCAGATATCAGGGATCGACCGGCGATAGACCTGGACGGGCAAGATCCACTAGATCGCCGGCCAGGGACAACCGCGATAAGGTCAGTTCGATGTCCCGGTAGAATTCCTGGTGTTCTACGGCATCCAGAGCATTCTGGTAGGCAACGACACGCTCTGCCAATATCTGGAGGGGCAGCTGCCTGACCTCATTAAGGTAGTCGACAAATCCTTTGTCTACGGGTGCAGGTGACGGCTTATCACCTGCAGGATCTAGATGAGCCAGGAACTCCCGAGAGCCAAAAAGGCCGACACCATCTACCCACATAGGACGCCCGTTTAGTAGTGCCACCAGCATTTCGTCGTTGACACGTGCTGTGGGCAAACCCAAGTCCAAGAGGCAGTCAACCAAACGGAGTGCCCCGTCGAGCTCATCTGCAGCAATTCGCAGGGGGTCGTTGACGGTGACGTATCCGAGTTGCTTGTTCCACAACGTCGGATAAAAATGATCCTTCCACAACCAACGACGTGAGACGTCGATATCTGACAACGCGGCGGTTAAATCCAGGTCACCTTCACTTTTGATATGCCACCGCATCTTAGACCATGCCTCGCCAAACGACGCTCCCATGTCGTCGTCGTGGGAGCCTGCGCCGATCACTTGTCCCTGATACGTGAGTTGAGCGGTGTACTCAGTACCCGTGTGACGAATGTACACGTCCTTCGTTTTCGGAGGTTCCGGCGGTTCGTCGGGGTCAATAGGTCTAGGAATACCGGGGCGATGATCAGGGACTGTCACCCACTCGCCCCACTCGTATTCTCTGACGGTGACGGTGACTCGCATCACAGGCTTGGCGGGAGGGCTATTGGTAAAAGTGGCGTTTCGGAAGACCGCCGGGACATTCTGCACCAGGCGCGGGGCCAACTCGAAGCCAGGTTCCGGGTCTGCCGCACCACCACGCCAGACATACACTCTGGGGACGTAACCGTAATCGTGACGAGGGTCGGCACGAAACACGGGCACGCGCACTGCTGCTGGATCAACTTGCAGAATCGCTGGTAATACGTCACCAGCCTCCCATTGATCTTCAGCGGCCTGTATCTGCTGTTCATATAAGAGGTACTTATTTTCGAGATTTTCAACGGCCCGCTCGAGAAGATTTCCGCTGTCGCGCTTGGGAATCTGTCGGAGCGCGGAAAGAATGGCGTGTCCAGGAGCCGCGACTTCGTCGCGTCGCGCATTAGGAGCTGCGCTGGTAGTTTGGGCAGCCAGCGCGGTCCACTCACCTTCCAGTTGACTGTATCCACACGCGGCAATCATCCATGTGTGGGCATTGACTAGCCGTTCGGTCTGCCCTGTGGGTGCAAATGCAGGCCACCCTTTTTCAGCTACAACCTTGTTTAGATACGCGACATTTTCGAGGGGGAGACCCTTCAACTCGTTGTGAAGATCAGCGTCAGCTACACTTTTGGAATTTACCGGAACTTCGATGTCCTTAGCACAGTGGACTGTTGCCCATGCACGGAAAGTACCTTCGTAGCTTTGAAATTCGGCGGGAGTCATGAGAGGGTTTACCGCAGATTTAGGCCGCCCCAGAGCCTGAACAAACGTGGTTTGCAATTCCTGTCTGTGCGTTTGTTGGAAAAAATCGATGATTAAAGCCTGTTGCCGGTACAATTCAGCTTGGATGGCATCCAGCTCATCGAGAACCGTTTCCACCCTGCGGTTCACCTGCCCTACTGCGACGTCGATTTCATCAAGTTTACTTAACACGTCGACGTAAATTTTGTTCAAGGACTCATCGATGCGGTCGAAGCGCTGTGTCATATCAGTGTGAAGCTGTTGCATATCCTCGCGGAGGGCCTTGATCTCATCAAGAATCATCTGTTCGGGGGTGGGTCCACTGGGGCCGAAGGCCCCGATAAGGGCGACAGCTGCCCCTATAAAGTTTCCGGTTGCCGCAGCAGAGCCCAGGGCGGTGGCGACCTTGAAGCCTTCGCTTAATGCAGATGCCGCTTTCACCATGGCGACGCCTGCCTTGACAACTGCCAATCCCGCCGTACCGACCCGCTGAATATCGCTACCCAGTTTTTTGTCGAACAACCCAACGACTATCGAAGCAACTTCGATGCCTTTTTGGACATTCGCCCACCTTTGTTGGATTTCTGCTTCGAGGGCTGCCTGTCGCTTTAATGCCTCTTCTTGCGCGCTCTTGTTCTTAAGCCAAGTTACCAGGTTTGTCTGCTCAATTTTTAGTGCTTGAAGTTCTTCTTGGACGGCGACCATGTCTTCGTGCAAAATTTTTGTGTTGTCTTGGTATTCAGAAATGAGTGAATCTTTAAGTTCGTCTAGGTCAACGATTACCGTGAGATCGGTCTGCACGGAAATTTGAAGGAGCTCATTAAATACATCGGGATTTGCGTTAATGACAGCCCCGGGTCGAACATCAACTTTGTCTGATCCAGCTGCAGCAAGATTTGGGAAAACTATTGCCGCTGCCTTTTGGCAGGCTTCGTCCTCTAAGCATTGGTCATGGAAGTCCTTGATCATGCTTGAGCCTGTTTTATTATACTCATCAACTAGGTCATACGTTGCGTACGTGCTAAAGAGGTTGCGTTGTTCTCGTACAAGATCTTGGACGGGCGTTAGATCTAGGGCATTTTCACCCATGTCTTTGAGAACATCAGTAGCTTCCGACAGAAGCAGGCCCGCAGCTGCTAGTGGGGGACTCTTCGCAGCTAGTGCCAGAGACAACCCCTTCGCCGCACCCGAGGTGATGCCTGCTATTCGCAACGCATCTCGCGCTGTGTCGTCAAAGTCGGAACCCCAGGCATCTCGCCCTTCCTTGTATTTTTTTTCCAGCTGTGTCTTGTATTCTACGGTGTGTTCTACAATCTCCTCTTGCGACAACCCTTGCTTAGCCAGACCCGCCATGAACTTCAGCACAGCCGCGACGGGAGCGCGTTCGGTTACCTCAGGATATTTTGCCCTTATAGCAGCCTCAATTAGTTCCGGACTCGTTTCTATTTTTGTATTTGCCACTGGGTACCCCCTACGTTCCGTTTTCCCTGCAGGCTGACATATAATTTCTTTGCCGAGAGATTCGAAAGTTCTGCCGTTGCAGATCCTGGGTTAGTCATGAAATATCGCACATGAATCCGTCGTCATTAGACTTACGGGACACTTCCCCAGACTCATGGTGATCGACAATATGGCTTTAGGGTAAAGTCCCATGTCAGACGTCGGGCAAACGTTTCTCGCGTACGCCCCAATGCGACGATTCGGATTCGATGAGATAACGACGAGACCTGCATGGTGCGCCTTCGACGAAGGTCTAGCCCATGCTGGCGATGCGTGCCCTGCAAGTCGCTTTACGAAGGGGGGGTGTTGAAGAGACGGGAAGCGGGCGCGTCACTTAAATAAAGGTGGCTGCAATGTCCGCCCGCAGGCAGAAGTCCCAATATGACTCACACTGGCCGCGGCATGTGGACGGCCGCGCTATCCACTGACATTAAAGTTAGATGCTACTAGCGTCCACGCTGAGCCTGACCCGAAGTCTTGCTCGCAAGGTAGCGCGGGTTGCCCGCGGCGGGAGATGGCTTGGACCGTGACGAGCCGCTATTGCGGAAGACCCGTGGTGATCCTTCAGCGCATGTGGTTGATTGGATGTGCACACCGCCTCGGGGGTCGGATTGGGATCTATGAGGTTTTCAGGGGGTGCTCCGCCGATGTCTAGCCCCTGCCTGCGGCGGGGCTATGGGCCGGCCGGCCTCGTTGCGCGTCCGCTGGCAGTGACTTAAGTGATGGGGCTGGCCTGGTTTGAGATGCCCGGGTCGATGCAGGATGTGGGGTGGAGTGACTAGCAACGGTGCTGTTGTCTCTCGATGGTCGAAACCTCTTGGATACTCACCTCGGGGTGATTGCCGCCGAAGATTAGTGGGGCCCGGTGGTCTCCCACGTTGTGGGCCTGCTCGGGGTATCAATCCTGACCGCATATGGGGCTGGCGGTGGACATCGGGGGACTGGCACCAATTCGCCGGCCGGTCCCTGGCCGCCTACGTCGGATCGATGCCCGCCGAGCACTCCTCCTGCACCTCGAGGGAGTAGGAGCCGATCACCATGACCGGCAACGGTTACACCAGCCGGTAGCTGGTGGAGTTGCCTGACAGCACATGAAGATGTACCTCAACCCTTCGCAGATGATGCACAGTCGGTGAGCCATTGCCTCCCCGGCAACGGCGACCCGCCGCCGTCGCCCGGGAGCTATGAGGGTGGTGCTGGTCGCTAGCCACCCTTGAGGACACGTCCCGGCCCGAAGTGAACCTTTGGGCCGAGTGAACCAGATCGGGGTCCGGGCCGGCACAACGTGGCCCGCAGTGAGAGCCCACGTGCGTGGGTAAGGCCACCAACCTGCGATGCGGCAATGAGCCGCCGGAGACGTGTTCGTCCCCGTTCTCGTGGCAACGCTAAAATCTGATGATCTAGCCCCGGTACCCACTCACCGAATCCCGTACCTACCGGATACCCCGTGGCGAAGAACACCGGGACGCTAGCGATTCCCGAACTTCCTCCCTGACCTCTCGACAGGCACTCCCTACATATCAATTACGGCGCGGAGAGCTTGCTATAGCGCATGTGCGCCGCTGACTTTCTCTTGAACACCAAGGGGAGCATGAGAGATGATCGACGCTGGATGCGAAAGGGAGCAGCGCACATGCTGACACCTCGATGGCACCGAATTTGCCAAGAGGAAGTCAATCGAACTGCCACCCTGCGTAAACAATTGTTGCCATTGGATGTAATTGTGCGGGCACGCGAGGTCGTCATGCTAGACACTCCATATTATACCGAACCAATATATCTCCAAGTGGATGTAACTCCATCCAAAAACGCACCACAAGGTCGGACTGTTTTTGGAAAACATGACCGATGGCCAGATCCACCTCGTGTTCATTCCGAATATCGCAATGAAACTATAAAGTTTCTAGGACGTGCGGGATTTCCCCTCAGTCCTGTACCTCGCTCTGGTGGCATGGGTGCAATGTTCGGTGCTGAAATCGGGATGGCCATAAAGGCAGCAGGCTGGTTGTTCCGGGCAACTGAGTGGGCTCAATCAATGCGCGCCAAACAAAGGCGTGCCGCAAGGCGCAAATTGTTGCCTGAATTAAATCTCATCATCAGCATTAACAAAGCACAACACGCGGTTTTACCAGCCCTTGCCGTTCTTCCCGAACTGATCGATCACTTGAAAGAAGAATTTCCACAAATTCGACCCTATGTAATCCTGGACTGTGCTGATTCCGATTTTCCCTGCACAATCCACTTTGCGCCGGACACCATAAATGACAAGCTGGCCTTAGTCACCATCAAGTATATTACAAAAACAACCATCGAGGGAAACCCTTTCATTGGATACAGAAGGCGCCCCGCTCGAATTTCATGGACGCAGAGAAAAATATACTCGGATTATTGGTCACTTTGGGAGTTCATGAACCCTGGCGAACCCAACCCAATGAAACGCGCTGGCACCGCAGTAACTGCAAAAGAGCAATTAGACATACAGGATGAATAAATAGCAATTCCACTTTCAGGTATTTATCAAAATAGATTATCAATTGAAAACTCGTCTAAGAATTAGCGATACAATTTTGTGGCATCTTTTCGGGCATGCCCCGGGAGCAGGCTTGGCCAAGCGCCGACCGTCCGAGCATCCAATCGCGGGAAACGCCTTGACCAGAGGTACAAGGACCGCCTGAAGTTCGACTTGACATAATCTCTGTTATCGGCGTTAAAGCAGGCCGAGTAGCAACAGATGAGAGAACTCGTCCCACCCTGCCTACGGGCGTCTGCCTAAGCCGCGACAGGGTGTGCGGCGCATCGGCGGGGTCCCCGAGGTCTCGGCGTCTGTTGCGTCCGTGCAGGCCAGCGGGTCCATATGTCGTTAGATGAGAGATTCGCGCGGACAGCTGATCCATGAACGGATCCTCATGCGTACCCCGGAGCCATCGTCGCTGAGGGCATCGGTGATCTCTGACTGAGGCTCGGGGGCGCGACACAGACGGGTGGCCGCTCCAGTAAACTGGCCTGCCCGCGCAGCACGGAACTATTCGTCCATTCTCGACACGTCTCACTACCGGTTGAACCCGCGGGAGTTCTTGCAGCTGGTGAAACTCCCGTTCGGCCGATTCTGCTGGGGTTCCGCGGTGATCTGTGGTCCGCCGGGCTGTAACGGACATCGGGTTGCTCACGGGGATATTGCGGCGCCGTTGCCCAGCATATGTTTTGTGCAGGGCCGCCACCAACTACGTCGAGCATTGGGTTTATGAGGCCAGGCTCTATAGCGCCGCCTACCGTTCCCGGATCAAAATTCGTGTCATGCGGTTCGTCGTACTCCGATGTTCAAGTGGCTTCTGTCGACCGTAGGAGATGGTAAACCCACCGTCAGCCATTTTTCCCCCCAGGTGGCTTCGAAACATTACGGTATCGATCTTCAGTTTTGGGTGTAAATTTTCCCCTATCCACACCCTACCGTTAATGCCCGGCTTGCCCGTAAACGGAGCAGACCACGACAGCGTTGCTGTGACGCCCTCGTTCTCAAACTGCCCTCTCCAGACGATTGTGCATTTAGTCCCTTTGAATATTGGCCAGGTGCTCTTTGCGCCGAGAACGACGCCCCTGTTCGGGCCGATCTCATTAGGTGGCCTTACCACCCAAACAGTATGACTACGCTCTTCCCTCAAATGGGACCATGTGATGTCTGTACGATTGTCGATGGTGATGCGAGCAGGATGACCGCTAATAAGTTTCAATAGGTTGTCAGTGAAACCAATTTTCACGTCCACCTGTGGATCTCCCACCAGATCATAAGGAATAGCAGTGGGGAGTTTGCGCCTATCTCCGGGAGCCAATTTATTCATGTGTTACACGTCCTTCCGCCAGCCACGCGACTTCGACCTGGGACCCCAAAAGCTCGCTGCCGCGTGAGCACACGGCCTTTGAGGTTAAAAATAATAACCCTCCGTGATCGGCGCGATACTACTGGCCAGTTGGAAGCGCACCGCAGGGTTGGTTTCCCGCAGCGCGTGAAGATTTGCTGTCATACGTACTCGCGGCCGACGTCAGCACGTGCAGTGGTAGGCCGTAGGTCGTTCCCCTCGGTGATCGGGTAATACCTCGTCCGCGGTTTTCCACGGTCGGTGGGGGCGTGGCCAGTCCGGGATCAGCGGCGTTCCTGCCGGGATACACCCCCGGAGCCACCCCGGCCCCGCACCGGTCACCCCTGGCCACCGCCGGCCCCGTGGGTCGTCAGGCCCCACGCCTACGCTGACACCATCAGCCCACGACCCCAAGGAGTTGCCACGTACGACAACGACACCGACGACCGCCCCCTCATCGTCCGCGAAGCCGATGACGTCGACGAGTCCGTGCGCGCGCTCAACGACGCCACGATCGATGCTCACTCCATTCCCGCTCCCGTCGTCTACGACGCCCTCGGCAACCTCAAATTGGCCCTCGGGTACAGCACGCACCAGGCCCTCACCCAAGTCGCAGACGGACTCCTGCGCTCCCTAGACACTCACGATGTCTACGACGACAACGGAGACCCCACCGATAACGCCGCGGCCGCCGCCGCACTCATGCGCGAGGCCGCCGGCCTCGCCACGCAGATCGGGACGCTGCCGGAAGAAGTCCAGTCCCGCATCAGCCGCCAGAGCTACAACGCCCCCGACGCGCCCTGAGCCCCGCGACCTGCCCTACCTCAGCACGGGGAGGCACCATGGAGCTGCCCGCAGTCGAGGACAATAGCCGCCACGCCGCCCGGCTGCCGTGGGACACCCAGAACGAGCTGCGTTCCGACTGACGGCCGGGCGCTGACCCCACCAAGAACTAGGCTGCCGCGCTCCAAGAAACGAGAGAGCACATCGTTCACGCGGAGATTGTCCTCGAGCGCACCGCCGGCTGACTCGATCGCCTGACCGACCAGACAACCTCCCCGCAGAAGCGCCGGTGTGTGTGCACAGTGGGCGCCCGAGAAGTCGATTGACGCGCCGGGCGGCCCCTCCCCGGGTCACCGGCAGAGGTGGTCGCTGAACCCCGACACCACAGACGGTTCCCATGCCGCCTGACCACGGGCAACCCCAGGAGGTGGTGCTGCGGTGGAGGCGTGGTTTTGGGTCAGGTGGCGGGGAGAGAGCCGCCGTCGGTGCCCTCGAGCACATACCGAAGATCCGCAGGATCGGGCCACCGGTTCAGAAGTTCCTCGGCGATGTCGTTGGCGCCCTCGTCCACGACGTCGTCCGCGATGTCGACGGCGAGATGGGCCAGCTTGCCCTGATCGAGCTGCAGGCTCACCTGCAGCTCGGTGCCATTGGAAGCTCGGAATCGGGCCTGGACCGGGTAGACCTGGTTGTGAGGCACCACGCGGACTATCTCATCGGGCACCTCGAACCCCACCATGGTGGAGAACCCGTCGTCGCCGTCGTCAAAGTAGGACTCCTGAGCCACCGCCAGCTGCGTCAGCAGCACGTGAGCGTCGGGAGTGTCGCTGGCCTGCAGGATCCCGCGGACGACCTCGCGTACTTGCCGTGTCACCGGGCGAGTGCGCATCAGATCCTCCGGCCGCACCTCAGGCTCGGCGCCGGTGGATGCGCGATCCACGGCGAAGGACACCAGGACACTAGCCGCCGAAAGCGCAGCCACCCAAGGCCGAGGATGACGCACGCCGGCCGCCTCCAACCTGGTCATGATTCGAGCATCGAGGGTTTCGGACGCCTCGGCCAAGGCCCAGACCGTCCCGCCGGCGAGCAGACCGGCCACCACATTGCCAGGCACGTACACGGTCCGGTTCCGGTCAGTGGTGACTGCAGTCCACCACGCCGTCGTCGTGGCCAGGCCTGTCCGGTAGGCCCGACGACGTGCCGGGCTCAGCCGGGCAGGGTCCACGAGACTCAAGGCGCCGAAGGCAACAGTCGATGCAACGCCGAAGACCGGCGAGGTGGGGTCAGTGAACCTGGCGAGACCATTGCGCATGGAAGCATCCTTTCGGGCTGATGGCATTAACCCTAAGCATCACCAGCACCGGGATGTACTGCGTCTTTAGGGTCCTACGGGCTAATAGGGTCCGCCCAGCTTGGGGGCAGAGTAGTTCGGCTTTCGGCTGTCGCGGGCGGAGGGACGCAGGTCACCCCACCACCTTCCTAGGGGGACCGATGCACGGATAGGCGACGAAGACACATCCATCGTTAACGTCACTTATCCGCGGCAGTCCCATTCGGTCACCTTCGGCGCATGTCGGCAGAACTTCAGCCCAGACCGAGTCCGTGCTCTCGCTCCTGCCCACGCCCGAGATTCTTCCGGACACGCGGGGAGCGTTTGGGGAAGCGCACCGCGTCAATGGGAGGCGTGCCTTGGTCCCGGTCGGCGGCCAGGCGGGCCTGCACACCGTCACGGCCTTCCTCGGTACCGCCGTGGGCTGCCATGAGCTTGTCTGCCAGGCGGGCCCGGCGGTCTCCAGAGTCCCAGAGCTCTTCGGCCTCTGCGGCGGCGCGGCGGGTATCCGTGTTGTTCTGCAGGTCGCCTTGTGCAGCCGCGGCGGCGTTGCGGGCGGCTTCGGAGTAGTCCCGCTGCGCGTCTGTTGCTTCGCGAGCGGCCAACTCGTGCTCGGGGGAATCGATGCGCTGTTGCTCCGTGGTGTGGTCGGTCAGGTAATCCGCCACGGACAGTCCGTGGCGGTCCTTCACTTCCTTCTCGATCCGTCCTCGAGCGGCCTCGGCGACCTCGTCGTGATGCTCCCACTGTCGAGCCAGTCCGTAGTGGCCGGCGATGTCGGCCGGTTTCGCGAATTCCCAGAATCGATCCTGTTCCACCGGCGCCAGTTCGGTGCGCATCACGGCGCGTTCGGCCTCGAAGCGTTCCTCGAGTTCACGCCGTCGGTGCTGCTGTTCCATGAGGCGTTGACGGAGTCGCTCGGCGCGTTGGCGGGCCATCATCTCGCCCCAGCGCCCGGCCACGGCCATCGCCGCTTGAAGGTCCCGGGAGAGCAGGTCGTTCACGCCGTCGGGTTGTGTGCTCGTCACTTACAGCTCCATTCCGTGCTCGTCTCGGGTGTGCTCCACGTACGGGCGCACCGTGGCAGTGGGTCCCTGCGTCTCCCGCAGTACCCTGCGCTCACGCGCGGGGCCGGCGTGGGAAGCCGACCGCGTAGGGGTGGAGGGCCCGACTTCCGGCAGGGGCTCGGCGACCACAGCCAGGTGCTGCTCGAAGGCGTCGTTGATGAGCTGGGTCTCGCGCAGGTCCTGGTTGGTCTGGTGCATCTCGTAGAACGCCTGGGTCATCCGCAGCATCTGGTTCATGATCAGCGCCTGCGCCACCGGGGACGGCGCCTGGGTGGCCGCCAGCAAGAAGGCCGTGGTGCCACTGGTGCGCAGCGGCGCCTGAAGCGGGGTGGTGATTTTCACCCCGGACCGATGGGCGGAGCGGGCCAGCACCCGGGCAGTCCGTCCCAGCGGCCCCTGGCCGTCCTCGGTGGCATGGGACCAGGCGGCGAACACCCCGGAGGCTTCCCGGGCCGCGTGCGCCCAGGACTGGTGGTCGTCCGGGGCGATCTTGACCAGCCGCCGGCGGACCTCCTTCAGCTCCCCGGCCAACCGCCGGGCGGTCTCCTCGTCCAGGGCCGCATCGGGGGCGTCGGGGTGGACGATGCGGCGGTGCCGCTTGGCCGCCATCCACTCCTCGGACGACTCTTGCGCCGAGACCGGGGTGTCCGGCCAGCGGGTCCGCAGGGACGGCAGCGTGAGGTCCTGGGCGAGCTTGCCGCCCCCGAACCACAGCGGCCGCATCCCCTTCGGCGGGCGCTCCGCCACGGAGTATCCGGTGACCACCGAGTCAGTGCCGGCGGCGAACCTAGGGTGCACCAGCAGGTTCGCCCGACGCATCTGCCGCACGAACTGCGCCTCCGATTCGGCGGCCACCGCGCACGCGCGCACGGTGCGCTCCAACGCGAACCGGGTCGGCTCCCGAGTGCTGTCCCGTCGCATCTCGCCCTGCTGCAACCACCGTTCGGAGTGGTTGCCGAGCTGGATGAGGTTGAAGTCCTTCTCGATACCTCGGGCGGCCTTCTGCGCCCGCGCGTAGTCGTTGCCGTCGGCCCACTTCGTGCCGTCCTCCCGGATCGTGGAGGCCATGATGTGGATGTGGTCGTTGCCCTTGGTGGAGCGCCCGTGATGCACCGCGACCCACTGGCACGGGGCCTTGGCTTGCGCGTCGGTGAAGTCCATCTCGTCCATGAATCGTTGCGCGATGTCCGACCATTCCTGATCGGTGACCTCCCGGTCCTGGTACGGGATCGACAACGAGCAGTGCCAAACGTGCTTGGCGTCAGCGTCCACCCCGAAGGCGCGTCGGTTCAGATCAACCTCCCGGGCGATCGACACGGCGGCTTCCTCATTGAGCTGCGCGTCGTCGTGCCAGGACATGATGAGCGGCGAGCCGTTGATCAAGTGAGGGTCGGTGTGCTCGTTGGCCCGGCCCGGACCCACCAGGTACTTCATCAGCCCGATCGGCTTGTCGCCCTTGGTGATGTTCGGGATCACGGGATCAACTCTTCGATCTTGGCCAGCACTTCCGCACTGAACCGGCGAGCCTCGCGCATCGTCTCGACTGTCTCGGGAAGGACCTCGCCGGTGCTGTTGGCGTGCCGGGCGATCTGGTTCACGTTGTTCGAGATCGTGGCCATCAGCCGGCGCATCGCCAGCAATTCCGCCAGCTGGTTCCGCCGCAGCTGCACCGCCACCGGATCGGCCGAACCGAACACCGCCTGCACCATCAGCGCCGAGGGTGAGAGCCCGGTCTGCTGTTCCAGCACCATCAGCTGAGCACGCTCGGCTTCCGACATGGAGACCCGGACGTACTGGGTCTTGCCCTCGATCCGCTTGCGGCGGGACTTCCACACTCGACGCGGATTCTCCTGCTCCATCACAGCACCTCCTCTCCTTGCCGGCCCAGCGCAGCGCCCCCACCTTGGTGGGCCCCACACGACCAGTGTGCCACCGCAAAACCGGCAGGGCCAGCGGTACACCCGTTTTATGGCACATAAAACATAGCTTTGCTCCGCTGGGGCACCACGGGTGCGAAGCGCCGGCTCAGCGGGCGCTTCCTCTAGAACGAACGGTGTGCGTCCGTTAACCTGGGGGCATGGCGAAGCTCACTGACCCCCAGCAAGCAGAAGAAGCCGCGCAGCGGCTGCTCAACGACCGGATGGACTACGTCCGCCGTGCGATCACCGCGCGTGGCGCCCTCGACGAAGCCCGTGAGGCCCTCAAGGAAGCCGAGAAGAACGACGTTCAGGCGTTCCAGGCCGCGGTGAACAACGGCGGCTGGACCGCCGAGGAGCTGCGCAAGATCGGTCTGGCCGCACCCGAGAAGGTCCAGCGCGTGCAGCGGCGTAAGGCAGCGAGAAATGGTGCCAGTCCTTCGTCGGACAGTGCTCAGGAGCAGCTGGCGGAGTCGGCTGACACTGCCTCCTGACGGAGTGAACCGTGGCTGAGGCACTGGCCCCGTGCCCACATGGGCACGGCAAAAGCTCCAATCGCTCCGCGGCTTTTCCCGCACCCATGATGGACACGGGGACCCCATCCGACCACCCGACCACAGCCGGCAGGTCACCTCACGCACAACCGTGACACTTCCGCTTCCGCCGACCGTGGACGGCTTCCACTGCGGGTAGCCACCGAAGCGAGCCGTGGGGTGCTCCACCGATGCGCAGCCACCGACGGCTTCTCCCCGTTATGTCGGATTGCTCAATGCTGGAGTAACGACATTGAGAATTCATTGACCGCCCCGCGCACCGGGAAGATGATCACAGCACCCGATATGCGATTCGGGACCACGCCGCTCTCGCCTCAGCCGGTGCACAGCGGCCAGAGAAACGGGAGCCACCATGACATCACTACGTCGCCTCACTACCGCGCTCACAGTCGCCGGACTGCTGACTCTCGGGGTCGCCGGCCCCGCCGCCGCCGGGCCCAGAGACAACCCTGATGACATCAAGTCTGGAGAACCCACCACGCAGGAAGCCACCGCTGTCGAGTACGGACTCATCGTCGGCCTCGTAGCCATCGCATAGTAAGCGTCGGAGAGGAGTCAGCCCGTCCTATTCAGTGCGGGCTCACTCCCCTGCTCAGTCCCACAGACAAGCCCCGATGCTCGCATTGGTCACATCACGACGTTCTCTCTCGTACCTGTTCTCATGCAGAGCCATCGGTTCTAGGTTGGGGCGCACGTCGTCCAACACCAAGGAGGAACCATGATCAAGTGGACATCGAAATTGAGCACCGCGACACTCGCCGCTGCTCTTGTCATGGGGGCCTCTGCGATCGTGGCCGCACCGGCTGCAGCCGCTCCACCGGACAACGCCAGTTGCACGGGCCGGACCGTCTCCAATGGAGCGCAAAACGCCCCGGGCCCGTTCGGGGGCATCGTCAACCAGTACGCGACCTACTACGGAGATGAATGGGGCGAGAGCATCTCCAAGGAAGCACGCACCAAGGGTGAATGCCCGGAGCCTTTGCCCTTCCCTCCGGCGGAGTAGCTACAACAAGAAGTGCGCAAGGAGATGACATGAGAATCATCCACTGCGCCGGCGCCGCTCTGGCCGCCGCGGCGCTGCTCGCAACCGGGATCACCGGCCCAGCCACCGCCGACCTCCGACCGCTCACCGACGACGAACGCGCCGCTGCCCGGGAAAAGGCCACCAGGGCTAGAACCGCCTCGGAACATCCACAAGACGGCATCTTCGTTACCCAGCGCGTCAACGAGAAAGAGCCCAGAGAAAGGACGCCGTAGCCCGTCGCGCTGCTTCGACAGGCAGTCCACCCTCACTGTGGAGAGGTCGCTCAACGTGGATTTCCACAGAACGGTGTCCGCCCCCGTTACTTTCTTCGGGGGCGGACACCGTTCGTCTGAGCTCCTCTCAGCGTGGGTGCTTACAACTCCATTCCACCCGCCTCTGGGCGCTGCTCATAGTGCCGGGACGCCACCTGCGGGAGGTGCTCCGAGCCGGCTCCACCACCTCTGGCATTGTTGCGGCCGGCGGTGGGAGCGCCGGGGAAGTTGATGCGCATTCTCTTCTTCAACGCCTCCAGCTCCGGGTCCAGGGTCGGTTGTGGCGTCTCTTCTCCGCGCATCGCACGTCCGATCCGTTCGACCTCCCAGCGGGCGGCTTCCAGTGCGTCCTGGTGCTTGAACGGCACGCCCAGCGCCTCCCGGGCGTCGACGGCTTCCTGCTGGGCGGAGGCCAGTCGGGCTTCGCGTTTGGTGACTTCCTCGGGCAGTGCCCGCACCTGATTTTCCAGTCGCTGGATCATGCCCACACTCGGATTCAACGACGTCGCCCGGGTAACTTCCACGGCGACACCGGGGGCGTCGTCGATGCGCAGCTCCACCGGGGACGCGCCCAGATCGGCCAGGTTGCCCGGCCGCTGCACCACCCGGATGTCGTGTCCGCCAATTTGGCCGGCGACCCCGAGGTCGATCTCCCCGCCCCGGGGCGGGCGCGAGGTGGCGTGGACACCGGCCCACCGCTGCCATGCTTCCGCCGCGTCGGCGCGCTTGTCGTAGGTGGCCCCGTCGATGGTCATCCGGAACTTCTCCCCGCCGAGCTCATCGGTGGTGCGCTCCGCCGCTGCGCGGAGCACGGGGATCTCTTGCTCCAGCGCGTCGGCGCGCGCGGCCGCGGCGTCTTTGCGGAACACCAGCGAGGACTGGTTGCGGTGCCAGGCCCGGTTCAACCGCTCCAACCGGGCAAGCTCCTGATCAGCTTTCGACTTCTCCAAGATCAACGGGTTGCCGCTGGAGATCGCCTTGACCTCGGCGAAGGACAGCGTGTTGTCCCCGACGTCCTCGATCTCGCGCACGTCCAGGCGCCCGCGCATGATCTGGTCGATGAACTTCGACTTCCGCTCCAGCGTCTGCCACATGAAAGTGTCAAACGACCCCTTGGTCACCACCTGAGAGATCGCCACCTCCGGGTTCTGATTGCCTTGCCGGATGATCCGCCCGTGGCGCTGGGCGACATCGGCCGGGCGCCACGGGGCGTCCAGGTCCACCAGGTGCACCGCCCTGGCCTGGATGTTGGTGCCCACCCCCATCTTCTGCGTGGATCCGATCAGCACCGCCACCTCCCCGGTGCGTGCGGCCGAGAACAGCCGACCCTTCTCCGCATCGTTCTTGGCTTCGTGCATGAACCGGACCTTTTCCGCCGGCACCCCCCGCTCGGCTAGCTGGGCGCGCAGTTCGTCGTAGACGTTCCAGGACTCCGAGGGGGTGCCCAGGTCGCAGAACACGATCTGCAGCGCACCCCGGGTGGGGTGCTCCTCCCCGGTGGAGGGATCCGTGAACACGTCCTCGCGGTGGTCCTCGTACACGCGGGCCATCAGGTCCGCGGCGGCGCTGATCTTGGTCTCCGCCACGACCGACCCCAGCTCCGGGTCGATCAGGCGCAGGTCCAGGGCGGCTTTGCGCCCGTCGGAGCTGATCTTGAGCATGTTGTCCTCGGTCGGGGACACCAACCGCGCCTGGATCGCCTCGGCCCGCCGGCCGATCTCCGCGATGTAGTCCTGCAGCTGCGCCGAGGCCTCCACGGCCACCATGCGCGGCAGCCGCTTCCCGTCCTCCCGCACCACCAGGTCGGGGGTGGGGAGTTTGAGGTCCTCGGCGGTCTTCACGTCGGCGAAGGTGTGGAACATCTTCAGCAGCTCCGGGACATTCTGGAACTTCGTGAAACGCTCCTTCATCTTGAAGTGGTCCCCGCCGGCCACCGAGAGTTCCATCTCGGAGACCACCTGACCGAAGGTCGCCGCCCACGAGTCGAAGTCGTGGATCCCGGCCCGCGCCAACAACTCCGGGCCCAGGTAGCGCTGCATCACGTACATCTCGGTGACCGAGTTCGCGATCGGTGTCGCCGTCGCCCCGGTCATCACCCGATCCCCGTGCACAGAGCGCAGGTACTCCACCTTGGAGTGCAGGTCGCTGGCCCGCTTGGACCCGTCGATCGCAGCGTCCTGGATATTCGAGGCGGTGTCGAGGTTCTTGTACTCGTGCAGCTCATCGACCAGCAGGTAGTCGATGCCGGTCTGCTCGAAAGTGATCCCCGGATCCGTCGCCCGGTCAGACTTGGCCTTGAGCTTCTCCTCACGGGCCTGGAGTCGGGCTTCCATCCGTTTGATCGACATGGTGTCCGCCCCGCTGGCCGCGGCCCGCTCGTTGGCGGCCTCGAGCTCGGCCCGTTGGCGTCCCATCTCGGCCAGGTCGTAGGCGGCCTTGGATTCCTCGGAGAGCTCGATGCGCTCGAACGCGGTGCGGGTCATGATGATCCCGTCCCAGTCACTGGCCGCGGCCCGGGCCACGAACACCCGCCGCTTGTCCCCGGCCAGATCCTCCGAGGAGGCGGCGAGGATCTGCGCCTGGGGGTAGAGCTGCAGCCACTCCCGGGAGAACTGATCGAGCATGTGGTTGGGCACCACGATCACCGGCTTGCGCGCCATGCCCAACCGGCGCAGCTCCATCGCCCCGATGACCATCTCGGCGGTCTTGCCCGCCCCGACCTCGTGGAAGAGCCCCACCGAGGGCTCCGAGAGCATCCGCGCCACCGCCGCCCGCTGGTGCGGGCGCGGGGTGAAGTTCTTCACCAGCCCGGGGAAGGACAACCGCTCCCCTTCCACGGTGTAGTCGCGCAGCACGATGGAGTTGAACCGCCGGTTGTACTCATCCACCAACCCCGCCGCCCGAGCAGGGTCCTCCCACACCCACTCGCCGAACCGTTCCTGCATCAGGGACGCCTTCTCCTGGGCGGCCGTGGTCTCGGTGGCGTTGACCACCCGGCGATTGCCCTCCGGGTCCGAGGGGTCCGGGTCGGTGACCTGCACCCGGCGCTGCTCCAGCAGCTTCTTGAAGATGTCCCCGGCCGCCATCCGCTCCGTGCCCCAGTCATTGCGGGCCGCGAAGACATGACGGCTGGCTTTCACATCCCAACTTGCCCCGCTGATCCGGTCCACCCGCGCACTGGGGTCCCTGATGATGTGGCGCAGGAACTGCTCATGGATCTGAGGTGACACCCACACCGCGCCGATCCGGGCCTCGATCTCATCGGCCCCCAACGGGGCCGGCAACACCGCCTCCAGGGCCGTCACGTTGGTCTGGAACCGGCCATCGGCGGCTGCCGCGGCCCGGGCGGTGTCCAGTTTCTCCCGCACGTCCCCGGACAGGTACTCCGCGCGGGTCTCGTAGATACCGTTCTCGCCGGGCACCTCGTAGACCAGCTCACCCAGTGCCTCGCGCGCCCCGGTCTCGTCGGTGCCCAGCAGCCGGGCGATGTGGGGCAGGTCCACGGTCCCCAGGGTGTCCAAGGTGACGGCCAGGGCTTCATCGGGGGTGTCGACCCCGAGCACGGGCCGGCGCGGCTGCACCTGCCGCTCCGAGAGCAGGCCGGCTGCCACCGCGGTGCCCGCGCCCTCGTCGAAGTGCTCCAGACCCAGCACCAGCGGCCCGAACGGGTCCCCGCGCAGCAGCCGCACCGCCGGCGGGGTGACTCGGGCCAGGATGTCCGCCCCGGCCTCGTCGTACTTGCCGGTGCGGCGTTCGGTGAACCGGTTGATCGGCCCATACCGGTCCACATACGCCTCATAGCTACCTGCCAACTGGGTCCTCATGGCCTCGAGCTCCGGGGTGTCCTCGACGTTGGCCGCCTCGAGGGTCAACACCGTCCGGGCCGCATCCCGCAGACCCAACAGGGCCCGCAGTTCGCCCTCCTGGGTGCGGGGCACCTTCAGCGGGGTGTGCACCCCCTCCACGGTGACCTGAGTGAAGCCCGCCTCCCCGCGGTCGGTGATGTGCCCGATCTGCTCCTGCTCACCAGCCGGCACCAGGGCCGCGACCTCGAGCTCCTGCTCGCCCGTGCGCTCGGCCATCCCCCGCCCCGCCGCCAGGGCTTCGGCTGTGATGTCCGATAGCTGCTCGTGCAGCCGGGCCCCGGTCGCCGCCAGGTCCCCCGCGCGCACGGTCAGGGTGGCGGCCCCGTACATGCCGTTGCCGATCACCGGCTCACCGAGCACCCGGGCGGGGTGGGCGAGGAAGTAGACGTTCATCCGCCCCTGCTGCCCGTCCAGCTCCACCGGGGCAGTGTCCACCCACGACAGATCCAGCGGTTCCTCCCCGGGCAGTCGGCGGCGGAAGATCAGCACGTCGGTCAGCGCGTCCGTGCCGGCCGCCCGGCGGTGGGCCCCGGTGGGCAAGCGCACCGCCCCCAGCAGATCGGCGGTCTCGGCCATCTCCCGGCGGGCCGCGGGATTCTGCGCATCCAAGGTGAATGCGCTGGAGAGCACCCCGACCACCCCGCCGGGGCGGGTAAGGGCCAGGGACTTGAGGATGAAGTGGTTGTGCATCGAGTGCCCCGCCGCGTTGTGCCGGGGATCGTGCAAAGAGTTGCGGGAGAACGGGACGTTGCCCACCGCGGCGTCGAAGACGCCACCGGGCATCCGGGTGTCCGCGAACGACTCCGTGCGGATGGTGGCCTCCGGGTAGATGGCCTGGGAGATCGCCGCGGTCACCGGGTCCAGCTCCACCCCGGTCATCTGCGCCCCGTCCGGGGCCAGGCCGATGAAGGTGCCGGCCCCGGAGCCGGGCTCGAGCACCCGCCCGCTCTGGAACCCCAGAGCCTCCAGGGCGCCCCAGACCTCGGCGGCGATCGACGGGTCGGTGTAGTGGGCGTTGATGACCGTGCGCCGGGCGGCGGCGTACTCGGCCTCGTCCAGCAGCTCGCGCAGTTCGGCCCGCTCGGCCTCGTACTCGGTGCGGGACTCGTCGAAGATCTCCGCGACCCCACTGGCTCCCCAGGATCCCCAGCGGGCCAGCGTGGTGCGCTCGGCCTCGGTGGCGGCCCGCTCTTCGGCCTGCAGGGTGCGTAGCACGCGCAGCGCTGCCAGATTGGCCCGGAATCTTGCTTGGGCCCCGGACGGGGCCAGGTCGTCCTGGGCGCGGGGGACGAAGCGCCCCGGGCCCACGGACTCCGAGGAAGCCGGGGCTATGCCTGTTCGGCGTCCAGCCGGTCCACCTCTTCCCAGTACTCCCGGTCCTCCCGGTTCAGCTGCTGCACGATCCGCAGCCTCCGCGCCACCCCGGACTCCTCCTCGTTCTCCTCTTCCGGTTCCTCCTGCACCGACGGGTCCGGGGTCAGCATCTCCGCGCGCACGATTTCCTCGGCCTGCATCTTCGACGCGTTCAACCGCCCCACCTTCTCCAAGTAGGACTCCCCCACCGGGTCCGGGCCGGCCAGCTCCATCATCAACTCGCCCACCCGCTGCGCCGCCTCCTCCCCCAGTGCCTCGAACCACTGATCCGGGTCCGGGATCAGGGCGTACTCCGCCGGCGCGGTCGCCTTCCACGCTTCCTGCGCGAACTTGCCGTACATGTTCATCACGAACCTCCTCGGGTTCCGGGAAGAGAAAGGCATCAATACTCAACTGCCCCTCGACTTGTGTCCTCTTGCGGGCTCTGACCATGGGGATCTCCTGAGTGCAATTGGGAATCTCCCTCACACGCTACCCAGCAACCCGCAGCCCATCTTCGAGTACACGCACCACCCAACCCCGATTATGTTGATATGTCAACATCGGAGTGAATCGCCTACTCCTTCCCCCGTCTGCTTGAGGACCTCAAGCGCAGCGGCGCGGTCCCTGCAATCATCCAGCGCTTCAGCATCACCTGGCTGCTCACCGTCATCGTGATCAACGCTGGTCTCGCCAAACAGAAGAACCACCCCCGAGGGCCGTGCCCTGGGATGGGTCCAGGCCTGTCCCAATCCGACCTGCCAGACAGAGTTTCTGAACCGAGCTCACAACCAGCGCCGGCGCTACTGCTCTCCACGATGCTGTACCCACACGCGCGTGGCACGGCGCCGTCAACTCCGTAGCGAGTAGCCACAACTGGGCACGAACCCATCGGACTGAGCGGCCCCAAACCGACTGTATGCAAAGCGTTCCTTTAGGCTTCGTTTGAGTTGCTGCACACGACGAAGAGGGGCGCATGGCACGGCACTTTGGACACGTAGATGGTCAACGTGTCGGGCAGGTCTATGAGAACCGCGAGGAATTGTCCCGTCACCGGGTTCATGGTCCGCCGCAGGGCGGCATTTGGGGCACCCCCGCGGAAGGATCTTCTTCCATTGTTCTCAATGGTGGCTACCCTGACGACGAAGACCACGGCGACTTCATCATTTACACCGGTCACGGCGGGCAGAAAAATCGAAGGCAGGTCGCCGACCAGCGCCTCGACGACTCCGGCAACGCCGCTCTAGTTCGCAGCGAACTTGATGGTCTGCCAGTACGCGTCATCCGCGGATTCAAGGGGGACCCCCTCCATTCGCCGACGAGTGGGTACCGTTACGACGGTTTGTACCGGGTGATGGATCACTGGTCGACAACCGGCGTCAGCGGGTTCTTGGTGTGGCAATTCCGCCTTGAAAAGATGGCGGAGGACGTGGATTTCACGGTTTCCGATACTGCAGCGCCGCCACCGGGCAACCACAATCCTCGACGTCGAGCCGCGACCATTCAGCGAACTATTCGGACGACCGCTGTGTCCGAGTGGGTGAAGCGACGCCACAAGCACACCTGTCAAGTGTGCGGACTCAGCCTCATCACTGCCAGTGGCAGCGGGTACGCCGAAGGAGCACACATCCGTCCACTCGGGCGGCCGCACTCGGGCCCTGACGATGCGAGCAACATCCTCTGTCTGTGCCCCAACCACCATGTTCTGTTGGACAAGGGTGGCATCACCATTGAGGACGACCTCACCGTCCGCGATCGAGCCGGCGACAGCATTGGCACGTTACGGACGGTGCGTGGGCATCGGGTAGACATCCAGCAGCTGAAGTACCACCGAAAGACCTGGGTGTCTGCTTAAACCGAGTCTGTGTAATCCAGATGCCTTGCCCCTAAATCTAGCAACCCCCTTTTTGCCCATTCGTTACAATGACAGTTTCGAGCTGCACATGCGTCAGTGCAGCACAAGAGTTTTCCACTGCCAGAAGTCTATGAGAGTGGAATTTACACACACAACGGAGAGTGAGTAATTACCCAATGGCTCTATCTGCACGGCAATCGGATCACGAACCATACGAGCTGGCCGAGCGACTTGTTTGGCTCTGCCTCACCTCGGATGGCTCGTTGTACACGGACGATGAAGTGTGGACCGTTGACCATGTGGAGTGGTTACGCCAATCCATGACGGGGAAGAACGCGGACTTGAGCCCACGGGATTTCTACACAAAGCTCGACGACCAGCTGGAGCAGCTGGCACGCGAGCATCCGGATCGAAAAAAGCCCGTCGCCAGACTGCTTGTTGAGATGTTGCATCTGTTTTATGCATACAACGTCGATGTCAGTGCTACAAGAACCAACCGACGACTTGAGTTTGTGTATGACGCCTGTGAATATACCCCTCAAGAGCGCCAAATGGCCGAGAGTTCACCGTGGATTACCCAGGGCATTGGCCGCGTGGGAATGGCCCAGGTTCAACTGTTCGATTGCCTCTGTTTTCTGATGGACTTAACGACCTCCCTTAAACAGGAAAACAATCAGTCCGAGGTCGAGCAAATGTTTCTGGAGGCAGAAAGCGGCTGGCGCGATTTTGTCCGGCGGATCGAGTCACTGTCGGAGGGCAGGCGAGACCTCATGGTCTATTATACCGTACCTCACCTGATTTACCCGGACTACATCGAGGACTCCTCCACACAGGGCCACCGCCAGCGTATTGTCGCCGCGTACGATGAATTATTGCCAAAGAACTCCGATGACCTGAACACCGATGAAAAGCTCTGGGAAATTCGATCTGCTTTGGTCGAACAGCAGTTAATCGACGACCCCGCCCTAAGTTTCTATGACGAGCCTCTCGCGTCTGGTTGGGGCCGAATCGAAGGGGAGGATGAAGCATTCTCAGATATGCTGGCCGGTCTCGAGTTTAAACAGCAAATCATTCTCTATGGGCCTCCTGGCACTTCCAAGAGCCATGATGCAAAGCAACTTTCCAGAGCCCTCATCCAACGAGAGCGGATCGCGAGCATCGGAGCGGTCGCCTATCTAAAGGAGCGCCGCATCAAGGCCGGCAACCAAAGCGTTGACGATATTTACACTAGCTACGTCCATGAATTACAGATGCATCCAACATTCGCCTATGAGGACTTCATCGGGGGATGGCAGTTCCGCGATGGGGCAACAAAGTTTATTCCAGGCTTCCTCCCCCGCCTCGTCAATCGAATTAATGACATGAATCAGGCCAGCACGGATGAAGGACGCAAACCGATTCCTCACGTCCTAATTCTCGACGAGATCAATCGTGTGGATCTCAGCCGCGCCATGGGGGAAGCATTTACCCTACTCGACGGACGCGGGAACTCCGTGATCATCCCAGCCCCATCGCCTGAGACATACGAGGAAGAGGGATATCGACTCAGCCTCCCGGAAAACCTTTACATCATTGGTACGATGAACGAGATCGACCAGTCGCTTGAGCTCGTGGACTATGCCATGCGTCGCAGATTCTTGTGGTTCGAATGCACCTACTCCCCCGAGCGATTGCACCAAATCATCCGACATCGCTGGGATAATACTGACACCACTGGGCGTCGACAGTTTTCACGAGTCGAGGCAGCGTTCACCGACTACGTCGCTGCATGCTCCCTTCTAAATCAGCGAATCCGCGAGTCACCGGTACTCGGCCGCGACTACGTAATTGGTCAGACGGTATTCGGTGAAATCGTCTACTTCGTCGGGAAGAAGCTCTCCGCAACTCCTCAGACCAGCACCCCGATATGGACCACTAAGGACGAAGCCGCGGAACCGGTTCAGCGGCTATGGGACCTGTCAATCCGTCCGTTGCTCAAGGAGTATCTGCGCTCAGCTGACCCAGACAGCCGAGACCGCACCGTCGATGAACTTGGTGCCACCTTCTTGCGCCGCCCCGTCTCCTAATGGCACCGGCCGACTACATCTGGCACGATTGCCGACCCATACGGGAGGCTGATCCTGCAAGACTGAGAGAGCTTGCCTCGTGGCAGTTCCCGGAAGAGGCTGTCCTTTCCCTTGGAAGGGCTGGTAGTGGTCGTACACGCCCTCTCGAGTCGCTTGTGGCCTGTGGACCGGACGGGCAAACCTGGTGGAGTGGCAGGTATATAGGTCATGTTCAGCACGCGGGCATGTCCATCGACATCCGTCCCCGAGTCGGACGCAATGTCCTACTGGAATGGCTCGGGATGCCCCCCGACCGTCTACGCATCTCAAAGGACGACAAAGGACAAACGGACAGTCAAACCTTCGTCGTGGTGCTCATCGCGTTGCTGTGGCGCGATTCCTTCGACCGAGCCGCGCGGTTCGGAGCTCTTCCCTCAGTCGTCCGAGTCGAGAAGGGCCACGGCTCCGTGCTTCGTGGACGTCTTGATGTCAGAGGAACAGTGCGACGTTGGCAGGCGGGGTGGGACGACCTCGCCTTTACACACCGAGAAAAGGAACGCGACACCCCCTTCGCTCGCGCAGCGGTGCGTGCCTTTGACGTCCTGGAACACCACCTTCCAAGTCTTCTGGACTTGCTGCCACCTCACCTACAAGAGACCCTCCAAAAATTTCAAGCCGTCGTGGGACGGCGCCCAGCGCTGCCCACCTGCCAAGAAATCGATCGCACGCGCGTATCGCCGATGACCATCGACTACAGACCATTCGGCCGGTTCTGTCTCGACGTCGTCAACCGGCTTGGCCAGCTCTCCGGACCAGAAGAGAGCGAACAGTCGTGGACACTACTCGTTGACGTCGCCGAGCTATGGGAACACCACGTCGAACGCGCGCTGGTCGAGGCATTACCCGACGCCCGGGTGGTGAGCGGTAACCGTGCCGCACGCGACGCGCACCTACTTGTGAACTCTGCTGGTCGGCGTCGTGCGGCTTTAGTTCCAGACTTTCTAGTGCTCGAACCAGGCACAGATCGCGTCCTCAGCGTGGTAGACGCAAAATACAAGCCCCACGATGGCCCGTATCCATCCAACGCCAGAGAAGACCTCTACCAGCTGACGGCATATCTGGACCACTTCGGATCGAATCAGGAACCCCTGACAGGATTGCTCGCTTACCCAGCTCTTGACACCGTGGACGAGCAAACCTCAAAAATCGAGAACTCATTGGATGGCGTCTGGTCCATGCAATCGGGCAAGAGGATCGCCTTCGGGCGGATCGGTTTGACCCGCGAGGTGGCAGGACCCGACATGGCACGCGTTTTCAGCGGGCTCGGACTGGCAACGCGCCCCGCCGTAGGGCCGGCTCCCTCATCCGCCACAGCTCGAGGCCGAGTGAATGAAAATGTCTGCACCAACACATAGAGTGGAAATCAACGGAAGGGGACAATGGTGGTCGAACTTAACGCACTCCTCAACAAACTTCAAGAACGCACTGCTACAAAGTTCGAACGGATGCCGTCGGTTGTACTCAAAGATGGCGCCTTTGACATCACCAAGCTGCCGGTCGACAAGCCGGAATGGCACCGACTCACAGATCTGGTAGCTGTGATGTTTGACCTGAAATCTTCAACTAATTTGGAAAAGGGGCGTAAGCCGGCCAGCACAGCCAGCATCTATGACTCGGGCGTTGGAGGTGTCGTTGAAATCTTCAACTCCTTTGATGCCGACTTTGTCGACATCCAGGGGGACGGGGGCTTTGGCTTGTTCTGGGGGGAACGCAAGTACGAGCACGCAATGTGTGCCGCTATCTCCATTCACACCTTTAGTGACGACTTCGAAAACCAGCTCGAGGCTAAATGGCCAGAGGCGCCATCAACGGGTTTCAAGGTCGGCATCGCAAGCGGACCGATACTCGCAAAACGCGTAGGTCTCGCTAGACATCTGGACATGCAGGAACCGGTATGGGCTGGCCGGCCAGTCAACTACGCAGCCAAAGCTGCTCAACAAACTGACCCTGGGAAAACTCTTGTAACAGGTAGCGTCTGGGATGCAGTATCAAGTAACGATTACATCGCCTTTTCTTGTGGTTGCAACGGAGGGGTTGAAGGTGGCGATCCCTCATTCCTATGGGAAGAACGAACCTTGGACAATATCCCCGACGCGAATAAATATGGTCAGGTTCTGAAAAGTGGTTGGTGCGTCAATCACGGCGAAGAGTATTGCAATGCAATCCTTAATGGCAGCACCTACCGTGAAGAAATCGATGAAAACTTACGCAGTAAACTCACGTTGGTTGCGGCCGGTTCCGAGGGGGCCAAGGTGAAGGCACGTAAGGAACGACAGGCTGAGCGCAAAATTCTCGAGTCGGAGGTACTCGCCCTGCGAGGAGATCCACGAGCTACCTATAACCAGGTGAGCCGATGAAACGGTGTGGCAAAGACCGCGACAGCCCAGCTCCTCATCTCGCCCTTGCCAACACAATCCTGCGAGAAGCCCGAGAAGAACTGGCACGCGCCGATGGTAAGGCTTCAATACTGCTCGCCGCCATCGGCGTCATCATTGGAGCGATCATAGCCGCGATCCTAGGAGGATCGTGGCATCCAACTCACCTCGACGACAATATCCAGTGGCTTTGGTGGATCGGAACGGCGATTGGGTTAGCAGGTGCCGTCGCTTTCGGTGCTGCCGTGTTTCCGCGAACAACATACCGAGCAAAGCGTCGATCAGGCATCGTATCGTACTTTGGAGACGTAGTCGGCCTTTCTAAGGTTCAGCTAAAGGAAGGCCTGATTACTACGGCCAAGGATCCCAACGCCGCAACACTAGATCAGGTTGAGGCCATTTCATCTGTCGTTGATAAAAAGTACCGCTGTATTCAGGTTGGAATGATCTGCGTAGGAGCCGCGGCACTTTTCTGGTTGCTTGCGGTTCTTATCGGCGGTTGAATAATCCTCCGCTGATTGCCAACAACACCTCTATTTTACCGAATGCATTTTATAGGATTGACAGATTCTGACACTCATGGCAAGAGCAGGTCACCGATCCCCTCGATCGACTTCTAAAAATCGACATCAATTTCGTGGGTGAGTGTCCGGTAACCGGCCATATGTAAAGCCGGGGACGGAGCCGTCTTGGCTTTGCTCTCCATCTGGCAACCAACGGCCCTAAAAGGGTGGCTGACCTCTCTGACTCAGTCAGGGAGGTCACCAACCCTTGCTGAAACAGGGGGTGGGGAACTTGCACGTGCTTGTTCCTCACCCCCTGTTGGACTGTTCTTGTTACTTGGTGGGCGCCTGCCCGGACACGGCGGCCTCCTGGCCGGAGGCGAGGGTTCCCGTGGCCAGCTCCTGGAAGGTCTGGGCGACCCAGTCGGCGACGTAGGCGCTGACGTAGGGCAGGTGGTCCAAGCCGATGTGCTCGGCCCCGCCCTCCTCCTTGGTGAAGATCCGCAGCTGTCGCTTGGGGCTGTTGACGGCCTGGTCGTAGGAGCGGTGGGCGTACTCCAGGGGGATCTGGCGGTCGTTCTCCCCGTGGACGATGAGGAAGGGCACGGTGATGTTCTCCACGACCCCGTCGAGGTGGACGTCGTCGGCGAAGTCGATGAAGGTGTCCAGGTCCTCGTGGCCCCACACCCACATGACGTGCTCCCAGTAGTGCGGTACGGGCCGCTCCCCCTCTTTCTGCAGGCGGCGGCGCTGGACGGCGCCCCAGTTGTGGTTGGCGCCCCAGGCCACGACCAGGGCCAGGCGCTTCTCGAAGGCCGCGGCCCGCGGGGCGTAGTAGCCGCCCAGGGACCAGCCGGCCAGCCCGATCCGGGCCGGGTCGACGTCGTCGCGGGTCTCGAGGTAGTCCACGCAGGCGGCGGCCCATTTCTCGGTGTCGATCTGGGAGGTGAGCCCCTGCAGGCGTAAGGCCTCCCCGGTGCCGGGGGTGTCGACCATCAAGGTGGAGATTCCCCGGGTAGCCAGCTCGACCCCGTGCCCGGAGCAGTAGATGTGTTCCTTGGTGGAGTCCAGGCCGTTGAACATGATCATCACCGGGGCGGGACCGTGCGCGGTGGCCGGGGCCTGGGTGAAGTAGGCCGGCAGGGTGGTGTCGCGGAAGGGGACCTCCACCCGGGTGGTGGCCGGGTCGGAGAGCCGGAAGGCCCGCTCGAGCAGCTCCAGGCAGCGGCGGTAGGTGGTCAGGCGTCCCTCGGAGCCGGCCGCCTGCATGCGTTCGGCGTTGATGAGGTAGTTGGTGGCCCGGGCGTAAGTCTGCCCGGCGGCGCGGGTGCGGCCGGTGGCTTCCATCTCCTGGGCCTGGGCGACGAGCTGGTCGACGAGCCCCGTCCAGGCGGTGAGGAAATCTTGGGTGCCGACATCCTCGTTGGTGGTGGCCACATCGCGCAGGGGGCGGCAGGCGCGGTCGACCTCGTCGATGTAGCCCCCGCTGTTGAGGGCGGCGACCACCCCGAGGTTCCAGACGTAGTTGCCGGGGAAGTACTCGAACATGTGCAGGTCCTTTCGCAGAACGTGGAGGGGAAATCGGGAAGCTCAGCCCGGGAGGACGGCCGACCAGCCGCCGTCGACCATGAGGTTGGTGCCAGTGACGTAGGAGGCCTCCTCCGAGGCGAGGAACAGCGCGCAGGAGACGACCTCCTCCGCCTCCCCCACTCGGCCCAAGGGGATGTGGCCGGCGATGGCGCGCATGGGATGGTCCTCGGCGAGCAGGTCGGCCTCGGTGGCGGGGGTGCGGATCATTCCGGGGCTGACACAGTTGACCCGGATGCCCTTGCGCGCGCCCTCAGCGGCCAGTTGCTTGGTCATGGCCACCACCGAGCCCTTGGTCGCGGTGTGGGCCAGCCGGGCGTTGGTGACCGACCCGGTCACCCCGGCGGTGGAGCCCACCAGCACCACTGCCGACCGCTGCGCGGCGACCAGCAGGGGCCAGAAGGCGCGCACGGGCAGGAACACGACGTCGACCTCGTGGCGGAAGTTCCACCGCCAGTCCTTGAACGAGATGTCCTCCACCGGTGCGAAGCGGGTGGCGGCGGCATTGGCGTAGAGCACGTCCACGCGCCCGTGGGCCGTGCCGACGTCGGCGGCCCAGGCGGCCACGGCCGCCTCGTCGGTGAGGTCCACCCGCCGGGCGTTCTCGGCAGTGCCGCCTGCGGCGCGGACGGCGGCGATAGTAGCGGCCGCACCGTCCAGGTCGAGGTCACAACCGATGACGGTGGCGCCTTCCCGGGCGAAGGCGCAGGCGGCCGCTCGGCCCTGGCCGGAGGCGATGCCGGTGATCACCGCGACCTTGCCCTCCAGGCGCCCGGTCCGGTGCGGTGGCGTGGTGGTCATGTGTGCTCCTGTCGATGTGCCGCGGAGGTCCCGGCCACTGTCGCGGTGGCCGGGACCCCGGCGCCCGGGCCGTAAATGCCCGGGCGTGTGGTGCATTGCTCAGCCGCGGCCCTGAGTCGCGTAGGGGTTGATGATCGCGGCCTTCATCTCCTCCGAGGCCCCTTCCTCGGTGGCGGTGAAGCCTTCGGCATGGGGGAAGGACTCGGTCATGGAGTTTGGCATGATGCCGTTGCGGTAGAAGTTGGAGGATCCCTCGGCCGGGGTCCAGGTGTTGGGGGCCCAGTCGGGGACGTAGTTGCGGTAGCCCCCGGAGTTCAGCTCGATGCGCAGGGTCGAGGGCTCGCGGAAGTACAGGAAGTTCTGCTCGCCGACCCCATGGATCGAGGGGCCGTACTCCATGGGGGTGCCGTGCTCCATCATGACGTCGGCGGTGCGCAGCAGGTCCTCGTGGGTGTCCACCCAGAAGGCGATGTGGTTGACCCGCCCGGCCCGCTCGGAGGTGTCCAGCACCACGCCCAGGTCGTGGGACTTCTCGTTGGTGGTCAGCACGGAGAACACGGTGATGGGTGCCTCCTCCAGGTCGACGAAGGCCATGGTGCGGTAGCCCAGGGTCTCGGAGTACCACTTGGCGAAGCCGCGCACGTCCTGGGTGGCGACGGTGACGTGGTCCAGGAAGCGCGGGGCGGCGGCGTGGGCGCTGCGCTTCTCCGGACGGTCGGGGTAGGTGGAGGCGAACTCCGCCGGCGCCTCGTACTTCTGCACCTCCCACACCAGGCGCATGGGGTGGCCGTAGGGCCCGGTGAACTCATAGGCCCGCCCGTAGCCGTAGCCACCCTCGGTCCACTGGCCCTGCACGCCGGTGGCCTCCACACGGGCGGCGGCGGTTTCCAGGGCCTCGGGGGAGGTGGTGCGCCAGGCCATCCGGCCCAGCGAGGGCTCCTCGCCGGGGACGACGACGAGGCTGTAGGTGTCGTAGTCGCCCCAGCAGCGCAGGTACACCCGGCCGTCTTCGCGGTGGACCTCCCGCAGGCCGAACTTCTCCACGTAGAAGGCCGCGGAGGCCTCGACATCGGGGCTGGTGATCTCCAGGTGGCTCAGGTGAGCCAGCAGCTTCTCCACGACGGGGAACCTTTCGTTGAAGGGTGAGGACCGATTGTGATCCTGAACACCATCCTGGGAGGGTTCCGCCGATCGGGGAATCGGCATCTGTGCATAGCAAGTATCCGCGCCATGGATGCCCGATAGTAGTGACGACGAGTGGATCACTGAGTGGGCCGGGCAAACAGGTAGCGTGCGGCCGCTTCAGCCAACGAGTCCTGGAACTGCTCTTGGGACACGGCCGGAACGGCGAAGCCGGGCCCGTACATGGTGCGCATCACCACCGCGGAGTGGATCAGCCCGAAGCAGAAGCGCAGGGCCTCGACGGGGTCCTCGTGCTGAACCTGTGGCACCAGGCGCCGCAGGGCGACGACGAAGTTCTCGCCCAGCTCCTGGCTGTAGGCGCTGCCGCGGCGGTGGACCTCCGGATGGGTGCTGGACAGGAGCAGGACCGGCTTGAGGAAGGCCTCGTGGCGGTAGAACACCCCGGCAATTCCGTGCACGACCTCCCCCACCAGATGCCCCGGGGAGTCGCCTGAGACCGGCAGCCCGTCGAAGAGCTGCTGGATGTGCTCACGCACCTGCGCCAGGCCGTGCTCATAGACCGCCAGGAACAGGGCCTCCTTGGTGTCCACCCGGGCATAGATCGCCCGCGGTGGCACCCCAGCCCGTTCGCACACGGCCGCGATGGTGAAGGCGTCATGCCCTCCCTCGCGCAGCAACTCGACTCCAGCGGCCAGGGTGCGTTCCCAGGTCTGGCGGCTGCGTTGCTGCAGGGGTGGGCGCACGGTGTAGTCGACGTCCTCGGTCATTTCGTAGGGCCCCGGCATCAGTGCCTCCCGTTCATCCGTCGTGCAGCCTTCTGAGCGGAATGTCCCCCGCAAAGGGGTTGACACCGCTGTGAGAGAGGACACATCCTTCTGTCTAAAGCGTAGTGCATACTACGTTTTTGCTCGTCTTCCACCATCATCGCCTCATCGAGGAGGACCCATGATCATCGCCATCGGCGTCGCCCGTCCCGCACCCGGTCGTCGGGAGGAGCTGCTGCAGGCCTGCCGGCGGGTAGCCGAGGCATCCCGGCACGACGAGGGATGCGTGGAGTACGGCTTCCACATCAGCCTCGAGGACCCCGACGCGATCACCAGTGTGGAGATCTGGGCCTCCCAGTCCGCCCTGGAGGCCCACATGGACCACGAGCACACCCGTGAGTTCCTCTCTACTGTGGCCGGTCTGACCGACGGGGAGCCACAGATGCGCCTGCTCCAGGCGGACCCCGCCTCCTGAGGCCTTCGCTTTTCCTGCACCACCTTCACGCCGCACCACTTTTCTTTGCACCGCTTTCCTTGCATCAGTTCCTTCACACCGTTTTGAGGACCTTCATGAACTCCACTCCTTCCCGTGGCCGGGTCGCGGTCATCGGCGCCGGGCCCGCCGGCATGGCCACCGCTCTGTCCGCCCACCAGGCCGGCCACGACGTCATGCTGTTCGAGCGCTACGCCCAGGCCCGCCCGGCCGGCAACATCCTCAACCTGTGGCCCCCGCCCATCAAGGCCCTGGGGCTGATGGGGGTGGACCTGGAGGACTTCGGGGCCCCGTGCCGTTCCGAGTTCCAAAACGTGCACGGGCACCGCCGGGTGCACGTCAATCTCCCACAGGACGTCGTCGACCAATACGGAGGTGGGTTCATCGGCCTGCTGCGCCCGGAGCTCTACGAACGCCTCCTGGGAGCCCTGCCCGAAGGCATGCTGCAGACCAACCGCGGGGTCGAGCGCATCGAACAGGACCGGAACGGGGCCCGGTTGTTCATGGCCGACGGGGAGGTGGTCGAGGCCGACGTCGTGGTCGGGGCCGACGGGATCCATTCCATGGTCCGCAAGACCCTCTGGGGAGACCAGCCCATCCGGGAGCACAACCTGCACATCTTCGGCGGGTTCATCTACGATCCGCCCGTGGAGGCCGAGGCGGGGCTGTGCCTGCTCACCCACGACCGCACCACCCAAGGCGCCTGGACCTCGATCCGCCGCAAGGGCCGCGACGGCTTCCAGTGGTGGGTGCTCACCGCCCACGACGCCACCGAAGAGTTCACCGCCGACCTGCACGACGCCGCCGCCGACCTCGCCTCCGGGTTCCCGGCCCCACTGCCGCAGCTGATCGCCGCCACCCCGCCCGAGAACGTCCAGCGATGGGTGCTGCGCGACCGGAAACCGCTCAAGCAGTGGTCGCAGGGCCGGGTGACCATCGTCGGTGACGCCGCCCACCCCACCTCCCCCTACGCCGCCTACGGGGCAGGGATGTCGATCGAGGACGGCTACTTCCTGGGCCGGGCCCTGGCCGGAGTGGACCTCAAGAATCACGACCAGGTCAGTGCGGCCCTGGTCGCCTTCGAGGCCCCGCGCCGCCCGCACACCGCCCGCCACACCCAGGTCGCCTGGGCCCTGGGCAAGGTCTTCCACCACGCCCCCCGCCCCCTGCAACCGGTCCGCGACGCAATCCTCGACCACACCCCGCTGCTGCAGAAACTGGCCGGGGACTCCAACCCCCAGGAGATCCTGGGGCAACTGGACGAGATCGATGAGGCCGAACAGCGGTTCCGCGCCACGACGGGCCAGTCAGCCACCTGAGCCGCCCGGCCGTCCCGGCATCCACGGCATGGATAGCAGGCATCCGGGGGCCGCAGGACCACCCTGCGGCCCCCGGCCCCACACTGGTGACCGGCACCACACCACAACGGGAAGGACCCACCATGGATCACAGCACGGCCCCGGCCCTCGCGGCGGCGGACACGGGCATCGACATGACCGGACGGGTGGTGGTGGTCACCGGCACCAAGGGAGGATTGGGACTGGCGGCCGTGCAGCTGCTGGCCGCCGCCGGCGCCGAGGTGGTCGCCACGGCCCGGGGCGCCGAGCCCTCAGAGGAGCTGCACCAGGTGATGACCGACTCCGGTGACACCGTGTCCTACCACCCCCTCGATGCCGCCGATGCCGCCGGATGGTCGGACCTGACCCGGACGGTGAAGGATCGCTTCGGCCGGATCGACGGGCTGGTCAACAACGCCGGGATCACCCGCAGGCCGCGGCTGCTCGAGGCGACCCCGACCGATCTCGCCGAAGTGGCCGACATCAACGTCGCCGGGCCTCTGCTGGGCATCCAAGCCTGCGTGCCCTTAATGCGCCCCGGTTCGGCGATCGTCAACATCGGCTCCGTGGCGGCGCTGACCGCCCACTACCCGGTGGCCTACACGGCCAGCAAGTGGGCCCTGCGCGGGCTGTCAGCAGTGGCCGCCACGGAATTGGCTCCTCGGGGCATCCGGGTCAACACCCTCCACCCCGGATTCATCGAGACCCCCATGACCGCCGGAGCTAACCCCACCTTTCTTGACGCCGCGTTGCGGGAGATTCCGCTGGGCCGGCCCGGGGTGCCGGCGGAAGTGGCCGCCATGGTGATCTTCCTGCTCAGCCCCCTGGCGTCCTTCGTCACCGGCGCCGACATCCCTGTCGACGGTGGGCAAAGCGGCCACGGCGGGGCTAAGTCGATCTCCGACGCCCTGCGCTGATCCGGTTTCTTTAACTTCCCGTCTCACGGCTGAGCCGGTCCCTGTGGGGCCGGCTCAGCCGTGGGGTGCCGCCTCCACGCGGACCGGATGCGCGTCGATCACGGGGTCATCCAAGCCCTGGGCCGCCCGCTGCACCAGGGACCGCAGCCACACGTTGGCCGGGTCCGCGGTCTGCAGAGGGTGCCAGTACATCGACTCCACCAGGGGCACCTCCAGCTCGGGGGTGAACTCCACGACCACCACGCCTTGAGCCCGGGCCGCCAGCATCCGGGGCACCAGGGCCACCAGGTCGGTGCCTTCCACCACCGAGGGCAGGGCCTGTAATCCGGCCACCCGGGCCGCCACCGCCGGGGACTGTCCCATGCGCTGGAAGAACTGCATCGGAGGCGTGACGATGCTGCCGCCGAACTCGCCGACTGCTTGGGGGGCTGTGGCGATGTCGTGCACCGTGAGCACGTCTCGCTGCAACAGGGGGTGAGTGGGGTCCATGATCACGACGAACTCGTCGCGGAACAGCTGCCGGGTGCTGCCGGTGAGATCAAAGCCCATGGGTCCTACCAACAGGTCGATGCTGCTGAAGGACTCCAGCCCGGGCTTGATCCGTGCCCGGGAGGTGGGCACGAAGTCCACCGTGATCCCGGGGGCCTCGGCGGCGATCCGGGCCCGCAGGTGGCGGATCAGCACCCCGGTGACGTAGTCCGAGGACGCCAGCACGAAGGTCCGGTCGCTGGCGGCCGGGTCGAAGCCGGCGCGCAGCTGCAGAGCGTCCTGGACCTCGGCCAGGGCCTGGTCCACCTTGGGTGCCAAGGCCTGGGCGAAGGGGGTGAGCTCGTAGCCGCGCCCGGCACGCACCAGCAGCTCGTCGTTGAAGTGTCGCCGCAACCGGGACAGCGCCGCGCTCATGGCCGGCTGGCTCAGGTGCACCCGCTCGGCCGCTTTCGAGACGTTGCGCAACTCCAGCAGCGCCTGCAGGGAGGGAAGCAGGTTGAGGTCGACGTCCTTCATGGCCTGATCATGCCCCGCCCGCCTCTGCTCACAGCTGCGTGGGAGCCGTGGCGGTCGGCGCGCCGGTGCGGGCCCGGCCGCGGCGGCGGGCGGGGGCGGCCGGGATGCGGTCGTGGCGGCGGGCCCCGACGGTGTTCTCGATCTCCCCAATCCCCTCCACCACCAGGCGCACCCGGTCACCCTCGTGCAACGGCGATGGTTGGAGAGCCCCGTTGCGGCCCCACAGCTCCGCCAGGCACCCCCGCCCGGAGGTGCCCGAACCCAGCACGTCCCCGGGCACCACCAGGGAGTCCTGGGAGGCGTAGGCCACCAGCTCCGCGAAGGGCCAGCCCATGTGGGCCAGCGAGTCCGTGCCCAGCGGCTCGTCGTTGACGTAGGCCGTCATGGCCAGGTCCAGGAACCCCTCGGCGTCGTGGCGGTGCTCGAGCTCGTCGGCGGTGACGATCCAGGGGCCCAGGGTGGAGGCGAAGTCCTTGCCCTTGCACGGGCCCAGCCGCACCTTCATCTCCCTCGCCTGGACGTCTCGGGCGGACCAGTCGTTGAGGATCGTGTACCCGAAGATCATCCGGTGCGCCTGCCCCGCCTCCAGGTCGGTGCCGGTGAGCCCGTCGACGGCACCGAGCACGGCGGCGACCTCGGTCTCCAGGTCCATGCGATGGCACCCGGCCGGCACCGGGATCGTCTCCCCGGTGGCTCGGACCGTGTGAGGGTTGGTGAAGTAGAACGTCGGGGCCTCGTACCACTCCTCCACGACTTCGCTGATGCCGTCGATGGTGGCGGTGACCCCCTCCACGTGCTCCTCGAAGGTCACGAAGTCCCGCATCGTCCGTGGCGCCAGCGGCGCCAGCAGGCGCACCTGCTCCAGGGTGGGGGCGTCCGCCGGGGCGGCCGCGACGGTGCGGGCGGCCAGCTCCAGGGTGGCGTCCAACCCGGCGTCGAACAGGTCCTGAGGTGTGTAGTGCTCAGGCAGGGCCAGGCAGCGGTCCTGGTGCACGAAGCCGGTGCGGACGGAACCGTCCTGAGTCCAGCGGGCGATGGTGACCATGGTGAGTCCTTTCAGCGATGAAGCGTTGACCAGCGATGCTGCGATACCCTGCGGTGTGCTCGCAGGGCCTACACCGGCACCTTGACCGTGTCGGCGACAAGCTGCATCAGTCCGGGGACGTCGGCGTCCTTCTTGCCCTCGAGCATCCATTGCCCAATCTGCACCGAGGCCTCCACCACGGTCTTCGCCCGCGGCAGGCGTCGGTCCCGGTAGCGGGTGAGCACCGCCTCCTCGAAGGTCGGTGCGCGGAGGATCTCATCGGCCAGCACGGCGGCGTCCTCCACGGCCATCGCCGCGCCCTGGGCGATGGTGGGTGGGCAGCTGTGGGCGGCATCGCCCAGCAGCACCACCCGACCCCGGTGCCAGGGGCCTTCCACCAGGTGGGTGGTGAAGTGGGTGTAATTGACGTTGGCGTCCTCGTCGAGGTTCTGGCGGACCTCGTGCCAGGGTCCGCCGTAGGCGGCGGCCAGCTCCCCCATGATGGCCGGCCCGTCGTGGACGTCGCGTTCCTGGGCCTTTTCGACCAGGTAGGCGTACATGCTGTCCGGGCCGGTGGGGGTGTAGCCGGCGATATAGGCCGGCCCACCGTAGTACAGGTCGCTACGGGTCACCTCGGCCGGACGTGGGACGAAGGCACGCCAGATACCCATACCGGTGCGGCGCGGGCGCTCTTCAATGCCGATCGCGGCCCGCACCGCGGAGTTGAGCCCGTCGGCACCTACCAGCAGGTCGTAGCTGAGGGTTTCACCGGTGGCGGTCGTCACCGTCACCGCGTCGCCGGTCTGCTCGAGACCGGTGACGGTCACCCCGTAGCGGATCACGGCCCCGGCCTCCTGGGCCCGGCCCCGCACGATCGCAGCCAGGTCGCGCCGAGGAATGCCTATCGTGGCCGGCAGGTCCTCCCCGCCCACGCGCACATTGTCGAGCACGGCGAGGACCGTGGCCTCCGGATCTGGGGCGCGTATGCCCAGATCGTTGAAGGGGTAACCCTTCTCCTGCAGCTGCTCCCAGATACCCAGCTCACGGAAAATGCGCAGGGCGTTGCCCTGCAAGGTGATGCCGGAGCCCAGCGTGGAGGGCCCGTCGGCCTTCTCGAGCACCTCGACGGTCAGGCCTGCGTCGGCGAGCAGGGCGGCCAGGGTGAGGCCTCCGATGCCAGAGCCGACGATGCCGATTTTTTGGATTGCGGGCATGATGCTCGTCCTTTCTGAGGGGCGGGCCCGTCATTGGGGCGCCGCAGAAGCAGATGGTGTGCGGGGCGCTCTAGGTCAAGGCCACGGGATTCAGCGGGGACCCGACCGCACCGGTGATCGGCAGCGGCGGGGCCGAGAGCAGGAACTCGTAGCGGCCCAGGGCCGCGCAGTGGGCGGCGAGGTCGTCCAGGGCCCACATCTCCCCGATGAACAGGCCCATGTTGGGGATCACGATCTGGTGCAGGGGCTGGAAGGCGTCGTCGAACTCGTTGGGCCGCACCTCGAAGCCCCAGGTGTCGGTGGCCACCGCCGCCACTTCCCTCGCGTGCAACCAGGGGGCGGTGGTGAAGGACAGTCCCGGGGCGGGCCCGCCGGCGTAGTGCCCCCAGCCCTCGCGCCGGGTGCGGGCGTACTGGCCGGTGCGGATCAGCAGGATGTCCCCGCGGCCCACCGCCGAGGTGACCCCCTGGGCGGCGATGGTGGCCTGAAGGTGGTCCGGGGTGATGGCGAACCCGTCGGGCAGCTCCGGGTGCTCCAGGCTCAGCTGCTCCTGCAGGGCCCGGCCGACGTCGAGCAGCACCCCGCGGCTGACCACCTGCGCCGCGGCGGTCTCGATGCCGGTGACCCGGTCCCCGTCGGAGGTCACCACGGCCCCGGCGCGCCGACCGTTCCAAGCCTTGCCACGGTCGAAGATGTGCCCCAGCCCGTCCCACTGGGTGGAGCACTGCAGCGGCATGGCAATCACATCGTCAGCCCCGCCGAAACCGTGCGGGAACCCTTGGTCGCCGAACTCGGCCTCCAGGCCGGTGTCGGTCATGGTGTGCACCGGATTGGTGCGGCGCCGCCAGCCTGTTTGCGGGCCGTTGGTGTCGAAGGCCTGCGCCAGGGAGAACACTCTCCCGGTGCGCACCAGCGACGCGGCGTGGGCACGCTTGGCCTCGTCAATGAAGTTCAGCGTGCCCAGCACATCGTCCTCACCCCACCGGCCCCAGTTGCGGCACCTTTCGGCCATGGCCTCGATGCTGCCCATCGCGTCGCTGCGCTCCACAGGTTCTCCTCGGTCGATTGTCGGCGCGTGTCCCCACCGTCCCGTCCTGCTGTGCCTGTTGACACCGAGGGAAAGGAGGGGTGCCACGCTGTGATCCCAGTCACCTACTCTCCCGACAAGCGGTGGGAGGGGGAAGTCGTTTGACCGGATGGCAGGTATCCACTCCGTCGATAGGTCCAGGCCAGCCGTGGCGCACCATCACGTAACACCCGGAAAGGATTCACTGCTTACCCCTTTCTCGTCTCCCGTGTGGAGTGCCGTCCTCACCTCGACTTATCCGTCGGGCGCATACCTGGTATCCGAACGACGGCATTCCCGGCTCGACTGGTCTCCCCGGACAGTGAGCTGTATCACGGTCCGCCGGTTGGCTGGACATCCTGATTTCAGAGGGGAATTTCCATGGAGAACATTTCGACCGGTGCAGCGGCAGCGATTGCAGCTCCCGTGTCCACCGCCGCACCCGGGGCCGGACGCCTCCCGGCCGTCCTGCTGCTGGCCGGCAGTTGCATGCCGGTGCTTGGAGCGGTGCTGCTGGCGCCGATCCTTCCCTCGATGACCCAGGCCTTCGCCGGCACCCCCGGGGTGGAGTTTCTCGTGCCGGTGGTCCTCACCGTGCCGGCGCTGATGATTGCGCTGTTGGCGCCCTTCGCCGGCGTCATCGCCGACCGGGTGGGCCGCAAGGTGCTGCTGCTGGTGGCCATGGTCGCCTACTCCCTGTTCGGCACCATGCCGCTGTGGCTGGACTCGTTGACGTCGATCGTGGCCTCCCGGGTGGGCGTGGGTATTGCCGAGGCGGCGATCATGACCGTGTGCACGACCCTGATCACCGACTACTACACCGGTGCACGGCGGGACAAGTACCTGGGGATGCAGGTGCTGGTGGCGACCCTGGCCGCCACCGCGTTCTTCGCCCTGGGCGGGGCACTGGGTGCTCAGGGCTGGCGGGTGCCGTTCTGGCTCTACCTCGCCGCGGCCCTGATCGCGATCCCGATGGCCTTCGTGCTGTGGGAGCCGGCCAAGGACACCCAGAAGGCGGCCTCGGCCCCGGTGCCGTGGCAGCAGATCGCTATCCCCTCGGCCGTCACCCTTTTCGGCGGCATCGTCTTCTACGCCCTGATCGTCCAGCTCCCGTACGTACTTACCAACCTGGGTGTTACCGACGTCAAGGTGATCGGCGCGGGCACCGCCATCGCTTCCCTGGCCACCGCCGCCGGCGCTCTTTCCTTCCGGTTCACCGCCAAGCACGGACCCGCCCGGCTGTTGCCAGTGGCGTTCGGGCTGGCCGCCGTCGGGCTGGTGGTCGTCTGGTTTGCTTCCTCGGTGCCGGTCGCCCTGGCCGGGGCGGTCATTACCAGCGCCGGGACGGGTCTGCTGCTGCCCACGCTGCTGACCTGGGCGGTATCCGGGCTGAGCTTGGAGCAGCGCGGCCGAGGCACCGGCATCTGGACCGGCTCTCTCTACATCGGCCAGTTCGTCTCCCCCATTGTGCTGGGCATCACCGCCACCACCCTCGGTGGGCTGCCCATGGCCCTGGGCGCGCTGGGAATCCTCGCCGCTGTAGCTGCTGTCGCCGCGGCCATCACCAAGCCGCAGCGACACGCACTGGCGCAGTAAGGGACAGCCTCATCCGTCACTGACATGGCGGGGGCCACCGACAGCATGTCGGTGGCCCCCGCCATGTCATCCCTAACAGCACGCGGGACTTGATCGCGTACGCCACATTCATGACGCATCAGTCCGTTGCCACTCAAGGGCATCCGCCCTGCACCGGAACGAAAAGGTGCCGTGAGGCCGGGCCGACCGCGACGGCCTCGTTGCAACGCGCAGCGGTCATCGACAGGACGGATAGCTGGTATACAGTCCCGCCTATTTCAGCCACGCGGGCCCATCGACACACCGAGGAACGGTTAGGCAGATGTGACGCCGGTTACAACAAGTGTCGCCTCATCAGAAACATTCAGCCTGTGCTGGGGCAGGAAAAATGCTGTCGCCGAGAAAAGGAGCGGATACATGTGTGATGTGGTCGGGAAGGCGCTCAATCAGGTAGAGGCTGTGGCCGCCCGTTCAGCAACGCGGCCGGCGCCCGAGGGTCAGTGTGTGTCGGGGACAGCAGGGCCCTCATCGCGACGCCGCTAATGCAACTGCTGTGACTGTCGTCCTCTATCCGGCCATATGTAAAGCCCTTGGTTCAACGGCCCAGGCTCAACTCGCTTCCGCGGTGGCGGGCGGTGGTGCGGTAGCGTCTCGGTGTCATCCCGTAGGCCTCGTGGAAGGAGCGGGAGAAGTTGGAGGGGTTGGCCAGGCCCCATCGGGCGGCGATGCCGGAAATGGTCCAGTCGCGGTACTGGGGATCGGCCAGGTCGCGCCGACAACGCTCCAACCGGCGTGCACGGATCCATTCGTTGACGGTAGTGCCTTCGGCCTCGAACAGTTTGTGCAGGTAGCGCACGGAGATGTGCTGGGCCTCGGCCAGCTTCGCCGGCCCTAGTTCGGAGTCGGCCAGTTGGTCTTGGGCGCAGGCTTGGACCTGGGCGAGCAACGACGCGGCACGGGAGATCTCCAGGGACGGTCGGTGCTCTTCGAGGGTCTCGGTGAAACAGGCGGAGAGGACATCGAGCACAGCATCGTCCAGGAACGGGCCGACCCGCCCGGGGCCGATGAGTGCCTTGCGGCCCAGGCCTGCGAGGAAGGGAGCAGCCAATGCTCCGGCTCCATCGCGGCCGGCGATGCGGCGGGCGGTCACATGGCGCATGGCGTCGGTGGTGACCCGCAGCAGGGGCCGAGGAAACATGGCCACCAGTACCCGGAAGTCCTCGTCGTAGACCAACTCGAACGGGCGCGTGGTGTCATAGACCGTGAGGTCTCCAGGGGTGAGCAGGGCCTCTCGGCCGTCCTGACGCACGATGCCGGTGCCGGCCACCTGGAGGCTGACTTTGTAGAAATCGTGATCCCCGGCGTCGATCGATCCCCGGGTGCGCAGAACGCGATGGGGCATGGCGGTGACTTCTGAGAGGACGACGGCCCCCAGGGTGGCCGTGGCCATGCTGGCCTGGAACTCCGTGGCGCCATGCGCATCGACCTGCAGTGGGCCGAACTCTCCGGTGACTGCGCTTTGAAAAGTACGTGGTGAACCGAAGCTCTCAGCCCGTGGAGCCGGTATCAGCTCAGTCATGACGCTCCTCGTGCGGGGGCCGGATCGATCAGGGGCGCTTCGTGCGCGCGGGGTACCTGATTCAACCATCGGCCACCCATGATCAGCCATTCCCATGTGACCGTCAACACAGACTGTGCACTGGGTGACACATGTAGTTCCTCCAGGGGCAAGACCGTTCGGCCTACGCGGCGAATACTCAATGGCAGTTCATCGTGGGCCGCTTCACCCCGCCAGTGGGCGTCGACTCCGGCGCCGGCGAGCCACCACATCCGACCGACCAGGGGGTCAACATGTCTTCACCGGCCGCATCCGGCACCAACGCCGAGGCCCATCTTGTGCCGGATCAGCACTCCGGCTCCGAGTTGCACGCCCGCTTGTCCTGGAAGGACGCCTTCGCGATGTCGATGGCCGTCTCCGGGGGGCTCTACGTCTCCTTCGGCGCCACCGTGGCGGTGGTCGGGGGCCTGTCAGCGATGGCGCTGTGGGCTCTCGCGGCGCTGATCGGCTGGGTGCAGAACAGCTTGTTCGCCGAGATGGCCTCGATCTTCCCCGACAAGCCCGGCGGGGTGCCGATCTACGCCCACGAGGCCTGGCGGGAGCGCTTCGCCCCGGCCGGGGCGCTGGCCACCTTCGGCTACTGGTTCGGCTGGTCGGCGGTGATCTCCATCGTGAGCGTGACCGCCGGAGCCGTCATCGCCGCCCGCTGGCTGCCCGAGGCCACCTGGGCACTGGATCTGGGGGTGGCCCAGATCGGGCCGGCGCAGCTGATCGGCATCGGGCTGATCCTGCTCATCATGGTGCCCAACCTCTTCGGCGCCCAGCCGGCCGCCTGGGTGAACAAGGTGATCGGGGTGCTGCTGCTGGCCTCCTTCGCCGTGTTCATCGCCGCACCCCTCGTCTCCGGGTCCTGGCAGGCCCCGAATCTCACGTGGGGCCTGGGCGATCTGGCCACCGACCCCTGGGCCACGCTCCAGCTGGCCCTGGTGTGGCTGTACCTGATCGGTTGGACCGCCTACGGCACCGAGATGTGCGCGGCCTTCATGCCCGAGTACCGCTCGAGGAAGGACGGCAAGAAGGCGCTGTTCACTTCCGGGGCCTACACCTTTGGGATCTTCCTGCTCGTACCCTTCGGTGTGGGCGGGCTGATCACCCAGGAGGAGGCCGCGGCAGATCCGGCCGGGATGTTCGTCACGGCCTTCACCCGGGTGCTGCCGGCCGGGCCGCTGACCGACGTGATGATCCTGGCCATCCTGGCCGCGCTGCTGATGGGGGTCAACGCCTCCATGGCTGATGGGTCCCGCGCCCTCTACGGGGCCGCCCTGGACGGGCTGGCACCCAAGCAGCTGGAGAAGACCAACCGCCATGGGGTCCCGGCCCGGGCGATCTACACGGCCGTGGTGATGAACATCGTGCTCCTCGTGTTCATCGCCAACCCGATCTCCATCCTGGTCGCGGCCAACCTCGGCTACCTGTTGGCGATCCTGCTGGCCCTGGCCGGCTTCCTCGTCCTGCGCCGAGACCACCCCGAGTATGAGCGCCCCTACCGGGTGGGAGGTTACGCGGTGCCCCTGGCGGTGGTCCTGGTCGTCTACACCGCGGTCGTGCTGGTGGTCGGAGCCTTGTCCAGTGAGCTCACCGGCTACGGGGGACCGAAGGAGCTGGCCATCGGTGTGGGCATTTTGGCCCTGTCCCTGGTGCTCTACCTCTACCGCCGCCGCGTCCAGGACCACCTGCCCCTGCTGCGCGACCCGCGCCCCGCCCCGGCCACCACCTCAGCCCCCGGACCCCGCTGAGTCCAACCCACCCGACCACGCCCCAGAACACCCCGTCTTGAAAGGAATCACCATGTCCGAGGTTCTCTCTGCCGTCTTCCACGCCGACACCGACACCACCGCGCCTGAACCCTTCGAGGTCGGCACCGTCCGGTGGCTGCGCAAGCCCGGACAGGGCGGGCGCGAGGCCCTGTCGGCCGGGATCTGGGAGGTCTCCCCCGAGCAGGCCCCGGAGGCCTTCGACCTGCCCATCCACCAGGACGAGAGCATCTACATCGTCTCCGGCCACCTGCGCATCCAGGTGCAGGGCGGGGACACCTTCGACCTCACCGCCGGGTCCATGGCCTCCTTCACCGAAGGCGCGATGACCCGCTGGCAGGTCCTGGAACCCACCGTCGAGTTCTTCGTCTACAGCTGAGCCAACAGCGCGCTACCTGCTCGCTGCACCAACTGCCGTCCCCTCCGTGATCCCCTCCGAAGGAGCTCTTTCCATGACCACCGACAAATCGTTCCAGGACTACGTTCCCGTCGATCAGTGGCCCTCCGTGTCCACCATGCTCGACGGCTTCGGAGACCAGACCCTGCCTGCCTCCCCGGCTCTGGCTGCCACCAATGTGACCCTGTCCGGGGAGGACGGCCGGAGCTTCACCATCGCCTTCCGCGACGACTCCTCCCTCACGTGGACCGTCGACGCCGCGACGGACAACCCGGAGAGCGTGGAGGCCACGTACAAGGCCATCGAGGCCCGTCCGGGGATCTTCATCATCGACTTCGTCCACGGTGCGGGCCGACAGATGCGCGATGTCACCGTGGTCCTCAACCAGAACACCGGTGCGGCCACCGTGGCCGTCTCCGCGCTTCACGAGCAGGACGGCGCCGTCAAGGGCAGCACCGAGTTCACCCACGCCCGGGCCGAGGGCACCGAGGCGGCCTTCCACCAGCGTTCCGCCGGGCTGGTGGGCAAGCGGATCTACTACCGCTACAGCGATGTGGAGGCCTACGAGCACATCTACCTCACCCCGGGCACCTTCGTGTGGCACTGCCTGCGCGGCGGGGAGAAGGGTCTGGCCGACGTCGATCGGACCCTGGCCTTCGAGGTGGCCGAGGACCTCTACCTCTTCTTCTGGACCGAGCGGGTCATGACCGTGGAGTCGGTACTGCTGGTAGACCTGCGCGAGCAGCGCTCGATCGGGCGGATGTTCGGCTGGGACGACACCACCGACGAACCGCTGGTGCTGCCCTTCAACTCCCGGCTCACCGTCATGAACACCACCGAATACCCCCAGGACCACACCAAGCACTGAACACCCGTCCATCGAGCACATCGCCACTTCCTGCTGAGGGCCGACAAGGTCGGCCCCGGGGAGCACGCCGAGGAGGCAGACATGATCACACCGGCCCATGAGCCGCCACGGGTGGCACTGGTCACCGGTGCGGGCAGCGGTATCGGCGCTACCGCCGCTGAAGCGCTCAGCGCTGCCGGGTGGCAGGTGGTCATCTGCGGTCGGCGGGCCAAGGCGCTGGAAGCGGTAGCCGCAGCGACCGGGGCCGTGCCGCTGATCGCCGACGTGACCGCACCAGACACGGCACGCCGCCTCGTCGAGCAGACGGTCGAGCGGTTCGGACACCTGGACGGGCTGGTGCTCAACGCCGGAATCGTCCGCCCCGGAACCACCGGAGAACTCAGCGACGAGGACTGGCAGGCTCAGCTGGACACCAACCTCACCGCCCCTTTCGCCCTGACCCGGGCGGCGCTGCCGCACTTGATCGAGCGCTCCGGTGCCGTGGTGGGCGTGGCCTCCGTGAGCGCGCTGCGCGCCAGCGGGGGGACCGTCGGCTACAACGTCACCAAGGCCGGGCTGAGCATGCTCATGCAGTCAGTGGCAGTGGACTACGGGCCCGCCGGCGTGCGCGCCAATGTGGTCTGCCCGGGGTGGACCCGCACCGAGATGGCCGATGAGGAGATGGCCGAGCTCGGCCGGGATCGGGGGCTGGGCGTGGAGGAGTCCTACGGGTTGGCCACCGCCGTGCTGCCCACCCCGAGACCGGCCGACTCAGCAGAGATCGCCTCGGTCATCACTTGGCTGCTCTCCCCTGGCGCGTCCTACATCAACGGCGCAGTCATTCCCGTGGACGGTGGGCTGACCGCCGTCGACGTCGGCGGGCTGTGTTTCGACCCCCGGGTTTCGATCGCCGCCACCGAGCACGGCGCCGACTCCCTCGGACGATAGGAGACCGCTCATGGACCTCCAACTGACCGGACGCGCAGCCATGGTCACCGGCGGCGGATCGGGCATCGGCCTGGCCTGCACCCAGGCCCTCCTCACCGAAGGCGCCCGAGTCGTGGTGGTGGACAAGAACCCCGCCGCAGCCAAGACCGTGGAAACACTCCGATTGCAGGGCCACCGGGTCGATTTCGTGCCGGCCGACGTGGCAGTCGAGGCCGACGTGCAGCAAGCCGTGCGCGCCGCGCTGGACCTTCACGGCCAAATCGACACCGTCATCGGCTGCGCCGGGATCTCCGGGCCGGTGGGCACCCCAGCCGCTGAGGTGAGCGTCGAGGACTGGGACCGGGTGATGGCCGTGAACGTGCGAGGCAACTTTCTGCTCGCCAAGCACACCATTCCCGCGATGGCCGTCAGCGAGGTCGCCACCATCGTGTTCCTGGCCTCGGACGCAGCACTGGTGGCCTTCGAGGGCATGACGCCCTACAGCGCCTCGAAAGGGGCGGTCTTGATGCTCACCAAGTCGCTGTCGGTGGACCACCCCGACGTGCGGGTGAACTGCCTGTGCCCTGGGGTCGTGGACACGCCCATGTCCCGCACCGACCTCGGCCGACCCGACGGCTTCGAAGGCTCCGGGCTGCCAGTCATGCGCCCGGACCAGCTCGCCCGGCACGCGGCCTTCCTCGCCTCCCCTGTCAGCGCGCCGATCAACGGAACATCGATCGTCTCCGACTTCGGGTACCTCGCCCGCTCGGCCGTTCCCCCACTGGAATTCACCGACGGAGACTCCCCCATCCAAGACCGGGTTGGGCAGCGCCCGTGATCAGCGTGCAACCCACGGTCCACACAGGGCACGCCACCCATCCAGGACGAGGCCAAGAGACCCTTTGTCCACCGTCAAGCGCCAGCACCCACCGTCCCACCACATGAAAGAGACCACCATGACAGAGACCACCAGTGACGTCGTCGTCATCGGCGCTGGTTTCGCCGGGCTGACCGCGGCCCGGGAGCTGTCCCAGCGCGGCCGCACCGTGACCGTGCTCGAGGCCAAAGACCGCATCGGCGGGCGCACCTGGCTCGAGGACCGGATGGGCCGGTCCCTGGAGCTCGGCGGGACCTGGGTGCACTGGATCCAGCCCTTCGTGTGGGCCGAGATGGGCCGCTACGGCATCAGACCCGTCACCGGCCCGGAGTTCACCACCGGCTACCGCCGCGTCGACGGGCAGATCGTCAAGGGCGGGGCCGAGGAGATCCTGGAGCTGATGGACGAGGCCAACACCGCCCTGCTGGCCCGCTCCCGGGAGGTCTTCCCGCTGCCCTGGGAGCCGCTGCACAACCCCGCCTGCACCGAGCTCGACGGCATCACCCTGGCTCAGGCCATCGACGACCTGGACCTGGAGCCGCAGGTCCGGGAGCTCGTGCGGTCGTTCTGGGCGCTGAACTTCAACGGCCGCCTGGACGAGGCGGCCTACACCCAGGCCCTGCGCTGGGCGGCGATCTCCAACGGGGACTGGATGCTGATGTTCGAGGCCTGCGCCACCTACAAGATCGACGGCGGCACCAAGGCGCTCATCGAGGCGATCCGCGCCGACGCCGAGATCGATCTGCACCTGAACACCCCGGTCACCGCCGTGAACCAGACGGACGGAACGGTGTCCGTCACCACCGCCGACGGGACCCGGTTCACCGGCGCGGCCGTGGTCCTCACCCTGCCCCTGGGCGCCCTGGGCTCGGTGGAGTTCACCCCGGCCCTGTCCGCGCCCAAGGCCAAGGCTGCCCAACGGGGTCAGGCCGGGCGCGGGGCGAAGCTGTGGATCAAGGTCGCCGGGCGCCAGGAACGGTTCGTGGCCTTCGCGCCGGCGGAGTCGCCGCTGAACTTCGTCCAGGCCGAGTACTTCGACGCCGACACCACCACCCTGGTCGCCTTCGGCCCCGACGCCACCGTGGTGCCCATCGACGACGTGACCGCCGCCCAGGCGATGCTCGATGAGCTCGCGCCCGGGCTGGAGGTCCTGGAGGTCACCGGGCACAACTGGGTCGATGACGAGTACGCCGGGGAGACCTGGCCCATGCACTACGCCGGTCATCTCACCGAGTGCTTCGAGGACCTGCAGCGCCCCGACGGACGGATGTTCCTCGCCGGGGCCGACTACGCCACCGGTTGGGGCGGCTTCATCGACGGCGCCATCGAGAGCGGGCTCACCGCCGCCCGCCATGTCCAGGAGCTGCTGGCCCAGCCCCAGCCCAAGGAAGCCGAGCTCACCGCCTGAGCCTCCACCCACAGACCGCCGGGGCGGGGCCGTTTCGCCGTGGCCCTGCCCCGGCCCCACCCCTCCACGAGATCGCCATCACCTTCTATTTGGCTCCGACCTGGAATCCATCGATCTTCGCCATCCGCCCCAGCACGACCAAGGAGAACTACCATGACTGCCGAATCCCCCACCCTGTCCACCTTCTCGAATGCGGCCGAGCTGCTGGCCGTGATCCAGCCCGCCGAGGGCGGGCGCACCATGCTGGATCCGGCCACCGGGGAAGTCGTTGGACGGGCCCCCAAGCACACCCTGACGGATCTGGAGACGGCCGTGAGCGCCGCCCGCACCGCGCAGCCGGCATGGGCCGCCCGTGGCCACACCGAACGCTCGGCCCTGCTGGTGGCCGCAGCCGACGCCGTGGAGGCCAACGCTGAGGCGCTGGCCGAGCTGCTGAGCCGGGAGCAGGGCAAACCGCTCAACGGCCCCAACGCCCGCTTCGAGGTTGGGGCGTGCGCGGCCTGGCTGCGCGCCACCGCCGCACTGGAACTGGAGCCGGAAACCCTGGTGGATGAGGAGGGCACGAAGGCGGAGCTGCACTACCGGCCCCTGGGCGTGGTCGGAGCCATCGGGCCGTGGAACTGGCCGATGATGATTCACACCTGGCAGATCGCCCCGTCCCTGCGCATGGGCAACACCGTGGTCGTCAAGCCGTCGGGCTACACCCCACTGTCGGTGCTGGCCCTGGTCCACGTGCTCAACCAGGCGCTGCCGGCCGACGTGCTGCAGGTGGTTACCGGGGACCGGGAGATCGGTGAGCGCCTGGTCGCCCACCCCGGGGTGGACAAGATCATGTTCACCGGCTCCACCCCCGCCGGGAAGGCGATCATCCGCAGCTCCGCCGACAACGTCAAGCGCCTGACCATGGAACTGGGCGGCAACGACGCCGGCATCGTGCTGCCCGACGTCGACCCGGCGGCCATAGCCGAGACCCTGTTCTGGGGGGCGTTCCTCAACACCGGCCAGACCTGTGCGGCGCTCAAGCGCCTCTACGTCCACGAAGACGTCTACGACTCCGTGTGCGAGGCCCTCACCGAGGTCGCCGCGGCCATGCCCATGGGCGTGGGCTTGGACGAGAACAACGTGCTGGGCCCGCTGCAGAACCAGGCCCAGTACGACGTCGTGGCCGACCTCGTGGAGAAGGCCAAGGCCGGCGGCGGCCGGGTGCTCATCGGCGGGAACCCCGAGACCGGCAAGCCCGGCTACTTCTACCCTGCGACCCTGGTGGCCGATCTGGACAACGACAACCCGCTGGTGGCCGAGGAACAGTTCGGCCCGGCTCTGCCGATCATCAAGTACACCGACCTCGAGGAAGCCATCAAGATGGCCAACTCTCTGGAGGTGGGCCTGGGGGCCTCGGTGTGGTCGGCCGACCCCGCCAAGGCCCGGGAGGTCGCCGCCCGTATCGAGGCCGGCACGGTGTGGATCAATAAGCACGGCAACGTCGACCCGCGTATCCCCTTCGGCGGGGCCAAGCAGTCCGGCTACGGCTTGGAGTTCGGCGTCGAAGGCCTCAAGCACCTCGGCGCCCCCCAGGTCATCAACAGCTGAGCAGCCCCGCAGGCGAACGACGGTGGCGCCGGCACCTCCCGTGGGAGGTGCCGGCCTCACCGTCTTTCGGGTCCTGTGAACTCAGACCGCTGATAGCGGCAACTCCTGGATCCGCCGGTAGAGGGTAGCTCGGGACATACCGAGGTCCCGGGCCACCTGGGTCGCCGGCTCCCCGGACTCGATCAGGCGCAGGGCGTTGCGGATCTGCGAGTCGGTGAAGGTCTGCCGGCGCCCGCCGAGATCCTTCCCGGCGGCCCGGCGCTTGGCCACCGAGTCGGTGATCCGCTCCCGTTTGATCTCCAACTCCATCTGGGCCAGGGCGGCCATGACGGTGAAGAGCATGGACCCCATCGGGGTGGCGGTGTCCACGTCTCCCCCACCGAGGTTGAGCACCCGCAGCCCGGCTCCCCTGCTCCGCAGAGCTTCCGCGAAGGCCAGCAAGTTCTGCGTGGAGCGGCCCAGACGGTCCAACGTGGTGATCACCAGCGTGTCACCCTTCTCGAGGGCGGCCACCGCTCGGTCGAACTCCGGACGCGAAGCACGCCCTCCAGACACTCCACTGTCCACATAGAGGTCATCGCGCCGCACGCCGGCATTCAGGAGGTCAGACACTTGACGGTCCGCGTCCTGCTGCCGTGTCGACACGCGGGAGTACCCGATCAGCTTCCCCATGTCCACCTCATCTGTCTCGCAACCGACGTTGAGTATCAAATTCTAGAGGCATGGATAAAGCACAAGGATGCGAGACAGGCCGAACCGCGGAATCATGCGGATGTGACCCGCAGCGATAAGTGGCGTGCTTCTGACAGAGCTAAATGACGGGAGCAAGGCCGAGCGGTCCGATCCGGGT